>NZ_BAFW01000175.1 GCF_000308535.1 Nocardia cerradoensis NBRC 101014 | reverse complement strand
GCAGGTCGAGCAAGGTGCGGAAGAATCGGCCTCGGGTGGCGGGCGGAGTCGTCAGCAGCAGTTCCTGGATCAGCGCCCGCGCCGCCGGCGGCGCGCCCGCACCGATCGCTACCGGCGCCATCATCGCCGCCCGCAGGGGCATGCGTCGCGGGACGGGCACGCCGCCGAACGCGCTGAGCCCGAGGGGACCCAACCGATCCAGCAGTGTCGACAGCGGCGGTCGCAGACCGCCCCCGGACAGCGTGGCGGCCACGTCCATCGCGATGTCGCCCGGGCTGGAGTTGATCAGAGCGAGGGAGTCGACACAGCGGGTGACGTCCTCGGGATACCGGTGCGCCCACGACTGAATCGTGATGCCGCCCATGGAATGTCCCGCGACGAGCGCGCGCTCCCCCGGACGGATCGTGGCGCGCACCACCGCGGCGAGGTCGTCGGCCAGACATTCGACCGTCCATCCGGCACGACCCGGACGCCCGCTGCGTCCGTGCCCGCGATGATCGAAGGCGATCACGCGGTGATGCGACGACAGCGCGGCAATCTGATTGGCCCAGAAGCGAATCGCGCAGCAGATGCCGTGCGAGAGCACGATCGGGTAGCCCTCGGCCGGGCCGAACACCTCGGTATGGATCGCGGTTCCGTCGGCCGACCGGACATCCACGACCCGGCCCGCCGGAAAACCCTCGTACAGCCGGAATTCGCCCGATCCGCGCAACCGTGCCCGATTGCGGCGGCTCAGCGTGCGCCATGCGGCCGACATCGGCTACCGTCCCGTTCCCGGTTCGGCGGCGGCGTCCACAGCCACAGCGGCGAGGGAAAGCGTGCCGGGGCCGACCTGCGCGTGGACTGTGGTTGCGACTCTCATCATTCCTTCTCCGAAGACCGTTCCCTCTGTTCTACTTGCTTCCTCGAGGCAAATGCTTGGCCGCCGAGGGTGAATCCGGGATCTCGTTCATACTGTGGGTGTGAATATGCCGTTTCGCGCCGATCCCGTGGTTCCCGCGGATATCGCCCCCGCGCTCTACGACGCGTTGCCGGTCGCCGAGGACGAGGTCTTCGAGACCGTCGCGCGCGAGTTACCGGTGTTCGCCGAGGTTTTCGAGGGCGCGCTGGGCGGCCGGGCGCGGGCCGACATCAATACGATGCTGGCCGGATTCCTGGTTCTGGCCTGCGGTGACGGCCCGGGCCGGCGGCCGGTCGACCTGGTCGCCGTGGAGCGCGCGGCCTACGATCTCGGGCGGTTCGAGGCGTATTCCGGGCGTTCGATCGACGCGCTCAACGCGGCCTTCCGGCTCGGTGCGCGCATCGGCTGGCGGCATTGGAGCGGCACCGCGCAAACCCACGGCATGAGCACCTCCGGGATCGCGCGCCTGGCCGAGTTGAACTTCGACTACATCGACAATCTCGCCGACGCCGCCGTCAGCGGGCATGCCGCCGAGCTGATCTCGGCCGGACAACAACGCCAGCGACGCCGGGAGCGGCTGACCGAACATCTCCTGACCGGTGCGGCGGACGACGAGATTCGGGCCGCGGCCGAGCTCGCCGCATGGCACGCACCCGAGACGATGGTCGCGGTCGTCCTCCCGCGCAGCGACGCGCGCAATGCCGTTCCACTCGTCGATCACCGCACCCTCCAGGCCGACGACGATCTCGTGCCCGGCCCGGCCGGTTCCGGGCTCGCGGTCCTGCTGGTGCCGATCAGCGCGACAACGTCACGCACCACGCTGGTCCGGCGGCTCGCCGACCTCCGGGCCGCTGTCGGACCCGAACAACCGTGGCTCGATGTGCGGTATTCGGCTGTGCTCGCCACCCGGGCATGGGAATGTCACACCGACGGGCCGTGGCCCCTCGATGCCGAGAAGTCGCTGGCGCAATTGGTCGTGCACGCGGATCCGCGCACCAGGCAGCTCCAGCGCGCGGCGGCGCTCGCGGCCTTCGATCATCTGCGCCCCGACACCCGGGAGAGATACGAACAGACGCTGCGGGCCTGGTTGTTGCACCAGGGCAGGCGTGAGGACGTCGCCCGGCATCTGATCCTGCACCCGCAGACCGTGCGTTATCGGATGGATCGGATTCGCGAAATCCTCGGCGACGACCTGAACGACCCGGAGCGCGTACTGGACCTGGTGATCGCACTCGCCTGACTACGCGACATAAGACGTATCCCTCAGTGGTGCAGGCCTTTTCGCGGTTCGGCGAGCTCGGTCACGACTCGCCTTTCCGGGCCGCCTCTCGCCTGCCCGGCCGCCAGGCGGATCGCGCGTCGAGCAGATAGGCCAGCTGCATCTTCGTATTGGCGTTGACCTCCACCAGCGCGTCGGGATCGTCGCGCCGGGCGGGTACCGACAGCACGTCGAGCGAACTGTCCAGCGACACGATGAGAACGGTGACCAGCAGTGTCGCCAGCATCTTCGTGTCCTTGATGGGCCAGCGATTGACCGGCTCGGTCCGGGCGAGCACGGTGGCCATCTGGTTGATCATGACGCGGATCTCGGTCCGGATCACGCGCCGCATCGTCGCACTGCCGGCGATTCGCTCCCGGGCGACGAAGGCGATGTAGCTGTACTCCTGCCGGGTGTATTCGCCGACGACATCGACCAGATCCGACAGCAGCGTATCCGCTTCGCCCGGGGCCGGCGGGTCCATACTCGCGAGAAGTTTCTTGAGGCGCCGGAACGACTCCTCGATGATCGCGATGCCCAGCGCGTCCAGCGATTCGAAGTAGCGGTAGAAGGCCGAGGGAGCCAGTCCCGCCGTCGTCGCGATCTTGCGCAGGCTCAGCGCTTCGAAGGCCTCACCACCCGCGATCAGCTCCAGCGCCGCCTCGATGATCGCCGACCGGCTCTCGTGCCGGCGCTGCGCCTGCGTCCGTTGCGCGGTCGCCGCGCGGGGTCGCCCACCCTCCTCATCCAGTGAACGCTTGTTCTGCTTTCCGTGTGTGCGTCTACTCACATAATCTCCTGAAAGCTTGAGTTGATCTAGCCTTGTTCGTCAACATTCGGAACATCTGTTCTCTAAGTTGGAGGAACACATGAAACTCGCGACCAGGCTACCAGGGGAACGACACCTCGAACGCGCCGACGCGGACCGAATTGCGCAGATCAGAGGGGCGATCATCGCGATCGGCGACTCGTGGCGCGCGCGGCATCCGTGGATCACCGCCCACCAGGATCGGATCGGTTTGGGGATCTTCCTCGCCGCCATCGCCGGCGTGGTCGCCGACGGCTGGCTGTACCACGCCGGCGTCCTGCCGTGGTGGGTGACGATCCCGCTCACCGGCTTCTGGCTCTCGCTGCTGCACGAGCTGGAGCACGATCTGATCCATTCGATGTACTTCCGGAACAACCGTTTCGTTCACAACCTGATGATGTTCGGCGTGTGGTTCTTCCGGCCGAGCACCATCAACCCGTGGGTACGCCGCCGCCTGCACCTGCACCACCACGAAGTTTCCGGCACGGATTCCGACCTCGAGGAGCGGGCGATCACCAACGGTGAGGGCTGGGGCGCGCACCGGCTCGTGAGCCTGCTCGACTCGGTGCTGGGCATGTACGCCAAACCGTTCCGGATGCGGCGCATCGTGGAGAACTACATCGAACACGAGGCGCGCACCCCGCAGGAGGCTCGACAGCTGGCCACCGTCAACGCCCTGTCCTATTTCCCGCTGGGCGCGGTCCACTACACGCTGTGGCACCTGTTCCTGGGCATCCACGCCTACCAGCTGGTGATGGGCCCGATCTCGATTCCCGGACAGGGAATCCTGGACTTCCTGGCCGTCGCCATCCTGGCGCCCAACGCGGTCCGCACGTTCTGCCTGCACTTCGTCAGTTCCAACATGCACTACTTCGGCGACGTCCAGGCGCACAACGTGCTGCAGCAGACGCAGGTGTGGACGGCGAAGTGGCTCAAGCCGTTCCACGCGCTGTGCTTCAACTTCGGCGAAACCCACGCCATTCACCACTTCCTGGTCCGCGACCCGTTCTACATCCGCGAGGCCATCAAGCACGACTGCCAGGCCGTGCTGCGCGACAACGACGTCCGGTTCAACGACTTCGGCACGTTCCGGCGCGCCAACCGCTTCGCGCTCACCTCGGCATCCGTCGAGCCGTAATTCACCCGAGCCCCGAATTGGAGACGACATGACCACCGCCACCACGACACAGCTCTGGATCTGCACGCGATGCGGCATGATCTACGACCCCGCCGAAGGCGATCCGGACGGCGGCATCGCCCCCGGCACAGCGTTCGCCGACATCCCCGACGACTGGGTCTGCCCGGTCTGCGGGGCGCGCAAGGTCGACTTCATCCCCTACGAGGACTGATCATGACCGGCAAACCCGTCGACGGCCAGCACGTCGACATCCTTCTGGTCGGTGGCGGAGTCGCCGCCGCCAACGCGGCGGAAGAGCTGCGCCGCAACGGGTTCGACGGCACGATCGCCGTGGCGACGCGGGAGAGCGATCCCCCCTACTACCGCTTCTACCTGACCAAGGAATATCTGCGCGGCAAGGTGAGCCGGGAGGATCTGTTCGTCCACTCACCGGAATGGTGGCAGGACAACGACATTGCGCTCTGGCTACGCGCGCCGGTCGCCAATCCGGACCTGGACGCGCACACCGTGCGGGTGGGACGCAGAACCGTGTCCTGGGGCAGGATGCTGCTGGCCACCGGATCCACTGTGCGCCCGCTGATCTGCGAGGGCGCGGGCCTGCGCGGCGTGCACTACCTGCGCACGACCTGGAACGCCGCCGATCTGCGCGACGAGGCGCGGTCGGCGGCCCGGGCGGTGGTCGTCGGCGGCTCGTTCATCGCCGCGGAAACCGCCGCCTCGCTGGCGGCACTCGGCCTCGATGTGGCGATGGTCTTTCCCGAGGATCTGCCCTTCGTCCGCGCACTCGGGGCCCCGATCGGTGCGCTGGTGGCCGACGAACTGGCTCGGCTCGGCGTGCGAATGGTCCCTCATACCACCGCCGCCGCCTTCCAGGGCACCGAGCGGGTGGACGCCGTCACCTTGTCGACCGGCGTGCACCTTCCCGCCGACCTCGTCGTCGTCGGCACCGGATCGCGGCGTGAGACCACGCTCGCCACCGCCGCCGGTCTCCCCCTCGGACCGGCCGGCGGCATCCTGTGCGACAGCACGCTGCGCGCCCACGACGCCGTGTGGGCCGCGGGCGACGTCTGCGAATTTCACAGCGTCCGCCTCGGCCGGGCAACGAATATCGAGCACGACCGTGTCGCCGCGGCCCAGGGGCGCCATGCGGCCCGCTCGATGCTCGGAGCGAAGGAACCGTTCGACGCGCTGCCGTATTTCTGGACCTCGGTCGGTGCGGAACTCCGGATCGACGTCCTCGGTTTCCACGGCCCCGGACGACAGCCGCAACCGTTGAACCTGGCGCACCACCCCGACCTCGCGGCGCGGTTCACACCCACCCGCGGTCTCGTCGGCACACCGCAGGCGTTCCGCTATTCGGTCGAGGGCAGCACCGTCGGGTACGCCTCGGTCAACGGCGCACTCCACCTGCGGGTGGCCGGCCGCCACCTGGCGCAGACGTCCGCACCGCAGCCTCGCCGAGCGCACGGTGGAATCGCGGAAACCGGCGCCGGGATGCGCTGAGCGGACGGACCGCCGCTACCGGCGGCAGGAACAGGACCGGGCACCGACAACGAGGTCGGTGCCCGGTCCTGTTGTGCCACACCATCACTCGGGCCGGTCCGGGCGCGCGCTGTCGTAGGCGATCAGGGCCGCGCGCAGCCGGAACTGCTGTGCCGGATCGCGGGGGTCGAGTCCCGTCAGCCGCTCGATCCGCCGCAGGCGGTAGTCCAGCGTGTTCAGGTGAATGTGCAGCGACTCGATCGTCCGTGGCCGGCTGAGTCCGGTGGCCAGATGCGCACGCAACGTGTCGAGCAGGTAGGGACAGTCGATCAGCGGCGCGATCATCGCGGCCAGACGGTCCCGCTCGACGCAGGGGCGGGCGAGCAGCCGCTCGACCGCGAGATCACCGAAGCGATACAGGCCGCCCGGGTAGCCGGTGCGACGGGCCAGTCGAACCAGCTCGTGGCCCGTGTTCGCGGTCCGGCGCAGCGCACGCCGGTCGGCACCCTCGACAACGGCGTGAATCGGCCGGCCGAGCGTCTGCGAGAGCAGTTCGGCGACACCCGCGGTGTCCGCCTCGGCGAGCTGGGAGGTGGGAACCAGCACCGTCGCGAGATCGCGCCCGACCACGGCCAGCGGGTCGCCGCCACCGCGCAGCCGACGTTGCCGGACGAGTTCGTGCCGCGCCGAACCCCACCACGTGCGGATGCGGGCGCGGCTGCCCAGCGGCTCACCGAACGCGATGGCGAAAACCCAGTAGGTGTCCGCCAGGGCGATGCCGGCATCCCGGGCCGCCACTCTCATATCGCGTCCGGCGAGCACAGCGGACGCGATACTGTATTCCGCCCCTTCGGGATTGTGCGGACCGCGCGTGAGCTCTCCCATATACGCGCGGGACACGGTGACACCGAGTGTTTTCAGCGCCGAGAACAACACGAAGAAGACACGCGCGTTGGTCTGTGCGTCGAATGCCGTCGACAGTTCGTCGATGACCATGCGCATGCCCTTGTGCAGACAGTGGGTGATCGTCGGCAATTCGACTCCCTGCCGCGCCCACCGCACCGCGGACTGTTCCAGCGCGCCCAGCGATTCCACGCAGCCGCGGCCGTCGATCACGGCACTGGTGTAATCCAGCGCGATCGCGGTCGCCGCGACAATGGCGCGATTCGATCGGCGATCACGTTCGGGCTGCATCGCGATCAACCGGTCGGATATCACGGCGGTCAGCCGGGGAAGGTAGGCGGCGACCTCGCCGAGCTCCCGAACCGGCGGATCGTGCAAAGGGGACTCGGCCATCGGGTACCTGCTCCTTCTCGCCCGGATTCCGCGACCCCCGCCCTCGACGACGGCCGTCCACACAGCGGCACAACGCCTCCATATTAGAGAACAGTTGTTCCGCAATAATCGAATCCGGGCGAGCTACACACAAGCTTCGGTGCAGCGATGTGACCAATGACACGACACATCGAGAGAACAGGTGAACACCGAATCGCGACTCGAGTCAGACTCCCGATGCCGCCGACGCGATCACATCGGCCACCACGGCGGGCTGCGAGACGAGCGCGACATGCGATGCCTGCACCTCGCTGGTGTGCGCGCCGATCCGGCCCGCCATCCACCGTTGCGCGGCGGGCGGGATCACGGTGTCGTTCGCGGAGACCAGATACCAGCTCGGCGTGCTCGACCACGAGGGCTGCCCGGACGGCTCGACATTCGCCGACACCGCGAGGGACTTCTGGTGGGCGAGCATGGTAGCCGCCGTCGCGTCGCTGACGTCGGGGGCGAAGACCTGATGGAACGACGCGTCGGCGATGTAGGCGTCGAGGTTGCGGCCGAGGGCGTTGCTCGAATCGTCGACGATCTTCATCTGCAGTGCGGGCGGCAGTAATTGGCTGCCGGGAAAGCGGATCGGATCCAGCGCCAGCGCCACCGGCTCCCCCTGTGCCGGCGCGAACGCCGCCACGTACACCAGCGCCCGCACGTTCGGATTGTGGATGTTGGTGATCACCGCGCCGCCGTAGGAGTGGCCGACCAGGACGACCGGGCCGGAGATTCCGGCGACGGTCTTCTCGACGGCCGCGGCGTCGTGGGCCGGGCCGCGCAGCGGATTCTCGGGCACCACCACCTGGTAACCCCGCCCACGCAAATCGGCGGCAACGGCATCCCAGCTGGTGGTGTCGGCGAAGGCCCCGTGTACCAGCACGATTGTCGGCATGGTCTGGGCATTCGCGGGTCCGACTGTCGCCACGACGAATCCGGCGAACAGCGCGAACACGAGCGACACCGCTTTCACGAAACGGGTGAATCTCATGACGTGTCCCTTCATCGCTACGCCGGCGGGCAGATGCACGCGTCCGGCAATCCATGGGCAAAGGTGACCTGGCAGCGACGATAGCGCCCCCGGCACGCACCGGCAGCGGTTCGGGGAAGATCCGCTCAGCCCGCCTCGAATCGGGTGGCGATGTCGGCGGCCGTCACCTTGGCCAGTTCGACGAACAGCGGGAGTCGCTCGGGAATCATCAGCGCCGTGGGCCCGCGCAGTCCGAGCGCGAAGCGGCAGTCGCCGTCCCGGGTGAGGATCGGCAGGCCGATGGTCCGGAAGCCGGGATCCAGCTCCTCGTCGTTGTAGGCGTAACCGCGGGCGAGTGTGCGCTCCAGTTCGGCACGCAGTTCGGCTGGGGAGGAGACCGACCGGGCGGTGCCCTCGTCGTAGGAAAGAGTGGCCAGGACCTCGTCGGAGGCACCCGACCAGGCGAGCAGGGCCTTGCCCAGCGCACTCGCGTGCAGGGGCAGGCGGACTCCCATCAGCCGATGTCCGTCGGTCTCCCGCCAGCGGCTGGTGCCGAGCAGGACGGCATGAATGCTGTGCCGGATCGCGACCGACGCGCTGGCGCCGGTGGTGGCCGCGAGCTGTTCCAGGCTCGGCTCGGCGAGATAGATGCGGTGCTGGCGGTAGGCGATCTGACCGTATTCGGCGAGTGCGCCGCCCATGCGATAGCGGCTCGAGGCCTCGTCCTTCTCCAGGAAGCCCGCCTGCACCAGCGCGGCGAGCAGGCGGTGGGTGGTGCTCACCGCCAGGCCCTGCTGACGGGCGACTTCCGAGACGCCGCGTTCGTCGCCGTCGCGGAAACAGTCGAGGACCGACAGCGCGCGGGTGACGGTCTGCACTCCGGAGGCTTCCACGCCGGGGACGGTAACACAGAAAGGCGGTCCGCATCGCCTCGTTCATTCCACTATTCGGAAAGACAACCCGCACCGACTTCGGA
Organism: Nocardia cerradoensis NBRC 101014; assembly: GCF_000308535.1. GTDB lineage: Bacteria > Actinomycetota > Actinomycetes > Mycobacteriales > Mycobacteriaceae > Nocardia > Nocardia cerradoensis. The sequence continues at coordinate 33,855 of NZ_BAFW01000175.1, read as the reverse complement.
TCACGCTGCGCGAAAAGCCGCGTCGATCAAGCTGATTGACCAGTACAGAGGACTCGCGTGCCGCGAATACACCCGAAGAGGAGGTTTCGTCAAGCCTTCCGATCCTCGGAAAGCATTACCTCGTAACGAGGTCCGTCCGTCCCTACTGTCGCTGGATATCACTCGACTTCGGTTCCCGATTCGGAAGAGGTGCTCCACGATGTTCCGCACGCGCAGGCCACACGGTTGGCGACTCGCGCTCGCGCTCGCCCCCGTCGTCGCTCTGGTCGCGGCGTGTGGCTCCGGATCCGCGACCGAATCCGGCGCCGGATCGCAGCTGGTGTTGAAGGTGGCCGATCCCGGCAACGCGGGTCCGCTCGCGGTGGCCAAACGGGACGGCACGTTCGACAAGGCCCTGGCTCCGCTGGGGGCCAAGGTCGAATGGGTCAACACCACACCGGGTTTCAGCTCCATGCTCAAGCTGTTCAACACCAAGCAACTCGATATCTCCGGGGCCGCGTTCAGCCCGGTCGTGGGTGCGCTGTCGAAGGATGTCGCGGTCCGCATCGTGGCGGTGCAGGATCCGGCCGGTAAGGACCAGAGCGGCATCATCGCCACCAAGGAATCGGGCATCCACTCGGTGGCCGAACTGGTCGGCAAGCGCGTCGCGGTGAACCCGGCCGGCAAGGGCGAATACATCCTGCTGAAGGCCCTCGCCCAGGCGGGCGTGCCGGCCGACAAGGTGACGCGAGTGCCGTTGCAGCAGAAGGACGCCGCCTCGGCCTTCGCCACCGGCAAGGTCGACGCCTGGGCCTCGTTCCTGGTGCCCTATCAGGAGGCCAAGGCCAACGGCGGTGTGGAGATCGCGACCGAGCAGAGCATCGGCTCCAAGGACAACACGGTGGTGGTCTTCCGCACCGAGATCCTCGACAAACGCCCGGAGGTCGCCGCCAAATATCTCGAGGTGCTGCAGGGTCTGACCGTTCAGCAGCACGACAATCCATCCGCGTTCGAGAACGTCTTCGAGCAGACCGGCCCGCGGGCGCTGACCGGCGCCCGGCTCGCCGATGCGATCCGCGTGGACAGCGAGGCCACCGTGCCCCGGCTGCCGCTGGAATCCGATGCCGCCGACCTCGCCGACGTGGTCGACCTGTTCGCCGGTAACGGGGTGATCAGCCGCAAGATCACCGCCGCCGACATCTTCTACGACCTGAAGGCCAAGCTCACCCCCGACCAGCTGGCCGCGCTGAAGACGGGCCGTTGACATGACCGCCGTCATCGCTCCCGCCGCGTCGACGGGCCGGCTGGCACCGCCGCGCAGCCGGGTCGAGAAACGCCGACCCGCATGGCTTTCGGTGCCGCTGCGCTTCCTGCTTCCGGTACTGATCTTCGCCGGCTGGTGGATCGGGTCGGCCACCGGCGCGCTGTCGCCGCAGGTGCTGGCCGGCCCGCCGAAGGTCTGGTCGGCGTTCACCGAACTGGTGCACAACGGCCAGCTGGTCGATTTCGCGCTCGCCTCCTTCGTCCGCGCCGGGCTGGGGGTGGGACTCGGCGTCTCGGCCGGGCTGCTGCTCGGCTTGGCGGCCGGATTGTCCAGTCTCGGTGAGGAATTGGTCGATTCGACGATGCAGATCGTGCGCGCCGTCCCGTTCCTCGCGCTGGTGCCGTTGTTCATCGCCTGGTTCGGCATCGACGAGTTGTACAAGGTGCTGCTCATCGCGGTCGCCACCGTCGCGCCCATGTATGCCTACACCTACCTCGGCGTGCGCAATGTGGACCGCAAGGTGGTGGAGGCCGCCCGTGGCTTCGGGCTGGCCGGCCCGCGACTGGTGCTCGAGGTGATCCTGCCGTCGGCGCTGCCGGGCATCCTGATGGCGCTGCGGGTCTGCCTGTCCATCAGCATCACCGGCCTGATCGCGGCCGAGCAAGTCGGCACCAGCAAGGGCGTGGGCTATCTGGTCACCCTCGCGCAGGAATACAACCGCACCGACTACATGGTGCTGTGCGTCGTGCTCTACGCCGTCCTGGGCCTGGTGTTCGACGGCGCGGTGCGGCTGATCGAACGCTTCGCGATGCCGTGGCGCGGGCAGGTGGCGATCCGATGACCGCCGTGGACGAACCCCGCACCGCCACACCGCTGGCCGTGCACATCACCGGACTGCGAAAAGCCTTCGGCGACAAGATCGTTCTCGACGGTGTGGACCTGAGCATCCGCCGCGGCGAGTTCGTGGTGCTGCTCGGACCCAGCGGCACCGGCAAGACCACGCTGCTGCGACTGCTCACCGGGCTGGAGGCTCCGGATGCGGGCGAGGTGCTGGTTCCGGCCGTCCGCACCACCGTCTATCAGGAGCCCCGGCTCATCCCGTCCAAACGGGTGCTGGCGAATGTCGTTGTCGGGCAACGCCGTTCCAAGCCGGTCCGGGAGGCGGGCCTGCGCGCCCTCGCCGAGGTCGGACTCGACGAGAAAGCCCGGCAATGGCCCGCCACCCTGTCCGGCGGCGAAGCCCAGCGCGCCGCCCTCGCGCGCGCACTGGTCCGGGAGCCCGAACTGCTGCTGCTGGACGAGCCGTTCGCCGCGCTCGACGCCCTGACCCGGTTGCAGATGCAGGACCTCGTCGGCGACCTGGTGGAGCGCCATCGCCCGGCGGTGCTGATGGTCACCCACGACGTCGACGAGGCGGTCCGGCTGGCCGACCGGGTCCTCGTCCTGAACCGGGGCCGCTTCGCCGTCGACATCGATATCGATCTGCCCCGCCCGCGCGACCGGACCGACCCCGCCGCCCTGCGCTACCAGGCGGCTCTGCTCGCCGAACTCGGCGTCGGCCACACCACCGACCACCACCGAATTCCCTGAAACCACGGAGCTTTTCATGACCGACACCCTCTGGTACACCCGCTGCCCCGTGCCGACCGCCAGCGGTCTGGCGCACAGCCTGGGCTGGCTCGGGGACGCCGCGCAGCGCGGCGGCCTCACCTTCGGCGTCCTGCAGGACGCCGGACCCGAACTGGCCGGATTCCACTTCGACCACGGCCTGGCCGGCCTGGTGCGCGAAGGCGGCAACGTGCCCGCGCTGGCGGCCCGTGCCGCCGGCTCACCCACCCGGCTCATCGGCCTCACCTGGATCGACGAATCGCAGGCCATCCTGGTCGGCCCGGATTCCGCGGTCGCCTCCCCCGCCGATCTGGCCGGTCTGCGCATCGGCATTCCGGCCTGGGCACAGGATCAGGCCCGCAGCTTCCCGCGCGCCATGGCGTTGCACGGCTTCGCCAACGCGCTGCGGCTGGGCGGTCTGACCCTCGCCGATGTCACCGTGGTCGAACTCGCCGTGGAACGAGATCCGCAGGTGCGCACCGATGTTCAGCAGCGCGACCGCCGCGTCACCTGGGGCGCGGAGGAGTTGCTGCGCGGCGAGGTGGACGCGATCTACGTCAAGGGCGCCCGGGCCCAGGAGGTCGCCGCCGAGCACGGGCTGCGGGTGGCGGTGGACCTCGATGCCACCGACAGCAAGCGGCTGCGCGTCAACAACGGCACCCCGCGCCCCATCACCGTGCATCAGCAACTTCTCGACACCCGGCCCGAGGTGGTGGTCGACTTCCTCGCGCAGAGTCTGCGCGCCGCCGACTGGGCCGGCGACAATCTCGACGGCGTCCGCGCGGTGCTGCAACGCGAAACCCTGTCCGGCCCTGAGGGAGTCGTGGCCGCCTACGGCGAGGACTTCCACCGCAGCCTGCATCCCAGCCTGGACGAAGAACGGCTGGAGCTGCTGGGTGTGCAGAAACAGTTCCTGTACACCCACGGCTTCCTCGCCACCGACTTCGATCTCGCATCGTGGATCGCGCCGGAGCCGCTGGCCCGGGCACGGGAGCTGGTCGCGACCGGACGGGCGGCGGCATGACCGAATACCTGTGGCGACTGCCCAGCCGCGGTGACGGCCGCCGCGCACGCCCGGAACTGCGGCATCGCGGCGGTTTCGGCGGTCCGGTGCCCACCCCGGCGAGCGGGCACACCGGGGATCGTGCGCCCGATCGCGAACCGACCGATGTGCGGCCCGGCCGCTTCGGCCCCTTCGACGACCTGCATCAGGTGATCGACGCCGCCGAACTGGCCGGACTCGACGGCGTGCTCGCGCCCTACGACCCGCTGGGCGAGGAATCGTGGATCGTCGCCGGCGGCGCCCTGCGCGCCACCCGGCACAGCCGGGTGATCGTCGAATTCCAGCCCGCCTTCGGCACTCCCGTCTACGCGGCGAAGGTGTCGGCGACCCTGCAGCGCCTGTCGGCGGGGCGGCTGGGCTGGCACCTGGCGGTCGACACCGACGACGCGGAGGCGCGTTCGCGCGGCGACCGGGTGTCCGGTGCCGACCGCTACCGTCGCGCCGCGGAATTCCTCACCGTCGCACGCGGTGTGTGGAACAGCGATCCGGTGCCGGCGGCCGGGTTCCGGGGCACCGGATTCGATTTCGCGGGCGACTACTACGACGTGATCGACGGCGGTTTCCGCGGCGTGCTGTCGGGCCTGCCCTTCCCGACCGTCTACCTGTCCGGCACCTCGCCCGAGGCTCTGGACCTTTCGGCACGTCACGGCGATGTGCACGTGTTCACCGAATCCCCCGACGGCCCGGGCGAACAGTTGGCCGCACTGCGCGCCCGGACCGGCGAGACCGGGCGCACCGTGCGCGCCGGACTCGAGATCCCGGTCATCGCGCGCGAGACCGAGGACGAAGCCTGGGCGCGAGCGGAACGGCAATGGCGTGAGGTGCGCCCGGACGGGCCGGGCGCGCGATCGCTGGCGCTGGGCGACGGCCGCTGGGCGGGATTCGACCTGCTCGGATATTCGCAGGCCATCGGTCTGGTCGGCAGTTACGAGCAGGTGGCCCGGCAGCTGCAGGTCTATGCCGCAACGGGTTTCGACACCATCGTGCTGTCCGGGCACCCGCACATCGAGGAGATACATCGGGCCGGTGAGCACCTGCTGTTCCTCGCCGATCCGGCCGGACGCACCCTGAAGGAGGTCGCGCTGTGACGATCGACATCTACTGGCGCATCGGAATGGAAGGCGACCACGCCTCGCTGCGCACACCACGCCGCCACAATCGCGGCAACGCCGACGGCTACGGCCCGGGCAATATCGCCCCGGCCGTGCGCGGCGGTGAACTCGACGGGTACAGCTATATCGATCACGTCGCCGCCGTCGCCCGAGCGAGCGAATCCGCGGGATTCCTGGGCGGGCTGCTGCCCTCGTTCCCGGTCACCGAGGATCCGTGGGCCTTCGCCGCCGCACTGGCCCGCGAGACCACCACCTACCGCTTCATGGTCGCCTTCCAGCCGGGCTTCCTGCACCCGGTGCAGGCCGCGCGCATGTCGGCAAGTCTGCAACGCGCCACCGGCGGGCGGCTGGTCTACAACATCATCAGCGGCGGCGGGGGTCCGGCCCAATTGTGGTGGGGCGACAAGGTTTCCCACGACGACCGTTACGCCCGCACCAGCGAATTCCTCGACGTGCTGCGCGGGGTGTGGGACGGGCGGCCGTACACCCACGACGGCCGGTTCTTCCACACCGAGGCCGCCGCCCTGCCGCCGGGGCTGGCCGGCCAACCGTTCCCGGAGGTGTACTTCTCGGGATCCTCCGGCGCCGCGGTGCAGGCCGCCGGACGTCACGCGGACTACTACCTGTCCTGGCTGGAGCCCTTCGGCGACCTGCGCGCCAAATTCGACGGCGTGCGCGCCCATGCCGAAAAGATCGGCCGCACACCGAAATTCGCGGTCCGCATCGACATCCTGGCCCGGCACACCGAAGAGGCCGCGTGGGACGAGATCCGCAAGGGCTGGGCCTTCGTCGACCGCGAGGCCGCCAACCGCGCCGCCCAGGGCGATTCGGTGGGAGCGGCGCGGATCAAGGGCTGGGTCCCCGAAACCATCACCGGCTACCGGGATCTCGAGGTGCAACCCAACGTCTGGTGCGGATTCAGCCTGATCCGCGGCGGGCCCGCCTTCGGCCTGGTCGGCAGCTACGAACAGGTCGCGCAGCGCCTCGACGAGCTGATCGACCTCGGGGTCGACGCCTTCATTCTCGCCGGAAACCCGCATCTGGAAGAGGCCTACCGGGTCGGCGAGGAAGTGCTGCCGCTGCTCGGCCGCTCCCGCCTGACCGCACCCGAGGCCACCCCCGCACTGACGCACGCCCACTAGGAGAATCGTGACCACCACCGAAATCCCGCTCGACGACACCGTCACCGAATTCGTCGCCGCCGCCACCCGCGACGCCGAGAAGGCGTTCCGGGTGTTCCGCGAAACCGGCACCGTCGCAGGCAACGGGACCGTCAATTTCGTCGAACGCGTGCCCGGCCACGACATCGCGGTAGCGCTCAACGAGCCCGGCCCCTGGGCCGACGACCGCACCGTGCGACCCGTGGTCGCCACGTTCGACGGAGAAGTACTGTCCGGCACCGGTTCCGCCGGCTTCGTCACCGGCTACGCCGCGGTGTTCCGCGCGCACCCGGAGATCACTTCGGTGGTGCACGTGCACAGCCCCTGGCTGGGTGGCTGGGCGCAGACCCACCGCGTCTTCCCGATCCGCTACGCCGCCGTGCAGCGGCTGACCCTGTCCCGCGAGATCCCGCCGCATATCGATCGCAGCATCGGCGCGGGCGAGTTCATCCTCGGCCAACTGTCCCGCGACCCCGACCTCATCGCCATCTTCGAGGCCAACGGCGGCGCGAACGTCATCGGCCGTGCCGGACTGCTGGAGCTGGCGAAGCTGGTCGTGTTGCTCGAAGAGGGCGCACAGTACCAGGCGATCGCCGAAACCCTCGGCGGCTCCGTCGAATTCGACAAGTCCAATCTCGCGGTGCAGTGGGGGCGCACCGGGCTCGCGGACGAGGCCCGCCGCCGCGGACTGATCTGACCCCCTTCCGTACTTTCCCGAGGAGCAACCCATGGCCGTTCGTGTCGGCTACTTCCCGCACAACAATTCGCTGTTCGTCCTGCGTCACCGCGGCATCCTGGAACGCGCACTGCCCGACGTGGAGTGGGTGGACCTGCGCGCCCTGCCGCAGCCGCCCCGCGCCGACGTGAAGACCGCACTGCCGTCGGTCCATTCGGACTATCTTTTCGACGCGAACGGCTACGACTTCATCGGCACCGGATTCACCCCGCCGATCACCGCGCTCGGCAACGACCGCGACATCGTCTACGTCGGCATCTCCGGACCGCGCATCGAGAACGGCCGGCTGGTCACCAAGGCCGGCAACGGCATCGAATCGGTGGCCGATCTGAAGGGTAAGCGGGTCGGCATCGCGCACGGTTCCTGGCAGACCACGCTGCTGCTGTTCGCCTTGGAGCGGTCGGGTCTGGGCTGGGGCGACATCGAACCGGTCGACACCGACGTGCACGACGGCGGCGCCCTGCTGCTCGACGGCAGCCTCGACGCCTGGGTCGGCGCCTATCCCGGCCTGGCCGCCGTGGAGGCCGCCACCCCGCTGCACACCCTCGTCGACACCGAATCGGTCTTCAGCCACCCCTCGCTGTGGTTCACCCGCCGCGACTTCGCGCAAGCCCACCGCCCGGCGCTGGAAGCGATCATCACCGCCCTGCGGGAGTCCGACGCCTGGATCGCCGAAAACCCCCGCGCCGCAGCACAATACTTCGTCGACGATATCGTCGCCCGCGGCGGCACCGCCGACCTCGACGCCTGGGAGGCCGCGTTGCGCGGCCGCCCGTTCGGCCTCGGCCCGGTCACCGAACAATTCCTCGACGAACAACAGCACGCCGCCGACCTGCTGCACGCGAACGGCTTGCTGCCCAAGAAGATTCGGGTCCGCGATGCCGTCGACCCCACGATCGCGCAGTTCCTCACCGCACCCGAACCGGCACCGGCCGGCTGACGCAGCACCTCCACGGACCGCCGGCGCGCGAGTACGCGTCGGCGGTCCGGTCGCAGCCGGCTCACCCAGGGGCCGAGGTGATTGTTTGGTCTCGGCACGGGCGGGTATCGCGGCTGGCGGCGCCGGGAAACCGGCTGCCGGCCAGTTGCCCACCCCGCACCGCGACCGGAATGAGTATGCGCATGACCGTGACCTGGAACCCCGCCGTTGTTCCCGCCGAGCACCGCACCCATCCGGATCCGCACCTCGTGCAGGTCGACGAGAAGCTGCCCGACTGGCAGCGCGGGGAGGTGGCGTGGTTCAACGCCGAGAAGGGGTTCGGTTACCTGACCAGCGCCACCGGCGACGCGGTCTTCGTCGACTACCGCACGATCGACATGCCGGGATATAAAACCCTCAGCCCCGGGCAAGCGGTGGTCTTCACCGTGACCCACACCTGCGGCGGACCCGAGGCCACGCAGGTTCTCCCCTTCCCGTACGCCCGCGCCGAATCCTGAGCCGGGTCGCGCGAATACCTCGGCCGTGACGGGGTACCGGCCAGATGTCGGCTGCCGCCGGCCCCACCCGACCGTCACGATGAAGGTGAAGATGTGAAAGCCGAACGCCTGGTCGAGGAATCGTTCGAGCTGGTCGCCCGTGCCCGGCGCGCCCGCGTCTTCCATCCACGCGGCCTCTGGTTCAGCGGGCACCTGCGCCCCGCCGCGGCCTTCGAGAGGTATTTCGGGGATGGAGAACGCGACGTCGAGGTCCGCCTGTCCAAAGCCCTCGGCATGCCGGGACGCGTGCCCGACGCCGTGGGAATCGGGCTGCGCGTGCGGACCCCCGGCGGGCGCTGGGACCTCGCCCTGGCGTCCACACCCACCGGCACGCTGACCCGATTCTTCGCGATACCGGTTCCGTCCTGGCGCCACGCGACCTACGGGACGCTGATGGCCTATCGGTTCGACGGCGGCGACCCGCAGTGGATATTCGCCCGGCCGAACGCCGATCAACCCGCCGATGCCTCCCTGGCGACGCTGCGCGAATACGCGACCACACACGGCCTCGGTTTCACCCTGACCGCCGCGCGACTGAACGGACCCGAAGAACCGTTCGCGGACCTGCGGCTCACCGCCGAAACCGTGGCCCCGCCTCCCGAAGACGCCGTCGACCCGACCCTGCACCATCCGCCCGATGTCGCGCTGGCCCCGCGGTTCATCACCCGTCTTCGGCGCAGCGCCTACCGGGGCAGCCGCGAGGGACGCGGCGCAGAGCCGTCATCCGGCCCCACCTCCTGAGTATTCATTCGTGCGCGCTGTCGTCGGCGCGCCGCGCCCGGCAGTGACTCGCCGCAGCCCGAGCGACGCGGTGATGTCGGGCTAGGCGTTCGGGCGGGGCGGGTCGGCCGACAGGCCCATGACGTCGTTCCACCACGAATCGAGGGGGCTGGGATCCGGCCAGCTCACCGCGGCCGGTTGTTCGGCAGGCATCGAGGCCAGGGCCTCATCGTCGACGAATACGGAATCTCTGTTACTCGGCATGCGGCTCACTCCTCGTTCCCCCAAGATCACAGCTGACTACCGAAAACCCCGATCCCGGCCTGCCAAACCACTTTTTCATCACACGAGGAGACCGTAGGGTTGCCGACACAGGCCAGTGAACTCTTTTCCGACAGGCAAGGAGCAGAATTGCCGAATTTCACCGTCCGCCGTGTTCTCACCGCCGCCGCGATCTCGGCCGCCGGACTCGCGGCACTGGCGCCGAGCGCGGTCGCCCAACCCAGCATCTATCACCCGGTGATCACCCCGTGCAGCCAGCAGTTCCGTACCCCACTGGAACCACCGCGACCGGGCACCGAGGTGTATTGGAGCCCGTTCGGCACCGCCGGCATCGTCTGCTACGACGACGGCACCGGCCTCGAGCACTACTACCAGCGCGATCCCGCCGGCCGCTGGCACGACATCAACGAACTCCTGCCGGGCCAGCACTTCTACGTGATCTTCACTTCCACCGTGCCGGACCAGGCAACCTGGGGCTGAGCGAGCCGGACCCCGAACCTGCCTGGATACGCGAAAACCCGGGTGCGACCCGGGTTTTCGTGAGCGGAGCGGCTTCAGCGGGTGGCGATGATCGCCGAACCGTGGCCGAACAGGCCCTGGTTCACGGCGATACCGGCGCGGGCGTTCTCCACCTGACGACCGTCGGCCTGGCCGCGCAACTGCCAGGTGAGTTCGCAGATCTGAGCGATCGCCTGCGCCGGGATGGCCTCACCGAAGCAGGCCAGGCCGCCGCTGGGATTCACCGGCACGCGGCCACCCAAAGTGGTTGCGCCGCTGCGCAACAGCTCCTCGGCGCCGCCGATCTCGCACAGCCCGATATCTTCGTACCAGTCCAGCTCCAGCGCGGTGGACAGGTCGTAGACCTCCGCGAAGGACAGATCGGCGGGGCCGAGTCCGGCCTCCTCGTAGGCGGCGTCCGCGATCGCGGACCGGAACGACCGCGAGGGCGCATCGAAGGCCACCGCGGAGTCGGTCGCGAAATCCGGCAGATCGAGCACGGTTTTCGGGAAGGTCGGCGTGACCGTGGACAGCGCCCGGATGCGGACCGGGTCGGCGATGCCGTGGCGGCGGGCGTAATCCATCGACGTCAGCACCAGCGCGGCGCCGCCGTCACTGGTGGCGCAGATGTCGAGCAGCCGCAACGGATCGGAGACGATCGCCGACGCCGCGACCTCCTCGGCCGCGACCTCCTTGCGGTAGCGCGCGTAAGGGTTGTTCAGGCCGTGTTTGGCGTTCTTCACCTTGACGGCGGCGAAATCGTCGAGCGTGGCCCCGTGCAGCGCCATCCGCCGGCGCGCGTAGAGCGCGAAGTAGATGGGGTTGGTGGCGCCGAGCAGATGGAAACGCAACCAGTCCGGATCGTCGCGGCGCTCACCGCCGACCGGCTGGAAGAACCCCTTCGGGGCGGCATCCGCACCGACCACGAGCGCCACATCGGTCAGCCCGGCCAGGATCTGCGCCCGCGCGTTGGCGATGGCCTGAGCGCCGGAGGCGCACGCGGCGTAGCTGCTCGAGATCCGGGCGCCGGACCAGCCGAGCGCCTGGGCGAACGTCGCACCCGACACGAATCCGGGGTAGCCGTTGCGGATCGTGTCCGCGCCGGCGATGTAGCCGACGTCGCGATGGTCGACGCCGGCATCGGCCAGCGCCGCCCGCGCGGCCACCAGGCCGTATTCGACGAAATTGCGTCCCCATTTGCCCCACTGGTGCATACCCGCACCGAGGACGGCGATATCGCGATCGTTGTCAGGCATCGACCGGCCTCCACATCCACACCGTGTGCTCCGCTTCCTCGTCCTCGTACAGCACGCCCAGGGTCAGTTCGACCGGCATGCCGACGGCCAGGTCGTCCACGGTGAGGCCGCGCACGACCTGCCCGAGAATCACCATCTGCTCTTCCTCGAGCTCCACCGCCGCCACGACGTACGGCTCGAACGGATCCGGCGAGACATAGGGTGCGGGCGGTTTGTAGCGGGCGTCCGCGTACGACCAGATCCGGCCTCGCGTGGAGAACAGATACTCGACCAGTTCGGATCCGTCCTTCGGACTCGCGCACTGCGGGTTGCGGCAGGCCAGCGTGTTCCGCGGGAAGTACGGTGTGCCGCAGACATCGCAGCGACTTCCCTGGAGACGTACGGTGCCGTCGTCCGCAGTGAACCAACCTTCCACGGCGGGGCGTTGTTCTTTCTGCACAGCGCCGACGATATAGGAACACGTTCTATTTTGGCGAGGAAATCCGCTCCGCCGATGCACGCGCCCGGGTACGGTGTGACCGGATCGAGGATGGCCCCCACCCTCGAGTCGATCTGGAGTACCACACCGCGATGGGCATGAAAATCATTGACCCGCAGTCGATTCGCAACGTCACGATCGTCGGGGAACCCGGGGAGACGACGGCGCTCCTCGGCCGGCTGTGCCGCCGGCCCGCCGGGAACGGGTCCCACTCAGCGGTCACCGTCCACTGGGTGACCGACGGCGTCGAGCACACGGTTCGCCTCACCGAACTGTCGAGCCACGCGCCGATCGCGGAACTCGAACGGGCCGTGCGGACGGCCGACGGGGTGGTCGCGCTGATGAACGCGGCCGCGGCGAGCGCCGCGCGACTCGAGACGATTCTGCGCGTGGCCGACGACCACCAGGTAGCCCGCCTGTGCCTGGTGCGCGGACTCGACCATCGCGCCGCGGATTTCGGCCGCTGCGTGCGCACCGTCGCCGCCACGCGCGGAGCGGTGCCGCTGACGGTGCAGATTCCGCTCGGCATCGGAGCCACATTCGAGGGCGTCATCGATCTGATCCCGATGTGGGCACTCGAACCGATGGCCGTCGAATTCTTCGGCAGTCACTGGCCGGTCGCCGAACAGCGGTATCACGAACTCGTCGACGCGGTGCTGGCGCAGGACACCGCGCGCCCCGGCGTGCCGAGCACCGGGAAGCCGCCGCCGGAACAGTTGTACGACCGGATCCGCCGCCTCACCCGGATCGGCGACGTCGTGCCCATCCTGTGCGATGCGTCGCCGCGCACCGACGACACCGCCGCACTGCTGGACGCGATGGTCCGGTACCTGCCGTCACCGATGCACGTCTGCCAACCGGAGCATGCGCTCGATCAGTGAACGACCGGGCCGACGACCGCCTCGGCGACACCGCCGTCACCCGCGCGGTGGATTCGGCTCGCCGGTAGCGAGCCGAATCCGTCGCGATCACCAGCCGGAGCCGGAGCCACCCGAACCGGTGTTGGCAAGGATGGTGCCGATCACCATCTGCAGGATGCCAGCGACAGAGCCAAGAAATTCCACGGTGTCCTCCGACTTTCTCATCCGCCGAGTGTCCGGCGTAGCGGAGAACCTAGCCCAGCAATCTTGTGAAAGATAGACATTTCGGAAAATTCGGTAGGCTGACGGACGCTCCGCCGATTCGGAACCCGTGGTAACGACACCGCGGCGCGAGACATTACCACTCGGAAAAGTTGCGAACGAGACGGTTACGAACACCCCGCGACCTTCCGGCAATTGGCGTTTACCCCCGGCGGCGCCGGGTAGCTCGCCAGCGAAGCGACCGGCGAGGAGGCCCGGATGAATGTCACCGATGCGGTCATGGATCGGCTCGGCGCCGTGGTCACGAAAGTTGTCGGCGCGGCCTCGAGTCGCGGACACCCGCAGATCGTGACGATCGGGCGTCCGCGCGCGGAGGTCGAACGGCTCTGGCACGATCCGCGAATGCTCTCCCGGGTGTTCGGGGAGATGGCTTCGGTACACACCGCCGACGGCGCCCGATACGTGTGGCGGCTGGGCCCGGACGACGGCGAAACCGTCACCTGGACAACGGCACTCACCGAAGAGCCGGGCACGCTGCGCTTCACCGGTACCGGCGACGACCCGACCGGCACCTACCTGCAGCTCGACTTCCGGGACGCGCCGCAGGGGCTCGGCACCGAAGTGACCCTGTCCGTGGGGGCGCCGCTCCCCGACATACTCACCGACACCGCCGCGTTCGCGGCGCTCTACCGCGCGCGGGCGCTGCTGCAGACGGGCGAGATACCGACCCTCGCCGGAAATCCGAGCACGCGCGCCGCCTCGGACGAATAGCCCCTCGGACGGAGAGGAACGATTCATGCGCGCACTGTGCTGGAACGGGGTGAACGATCTCGCCGTCGAGACCGTGCCCGACCCCTCGGTGGTCAACCCGCACGACGCCGTCGTGGCGGTCCGGCTGACCACCACCTGCGGCTCGGATCTGCATTTCATCGACGGCTATCTGCCCGGAATGCGGCACGGTGACGTCTTCGGGCACGAGTTCGTCGGCGTCGTGGTCGCCGTCGGCTCCGAGGTCACCCACCGCGGCGTCGGTGACCGGGTGGTGGTGCCCTCGTTCATCGGATGCGGCTCGTGCTGGTTCTGCGAACACGACCTGTGGGCCGCCTGCGACACCACCAACCCGAACGCCCACCTGCAACGCCCCGTGCTCGGCTACCCGACCGCCGGCATCTACGGCTACACCCATCCCTTCGGCGGATACCAAGGTTCGCACGCCCAATACGTGCGGGTCCCCTTCGCCGATGTCAACTGCTTCCCCGTCCCCGGCGAGATCACCGACGAACAGGCCCTGTTCGTCTCCGACGCCGTGCCGACCGGACTGATGGGCGCCGAATTCTGCGACATCTCCCCCGGCGATACGGTCGCCATCTGGGGCAGCGGCGGGGTCGGGCTGATGGCCGGGCACTCGGCGCGGCTGCTCGGCGCCGAACGCGTGATCGTGATCGACCGCTATCGCGAACGTCTGGCGCTGGCGCACAAGCACTTCGATGCCGAAACCATCGACTACACCGCGGTGGACAGCGTGCAGAACACCATCGCCGAGATGACCGGCGGCCGCGGTCCGGACGCCTGCATCGACGCGGTGGGTATGGAGGGGCACGGCACCGGGCTGCAGCACGCCTACGACCGCGTCAAACAACTCCTGCGCCTCGAAACGGACCGCGCCACACCACTGCGCGAGGCGCTCCTCGCCTGCCGCAAGGGCGGGGTGGTGTCGGTACTCGGCGTCTACGGCCTGACCGACAAGTTCCCGATGGCCGTCGTCACCAACAAGAGCCTCACGATCCGCAGCGCACAACAGCACGGCCAGCGCTACGTCCGCCGCATCTTCGACTACATCCAGCAGGGCGACCTCGATCCGTCCTATCTGATCACCCACGATCTCCCGCTGGAGGACGCCGTGCACGGGTACGACCTGTTCAAGAACAAACGAGAAGGGTGCGTGCGCGCGATCTTCCGCCCGTGACGCGAACCTACCCGCGAGCCACTGTTCTCACCCTGCTCAACGACGCTCTCGCCAACTCGATTAGCATTTTCGCCGCGTCACATAAGAGCTGAGTGGAGGGTGGGTTTTCATGGCCAAGAAGGTCATCGTCGAGCTGGTGGACGACTACGACGGCAAGTCCGATGCCGACCAGACGGTGCACTTCGGCATCGACGGGGTCGAATACGAAATCGACCTGTCGACCAAGAACGCCGAGAAGTTGCGCAAGATCTTCGAGCAGTGGACCGAGTCCGCCCGCAAGGTCGGCCGAAACCGCAAGGGCGCCGTCAAGTCCGGCGCCGCCCGCACGACCCCGGACCGCGAGCAGACCGCCGCCATCCGGGAGTGGGCGCGCAACAACGGCTACGAGATCTCGAGCCGCGGCCGGATCCACAAGGACATCGTCGAGGCCTACAACAAGGCCGGCTAGACGACGGTCCGCCCGTCACGAACCCGCCAGTGTCACGGCGCGCGCCATGAGCGCGTCCGCGACGGCACGGGGGCGACGGCCGAGCCCGCAGGCGCAGGCGACGCCGTCGACGCGGCGGCCCAGCGCATTCTCGATGGTGTGCAGCGTCTTTCGCTGCTCATCCTCGGTCGGCACGTCGTGGACGACACCCGCGTAGAAGCGGGTGCCCGCGGGCAGGGACAGATCGGCGAGGGGAGCGTAGAACCGGGACTCCGCAGCCGGCGGTCTGTCGCCGGCGGCGAACGGAACATGGACGTACTCCAGCGTGCGTCCGGAGGGCCATTGCCGCGCAACCGAATTGGCCAGATCGACGAACGGCCGGGCGGTGCGCAGCGGCACGCCCTTGTTGTGCAGGCTACCCAGGCACAGGTGCACGCCGATCCGGGTGCCCTCCGGGGCCGCGGCGGCGAGCGCCGCGATTCCCCGGCCCGAGCCCAGCAGCCGCTCCACCATGCGGTGCGCGGGCTGGGTCAGCGCCATCGCCACCAGTTCCGCGGTGGCCTCCAGCTGGATCACCACATCGTCACCGCCCGCCCGTGTGACGGCGGCGATCTCCCGGACGGTGGCCTCGGTGAACGCGGCGCGTTCGGAGCGAATTCCCTTGGGCCCCAATGCGACGAACGCCAGGGTGAGATCGGTCGGCATGCCGATCTGCAACGCGAGTTCGGGGCGGCCCAGCTCGGCGCGCACGGCGGAGAAGATCGGCAGCGCCTCGGCGGCTTCCCCCGAATACCCGAGGTGCATCCCGTCCCCGGCCGCCGTTCGGGCCTCCGGCACCCGATATCGAGGCCGATCGCGCCGAGTCCGCCACTCCCCAGCCCGGGTGACCTCCAGCGCGCCCTGAGCGACCAGGTCTTCCAGGATCGGGCGGACGTAGTACTCGTACCGGCGGGTCTCACCGGTGGGCAGGGTGTGTAACAGCGGACCCGCGCTGTCCGCCATCGCCCGCATCGCCTCATCCGTACTCGCGGCGGGGAAGCTCCCCACGAAATGCACGCTGCGCGAAGGCATTTACCCATCGTACCCGGCCGTCCGACGCCGCGGGACGCATCGAGAGACCGGGGCGGGCGCGGTCCGCGCGGGCCGATCCACATCGGGTGTTTGCACACAATTTACGGGCTCGAATTCTCGGCGAAGCCCGGGCGGCCGTATTCGCCCCTAGACTCGCAGTCACGTCTCGCACATCGAGACGACTCGTCGTTCGACCAGCGCCGCGCGAACACCGTCCCGCGCCTCGCCGAGGCGCCACCCAGCCGTCCGGGCTCGATCCGGTGCACCCGCGCCGCCGGTGAACCGCCCCGGACCGTCCCCCGGGAGGTAACGATGGCCGTCTCGCACAGCACCGTCTCGCACGCGGAAGGGACCACCGTCCACCTCCGGACGCCGGGCGAATCGTTCGCCGCCGGACCGCAGCGCACGGCGACGCCACCGTCGACGACGATCCCCGCCGCGGCGCACTCGGCACCGCCGCGGCAGTTGAGCGCCCTGGACCTGCATCTGCTGGACAGCGAAACCGCCTCGGCGCCCATGCATATCGGCGCCGTCATGCTGCTCGACTCGGGCCGCGCGGCGCGCGGCGCGCTGGATGTCGGCACGCTGCGGCGGCTGTTCGCCGCCCGGCTGCACCTGGTGGCGCCGCTACGCCGCCGGGTACGCACCGTGCCACTGGGCCTCGACGAGCCGTACTGGGACGACTGCGCCACCGTCGACCTCGGTTTCCATGTGCGCGAGGTGCGACTACCCGACGGGGCGACCGACGCCGACCTCGCCGACTATGTCGCCCGCCGCCACGCCCAGCCGCTGGACCGATCCCGCCCGCTGTGGGAGTGCCACCTGGTCTCCGGGCTCTCGGGCGGCCGTCAGGCGGTCTACACGAAGGTGCACCACGCGGTGATCGACGGTGTGTCCGCGGCGGAGATCATGGGAGCGATCCTCGACATCTCCGAAACCCCCACGGCCACACCGCCTCCCGAGGCCGGTATCCGCCGCGACCGCATGCCGTCGATGATCGAGATGCTGGCCCGCAGCGCTCCCAAGGCGGTGACCCGCCAATCGGCCCGCACGCGCGCCGCGCTCGACGCGGTCCCGACACTGCTGCGCAGCCGGGACGCTTTCCGCGCCAAACACGACGACGTGCCGTTCAACCGCCCGCTCACCACGACCCGCAGCGTCGCCTACACCTCGCTGCCCCTGGACGCGGTCAAGGCGATCAAGAAGTCGATCGACGGCACCGTCAACGATGTCGTGATGGCCCTGTGCACCTCGGCGCTGCGCAACTGGATGCTCGATCGCGAGATCCCCATCGACCGGCCGCTGCTGGCCGCCATCCCGGTCTCGGTGCGTACGCCCGAACAGTTCGGGACCGCGGGAAATCAGTTCTCGCTCATGCTGTCCCCGCTGCCGATCGGTGAACACGATCCGCACGCCCGGTTGAAACTGCTGCACAACAATCTGCTCGTGGCCAAGGACCGGTTCGGCAAACAGCCACCGACTCTGCTGCACGAACTGACCACATTGCTCACACCGGCCCTGCACGGCCTGCCGACGCGGGCGCTGCTGCGCGTCGCCGCCCCGACTCTCCCCCTGGTCAATCTGATCGTCTCGAACGTCCCGGGACCGCAGATTCCGCTGTATCTGCATGGCATTCGCGTGCTGGCCAGCTATCCGGTCTCGGTGCTCACCGAGTTGTCCGGCAGCCTGAACATCACCGTGATGTCCTACGACGGACATCTCGATTTCGGCATCGTCGCCTGCCCGGAGGCCGTTCCCGACGTCTGGGACATCACCACACACCTCGCGGATGCGCTGGCCGAGTTGCAGCGGAGCTCGTGATGCGGCGCACACCCTTTGGTAATATGACTCTCCTATAGAGAGAATGTCATATACGCGAGGGGTTCGATGGTCGACGATCCGCATGCCGGAGCGGGCCCGGCCGGGCCACCGTGGAGCCAAGGCGAGCTGCTGCGCCTCATGGACGTACAGTCCTGTGGCGCAGGACATTACGTCGCCCCCGCACACGGTCCGACCGTCCGCAACGTCGTCGAGGCCGGCCAGATGCTCGGCGACGCGATCGTGGCGGCCGCCAAGGAGGTACCCCGGCAGCGCGTGGTGTCGGCGTCGATGATCTTCACGCGGGTCGCCGCCCACGACGCGCCGCTGGACGTCGACGTCGAGGTGCTGCACTCGGGTCGCACCTACAGCACGGCACAGGTCCGGATCCGGCAGCACGACACCCTGCGGTGCGCGGGCACCGTACTGCTGGACGCCGGCGCACCCGATCTGATCCGGTCGGCGGCGCCGATGCCGAGGGTCGAACCACCGGAAAAGCTGGCGTCGCTGGACATTCCGGGCACGGAGGTCGACGGCCGGGACATGCGCGTGGCCGGCGACGGATACAGTCCCGACCCCGGACACGTCGGTCCTCCGGAACTGTTCGTGTGGACGCGGTACCGCGACGCGCCGGAGGGGGGCCATCTGCATGCCGCGCTGCTGGCGCAATCGTGTGCACACTGGACGGTGGCCGCCGCGTTGCGCCCGCATCCCGGCTTCGGTGAATCGATGGCCCATTCCGCGATCTCGACCGGAATCACCATGGCCACCATCACCTTTCACGACGATGCCGATGTGACACAGTGGCTGCTGTACAGCACCCGCGTCGTCTACGCCGGACGCGGCCACGCCCAGAGCGAAGGTCGGGTACACGCCGCCGACGGACGACTGATGGCGTCCTACAGCGTGCACGCGATGGTGCGGGCGTTCCGGTCCGCCGATACCGCCGCCCGCACCCGCGCCGGCACCGTACTCTGACCACCCGCCCTCGGGGGAACAGATTCGGAGGAACACATGGAATCGTCCGGCTTCGCCGATTGGCCCGACTATCGCGTCGACGTGCGCCGAATTCGCAATCTGGTCCGCGTCCTGCACAACGATCGGGTCCTGGCCGAGACCACCGCGAGTCTGCTCGTCGCCGAACAGGACCACGGGATCGTGTTCTACATTCCGGTCGCCGATATCCGCTTCGACCTGCTCACCCTGGACGAACAACTCACCTCCCGCTGCCCCTTCAAGGGCTGGGCCCGGTATTGGCACCCGACCGGCAGCGACGAGCCGATCGCCTGGGAGTATCACGATCCCTATCCGGAGGTGGCGTTGATCCGGGACCACATCGGCTTCTATCAGGATCGCGTCCGCCTCGAGATCGGTGTGGCGGATCCGGCCGTGTCCGGACTGCGGCACCGTCCAGAATCCGCCCGGACACCCGACGCCGAGTGATCCACCGACCCGTCAGCATTCTCTGCCCGCGGTGAAGGGATAGCGCAGCTGCGCTGAATAGGTTGTGGGATAGTGCGGTTTCGCCGCCATACCGAGTTCGGCGGAGCTGAATCGGTGCGCCGGGTCGGGATCAGGGGAGAACCTCTTGGAGTTTGCCGGTGGCGACATCGAAGACGAAGCCGCGCAGCGAGGTCGTCTTCGTCACGAACGGGCTGGCCTCGATGCGCCGGATCGATTGGCGCACATCCACATCCAGATCGTCGAAAGCCTCCGCCGCCCAAGCGGGTTTGAGGCCGGTCTCGTCCTGGATTCCGCGTTTGAATTCGTCGTCGGTGAAGGTCAGCATGCCGCAGTCGGTGTGATGGATCAGGATGATCTCCGTGGTGCCCAGCAACCGCTGGCTGATGGCCAGCGACCGGATCTCGTCGTCGGTCACCACCCCGCCCGCGTTGCGGATGACGTGGGCCTCCCCCTCCTGGAGTCCGAGGATGCGGTAGACGTCGAGCCGCGCATCCATGCACGCCACCACGGCGACGTGCTTGCTCGGCGGCAGCGGAAGCGGCCCGCTGAACTGCGCTGCGTAGTCGGCATTGTTGGCCAGAAGCTCATCTGTCACGGTCATGATCGCGCCCTTCGTCGGAGTACGTGCGGACATTCACATGTGCGCATGGATCGTGACTCCCGAGGGCCGCGAACACCAGGTATTAGCTCAGCGTGAAGTCAACGGTTGCCGATCGTCCAACCGGAACGCCCGACCGGCTGCGACCGTGCGGGGATCAGGGACGCATCGTCTTCACGGCCTGCGTGATGCGGGATTCCGGATGCGCGCGGCGGGTACGCAGGCCGTTCACCAGCGCGAGCACGGCGCCCAAGCCGACCAGGATCAGGCCGCGCGCCCAGATCTCGGCGTCGATGCGGGTGAACAGGTAGAGGCAGGACGCCAGTGCCAGCCAGGGAACGGGCGTCGGGACGCGGAAGTGGTCGGTGTCGACGGGATGGCGGTGCTCGAGCAGAACCGAGCAGTTGACCGCCGCGAAGACGACGAGCAGAAGCAGGACCAGGGTTTCGGCCAGCACGGCGACCTCACCGGTGAGCGCGAGGGCGAGGGATGCTCCCGAGGTCACCACCACCGCCACCCAGGGAGTGCGACGGCCGGGAAGCAGACGGGTGAGCACCGCCGGCAGCAGTCCGTCGCGAGCCATGCCGTAGGCGAGCCGCGAGGCCATGATGCCGGTCAGCAATGCGCCGTTGGCGACGGCGACCAGTGCGATGACACTGAACAATCGGTCGGGCACGCCGCCGGCGCGGCGCACCACCTCGAGCAGCGGACCGCTCGAGCGCGCCAGTTCATCGGTGGGCACGGCGGCGCTGGCGACCACACCGACCAGCACGTACACCACCCCGGCGGTGAGCAGGGCGCCGAACAGCGCGATCGGGTAGGAGCGCCGCGGATCGCGCACCTCCTCCGCGAGATTCACCGAGGTCTCGAAACCCACGAAGGAGTAGAACGCCAGCACCGTACCCGCGAGCACCGCCGCGACCGGACCGTGCTCCGCGGTACCGATTTCGGTGAGCCTGCCGGGATCGGCGTCACCGCGCAGCAGAATCCACGCACCCAGCCCGATGATCAGCACCAGCCCGCTGAGCTCGACCAGGCTCGCCGCCACATTGGCGCGCAACGATTCCTTGATCCCGCGGATGTTGAGCGCCGCCAGCGCGACCAGGAAGACGACGATGACGACCGGGTTCGGCGCGGACACGAGCGCCTGGAGATAGTCACCGGCGAACGCCCGGGCCAGCGCTCCCACCGAGACCACCCCCGCGGCGAGCATGCAGAAGCCGACCAGTGAGCCGGCGGCCGGTCCCAGCGCCCGCGTCGCATAGTGCGCGGAGCCGCCCGCGCGGGGATACTTCGTCGCCAGTTCGGCATACGACGCCGCGGTGAGGGTGGCCATGCCGAGCGCGACGGCCAGCGGTAACCACACCGCACCGCCCGACGCCTGAGCGACCGAACCGATCAGCACGTAGACCCCGGCTCCCAGCACGTCGCCCAGAATGAAGAAGTACAGCAGAGGGGTACTGACGGCGCGCTTCAAGGAATGGGGCATACCGGCCACGTACCCGTCCAGCACGCATCGAACCGGACGGGGGCGTTCCCGGCTACCGGCGAGCGCACTCCACCTCGATCCAGCGGCAGACGATGTCCACGACGTATTCGCGCTCCGGGGTGGTCAGTTCGCGCCCCTTGGCGATGCCGTGCGTGCGCTGCAGACAGCTGCGACAGCAGGTGGCGGTGGCGTGCTGAGCGCGAAAGACCGGATGACCGCCCCACGGGGTCTGTTTCCCGTCCTTGGCCGGATGAGCCGGTGCCAGCCGCTTGCCGATGAGGTCGGCGGCGTGCTCACGCACCACCGTCATGCCGCGCAGCGCGACGAACTCCACCTCGGGTGCGCGCAGGTGGAACTTCGCCCGAAACGGCTCCCGGGCGATGGCCTCGAGGCGAGCGTCGAGAGTTGCGTGGTCCAGCCGCACCACACCAGCCTAGATATGGATGTATCCGCCGGTGAGCATGCCGTCGTCGAGGCGCGGGGCGATGGACTCGCCCCCGAGTGCGGTGCGCAACTCGATCTGCTCGTCCCGCACGACGTGCATGACGGCATTGATCAACGCCAGATGCGTGAACGCTTGGGGGTAGTTGCCCCAGTGCCGGCCCGTCACCGGGTCGATCTCCTCGGCGTAGAGGCCCAGCGGGCTGGCGTAGCCGAGCAATTTCTCGCACAACTGCTTGGCGCGGTGATTCTCGCCGATTTCCGAGAGTGCGGACACCAGCCAGAACGAGCAGATCGTGAACGTGCCTTCGGCCCCGGCGAACCCGTCGTCGGTCTCGTCGGTGCGATAGCGCAGGACGAGGCCGTCGCTGGTGAGTTCGTCGGCGATGGCGAGCACCGTTTTTCGGACGCGTTCGTCGTCGGGGGGAAGGAACCGGACCAGCGGGATGAGCAGGGTCGAGGCGTCCAGTGCCGTGCTGCCGTAGTACTGGGTGAACACACCCCGCGAGTCGACGGCGTTGGCGCAGACGTCGGCGCGGATCTCGTCGGCCGCGCGCTGCCAGCGGGCGGCACGCTCGAAGTCCTGGTGGATGCGGGCCAGTCGCGCGCCACGGTCGGCGGCGACCCAGCACATGACCTTGCTGGAGGTGAAATGCTGCGGCTTGCCGCGCACTTCCCAGATACCGTGGTCGGGTTCGCGCCACACCGCGAGCGCGCTCTTGACCGCCCACCGCAGCAGCGGCCAGGTGCGGGCGTCGATCTGGTCCTGATGGCGGGCGTAGAGGTAGACCGAGTCCAGCGCCGCGCCCCAGACGTCGTGCTGGCGTTGGCGATACGCGTCGTTGCCGACTCGCACCGGGGCGGCGTTCTCGTAGCCCCGCAGGTTGTCCAGGGTGTGTTCGCGCAGGTCGGTTTCGCCGCCGATGCCGTAGACGATCTGCATGTCCTCGGCGTTCTCGGCCAGATTGATGATGTGGGAGAAGTAGTCGTTGGCTTCCCAGTTGAAGCCCAGCGTGTACAGCCCCCACAGCGCGAAGGCCGAGTCCCGGACCCAGGTGTAGCGGTAGTCCCAATTGCGTTCTCCGCCAGGGGTTTCCGGTAGCGAGGTGGTCGGTGCGGCGACGATGGCGCCGGTCGGGGCGAAGGTCAGGCCCTTGAGGGTCAACGCGCTGCGCGTGAGCTGGGCACTCCAGGGATGATCCGGGAACCGGCCGCCGGCCAGCCAGTGCCGCCAGTGATGGACGGTCCCGACCAGGCGACGATTGGCCTCTTCGACGGTTTCGGGCGCCTCCCGGCTACCCCACGACAGCGCACAGAAGCGGGTGTCGCCACTCTTGAGCAGGGTGCGGGCGACCGCGCGCGAACCCTCGATGCCCATACGCAGATCGGTGGTCAGTCGCAACGGCAGATCGACACCGTCGGCGTCGGCCTGGGCCAGGTGGTAGCTGTCGAGGTATTCCCAGGTGGCCCGCGCTCGTCCGTAGTCGTAGGCGGGCTGGCAGTCGAGCACGAACTGGATCTGCCCGGTCTCGCAGTGCACGATGCGCAGCAGGATGTGCTCGGCGTCGTAGTCGGTGGGCGCGCGGCGGTGCGCACTGCGACCGGGTTGCTGATGCCGCCACGGGCCGACGAGCAGGACATCGCGCACGGTTGCCCATCCTTCGCCACTGCGCCAGCTCGTCTCCATGACCATGGTGCCGGGGATGTAGCGGCGATCGGCCGGGGTCGCGATGTCGTCGGGCGCGAAGCGGAACGACCCGGCGGAGCGATCCAGGATCGCGCCGAAGACGCTGGGGGAATCCATGCGAGGCAAGCACATCCATTCGATGGCGCCACTGGGTGCGATCAGGGCCGTGACCTCGGAATCGGAGATGAACGCATAGTCGTCGATGCGCGGGAAAGCGGTGACCCGGGGCGTGTGTTCGGGATGGTCGTTCATGCGGTGCTCCCATTCGTCACCTGCTCGGCCCGCTCGGGCGCTGCTTCGATCGTATGTCCGCCGGTGCACGGTTGCTACCGGCACGAACCAGCCCATACGGACATCCACCGAGTTCTCTGGGAATTTACCGAATACCGCATGGGGACCGCCTCGCCGGACGACCATGAGAGCGTGACCGATCGAGACGGCAGGAGCGCCCTGGCCACCGCCCGGCATCGAGGCCGCGAGGTGCGGCGGGCGTGGATGGAGACGCTCGGGCCCGGCGAACGGTCGGCGGTATGGGCGTGGGCCGCGTTCACGGCGACCTTCGGGACGACGCGGGCCCTCACGCACTGGATCCGCGCCGGCCACGGACCCAGCGGTGGCGGAATCAGCCTGGGCGGCAAGCATTTTCACCACTACAACATCGGGATCGCGACGCTCGCAGGGGTGGGGATGGTGGCGTTGCGCGGCACCGAGCGCACCCGCCGGCATCCGGTGGTGGCCACCTCCTACGGCGCCGGTTCCGCCCTGATCGTCGACGAACTGGCGCTGCTGCTGGATCTCGAGGACGTCTACTGGGCACGCGAAGGGCGTACCAGCGTCGATGCGGCGGTACTGGTGATCGGCCTCGGCGGCCTGGCCACCGCCGGATTCGAGTTCTGGCCGCGCGCCCACCGCGCACTGTGGGGGCGCTGAGCGCGCCGGTCTGCGCGGTGACGGCGGCGGGGGTCAGCGGCCCTCGGTGGGACCGCTTCTCGGGACGTCGTTTCGCGGAGTATCGCTGCGATGCGCCTCGTTTCGCGCGGTATCGGCTCCGGACGTGCGGCCGCGCTCGGCGTCCTTTCCGGGCTCGGGGGTTCGCGCATCCGGATCGACCTTGTCGGCGCGGTGAAACTCCTGGGTGAGTTCGTCGCGTGAGGTCGCGGCCTCGGTGTGGTGAGCGGCTGCCTGTTCCTTCAGACCTGCCGCCTGCGCCGCCTTGATATCGGCCTCGGCGGACGCCGCCCGGGCCTTGGCCGCGGTTTCGTCGGCGAGCGCTTGGCGACGGCCGACCTCGTGGGAACGCTCGGTCGCCTTCTCGCGGATCTCCGCGGCCTCCGCGCGCCGATGTTCCTTACGCTGGGCCACGGCCACCCGGGCAAGCGCGGCGATGACCAGGATCGCCACAACCACGACAACAACGATCACGACGATCGTGGTGGTACTCATCTCGACTCCTCGAACTCGCTCGGGCGGACCGGGGTGCGGCCGGCATCGGCACCGGCGTCAGTAGTAGTGGCGTCGCCCGCCGACGGCACGACCCATCGACCCCATGGCCAGCAGCACCAGGCCGATGACGAGGACCACGATTCCGATGATCCAGATGATGTGGATCTTCAGCAGAAAACCGACGACGAGGAGAATGATTCCGAGAATGATCATGGTCGATACCTGATTCGGCGAATGACGCGACAGCCCTGTCCGGGGCACTTCGACAGTCTGCAAAGCTACCCACTGGCTACACGCTGTAAATCAACTCAACCACCGCGAACCCACGGTGTCAACGGTGTTCGACTTCCGCCTGCAACCGGTCCTCGGTGTCGCGGCGGCCGGTGGTCCCGGCGCCGCTGCCCGGCGCAGCGCGCGTCCCGGTCATCGGGAGCCGGATCGCCGTGAGCGCCGGTCAGCGGGACGACATCTGCCCGGGAGCCGTGCCCTTTCCTAGCGTCGAGGGCGGAGAAACAGGTCTCCGGCGAAAGGTATCCGACTGTGACCCCCGAGACGACATCGTCCACTGGGAATATCCGTACCGGCGTCGATGTGGTGATCGTCGGCGCAGGCATCGCAGGGCTCTACGCGATCCACCGGCTGCGCGGACAGGGTCTGCGCGTGCAGGCGTTCGAGGCCGGCGACGGCGTGGGCGGCGTGTGGTATTGGAACCGCTACCCGGGCGCGCGCTGCGACGTCGAGAGCGTCGACTACTCGTACTCGTTCGACGACGCCCTGCAACAGGAATGGAACTGGAGCGAGAAGTACGCCACCCAGCCGGAGATCCTGTCCTATCTCGAACATGTCGCCGACCGCTACGATCTGCGCCGCGATATCGAATTCGGCACGCGGGTAACCGATATCGTGCTCGACGAGACCACGTTGCGCTGGCGGGTCCGCGTCGACAGCGGCGCCGAGGTGACGGCACGGTTCGTCGTGCTGGCCACCGGCCCGCTGTCCAATGCCAACACCCCGGCCATCGACGGGCTGGCGACCTTCGCCGGCCGGCTGCTGCACACCTCCAGCTGGCCCGCCGACGGTGTCGACCTCACCGGTCAGCGGGTCGGTGTCATCGGCACGGGATCCTCGGGCATCCAAGCCATTCCGCATCTCGCCGAGCAGGCGGAGCGGCTGTACGTCTTCCAGCGCACACCCAATTACAGTGTGCCCGCCGGTAATACGCCGCTCGACGAGGAAACGCGCCGCCGGCAGAAGGCCGGGTATGCGGAGCGGCGGCGGCTGTCGATGGCCAGCGGCGGCGGTTCCCCGCACCGGCCGCACCCCGAGAACACCCTCCAGGTGTCCGAGCAGGAGCGCCACGACGCCTACGAGGAGCGCTGGCAGCTCGGCGGCGTGCTGTTCAGCAAGACGTTCCCCGATCAGATGGTGACCGCCGAGGCGAACGAGCCGGCGCGCCGGTTCTGGGAGCAGAAGGTGCGCGCGGTGATCCACGACCCGCGCGTCGCCGACCTGCTGATCCCGCGCGACCATCCGATCGGCGCCAAACGGATCTGCACCGATACGAACTACTACGAGACCTACAACCGCGACAACGTCGAACTGGTGGATCTGCGCACCACTCCGATCCAGCGGATCGACGCCGCGGGCGTGCACACCACCGACGCGCACTACCCCCTCGACACCCTGGTCCTGGCCACCGGTTTCGACGCGATGACCGGATCGGTCGCGAAGATGAACATCGTCGGCCGCGGCGGCGAAACCCTGAACGAGGCATGGCGCGAGGGCCCGAAAACCTATCTGGGCCTGGGCATCAGCGGCTTCCCGAATCTGTTCAACCTCACCGGGCCCGGCAGCCCCTCGGTCCTGGCCAATATGGTGCTGCATTCGGAACTGCACGTGGACTGGGTGGGCGACGCGATCGACTTCCTGGACCGCCGCGGCGCGGCCGCTCTCGAGGCGCGGCCCGACGCGGTCTCGGCCTGGGTCGCCGAATGCGCCGAGCGTGCATCGAAAACTCTGATGCCGCAAGCCAATTCGTGGTATCTCGGCGCGAACGTGCCGGGTAAGCCGCGGGTGTTCATGCCCTTCGTCGGCGGATTCGGCGTATACGGCGAGATCATCGCCGAGGTGGCCGCGGCCGATTACAAGGGCTTCGACGTCCTCGACGTCCCCTCGGAACGGACGTAATCGGAGAGTCCTGCCGTCGGCCCCGCGGTCCCGATCCGGACCGCGGGGCCGATGTCATCGAGCCGCGAACAGATCCGTTTCGAGGATGCCCGGTCGCGCGCCGCCGCGGATGAACCATTCGGTGCCGAACGCGCGAGCGAACGCCGGATCCGGCATCGCGAGAAAGAAGGACTGCTCGTCGATCTGGCTCCGGTGCGCCCGCATGGCTTCGCGCTTGTGGCTCAGGTAGGCGGAGACGTCGACGGCCGTGGTCAGCATCGATTCCGGCTTCCCGAATTCGGCGACCGCGCTGATATCGGGCGCCTCGATTCCGGTCTCCCCAGCCTGCGCGGCGATCTCCTTCATGCCGCGCACGACCTCGTCGCGGTTCATGGTGCTCTGGAAAACCCGTGGGGTACCGGCCAATTCGGCGGCACGCATCCCGACGCGGTGGACCTGGATATGGTCGGGATGACCGTATCCGCCGTGGTCGTCGTAGACGGTGAGCACCTCCGCGTCCTCCTCGGCGAGGATCGCGGCCAGCCGCCGCGCGGCATCCTCGACGGGTGCGGTCCAGAACGATCCGGCCGCGTCGTTGGTGGGCGTCCCCATCATCCCCGAGTCGACGTAGCCGAGGAACTCCACCCGCGCGACGCCGAGAATCTCTGCGGCAGCGTGGGTTTCACGAACCCGCCGCTGCCACAACGGCTCACCCTCGTCGAGGAATCCCGCCGGCACCTCCCCGTGCTCGCCGCGGGTGGCCACCACGAGAACCACGCGGTGTCCCTGCTCGTACGCCTTGCGCATCACCCCGCCACAGGTGATCGCCTCGTCGTCGGGATGAGCGTGGAAACTGACCAACGTTGCCATGGCGCAACGCTACGGCACGGTCACGGCCTCGTCCGCCTCAACCGGTCACGGCGCCGTGGGCCGCGGAGCTGACCAGCTTGCGGTACTTGGCAAGCACTCCCGAGGTGTACTTCGGCGGCAGCGGCTCCCAGCCGACCTTGCGCGCGGCGAGCTCGGCCTCGTCGATCTCGACGTCGAGGATGCGGTTGGCGACGTCGAGAACGATGGGATCGCCGTCGGCGACGAAAGCGATCGGCCCGCCGTCCACGG
Source organism: Nocardia cerradoensis NBRC 101014 (assembly GCF_000308535.1). Taxonomy (GTDB): domain Bacteria; phylum Actinomycetota; class Actinomycetes; order Mycobacteriales; family Mycobacteriaceae; genus Nocardia; species Nocardia cerradoensis. The sequence goes on along the minus strand of NZ_BAFW01000175.1, from coordinate 5,452 downwards.
CCTCGGGCGCGACGTGACCGACGCACAAACCGGTGGTGCCGCCGGAGAATCGGCCGTCGGTGAGCAGCAGGACGTCCTTGCCCAGGCCGGCGCCCTTGATCGCGCCGGTGATGGCGAGCATCTCGCGCATGCCGGGGCCGCCCTTGGGGCCTTCGTAGCGGATGACGACCACATCGCCCGCGCCGATCGTGCCGTCCTCGAGCGCGTCCATCGCGGCGCGCTCACCGTCGAAGACCCGCGCGGTGCCGCGGAAGACGTCGGAGTCGAATCCGGCGCTCTTGACCACCGCACCCTCGGGCGCGAGGGTGCCGTGCAGGATGGTCAGTCCGCCGGTCTTGTGGATGGGGCGATCGAGCGGGCGGATCACGTCACCGTCGAGGCCCAGTTCGATGTGCGCCAAATTCTCGGCCATCGTCGCGCCGGTCACGGTCAGCACGTCGCCGTGCAGCAGCCCCGCGTCGAGCAGGGCTTTCATCACCACCGGGATGCCGCCGACGCGGTCGACATCGTTCATGACGTAGCGGCCGAACGGCTTGAGATCCCCCAGATGCGGCACCTTGTCGCCGACCCGGTTGAAGTCGGCGAGGGTCAGCTCGACTCCGGCCTCCCGCGCGATGGCCAGCAGATGCAGGACGGCATTGGTGGACCCACCGAGCGCCATGACCACGGTGATCGCGTTCTCGAACGCCTCGCGGGTCAGGATGTCGCAGGCGGTGATGCCGCTGCGGAGCAGTCCGACCACGGCCTCGCCGGACTTGCGGGCGTACTCGTCGCGGCGCCGGTCGGGCGCGGGCGGTGCTGCCGAGCCGGGCAGGCTCATGCCCAGCGCTTCGGCGGCCGAGGCCATGGTGTTGGCGGTGTACATGCCGCCGCAGGCGCCTTCGCCCGGACAGATCGCGCGCTCGATCCGGTCGACGTCCTCGCGGCTGATCAACCCCTTCATACAGGCGCCGACCGCCTCGAACGCGTCGATGATCGTGACGTCGCGGCCGTCGACGTTGCCCGGCAGCGTGGAACCGGCGTAGAGGAACACACTCGCCAGATCCAGGCGCGCGGCGGCCATCAGCATGCCCGGCAGGCTCTTGTCGCAGCCGGCGAGCAGGACCGATCCGTCGAGCCGTTCGGCCATCATGACGGTCTCGACGGAATCGGCGATGATCTCGCGGCTCACCAGGGAGAAGTGCATCCCCTCGTGACCCATCGAAATCCCGTCGGAGACCGAGATCGTGCCGAATTCGAGCGGGTAGCCGCCGCCGGCGTGCACGCCCTCCTTGACCGCCTTGGCCAGGCGATCGAGCGACAGATTGCACGGGGTGATCTCGTTCCAGCTGGACGCGACGCCGATCTGCGGCTTGGCCCAGTCGTCGTCGCCCATGCCGACGGCGCGGAGCATGCCGCGGGCGGCGGTTTTCTCCAGCCCGTCGGTGACATCCCGGGAGCGAGGCTTGATGTCGTGCGCCGTGTCGCGATCGTGTGCCATGGGGCAAGCCTACGACCGGCGCAAACCACGGGACGGTTGATCCGGCCCGGGTCGCGTGGCGTGACCTTTCGGCGCACAGTCGTCCACTCGAATGGGCGTACCGGCCGGAGCACCCGTACAGCCACCCGGGCAGCCGGGCCGATTTCGGACAACCTCGAGAACTTCTGTGTAGCCGCGCGCGAAGGTGGTATACGACCGCACGTAGGCACAGGCATTTCGAGTGTACGGGTGTACACGGAAGTGAGGGCTTCCATGGATCTGTTGAAATGGAGTAAGCGGCCTGCCGCCGATATCAGCGCCAAGAAGCCACGAGTCAACGTCGTGCGCGGGCTGGTGGCGCGGGCCACCACGCCCCTGCTTCCCGACGACTACCTCCGCCTGGTCAATCCGCTGTGGACCGCGCGCGAACTGCGCGGCAAGGTCGTCGACGTCGTCAAGGAGACCGCCGAGTCGGCCACCGTCGTCATCCGGCCGGGCTGGGGTTTTCCGACGAACTACACGCCGGGACAGTACGTCGGCATCGGGTTGCAGATCGGGGGCCGCTGGCATTGGCGCTCGTATTCCCTGACCTCCATCGGCGCGAGCGGGGACAAGACCATCTCGATCACGGTGAAGGCGAATCCCGACGGGTTCCTGTCGACGCACCTGGTCGACGGTGTCGAGCCGGGCACGGTGATCCGGCTCGCGGCGCCGAAGGGCGATTTCCATCTGCCCGAGCCGGTGCCCGAGAAACTGCTGTTCGTCACCGCGGGCAGCGGGATCACGCCGGTGATCGCGATGCTGCGCGCCCTCGAGGCGCATGGGCAGTCACCCGACATCTGCCACATTCATTCGGCGCCCACCCGCGACGACGTCATCTTCGCCGACGAGATGCAGACCCGGGCCGACAACTCCGACGGTTACGACCTGACGCTCCAATTGACCCGGGAGATGGGCAATTTCGACGCCGCGCGGCTCGACGAGTGGGTGCCCGACTGGCGCGAACGCCACTGCTGGGCGTGTGGCCCACCGGCGCTGCTCGACGAGATGGAATCGCACTACGAGGCGGGCGGACTGCGCCACCGGCTGCACACCGAGCGATTCACCATCGCCCGCACCGACCACGGCGGCGAAGGCGGAACGGTGTACTTCGCCGCGTCCGGCAAGAAGGCGGAGATCGACGGCGCCACCACACTTCTCGAAGCGGGAGAAGAGCTGGGCATCGGCATGCCCTTCGGCTGCCGGATGGGCATCTGCCAAACCTGCGTCGTCCCGCTGGCGGGGGGATATGTGCGCGATCTGCGCACCGGCGCGGAGCGCCGCGAAGGAGAACGAATCCAGACATGCATCAGCAGCGTGTCCGGAGAATGCACCCTCGATCTGTAGGAGCCCCTATGGCCATCACCGATATCGACGCCTACGCCCATCTGACCCCCGAGGACATCGAGGCACTCGGCGCCGAACTGGACACCATCCGCCGCGATATCGAGGAATCTCGCGGTGAGCGGGACGCCCGCTACATCCATCGCACCATCGCCCTGCAGCGGGCCCTGGCAGCAGGCGGCCGGGTCACGCTGATGTTCAGCAATCGCAAGGTCGCATGGCTCGCCGGCACGGCGATGCTCGGACTCGCCAAGATCATCGAGAACATGGAGCTCGGCCACAATGTGATGCACGGGCAATGGGATTGGATGAACGATCCGGAAATCCACTCCTCGTCCTGGGAATGGGACACCACCTGCCCCAGCGTGCAATGGAAGCATTCGCACAATTTCGTCCATCACAAGTACACGAACGTCGTCGGAAAGGACGACGACGTCGGCTACGGAATTCTGCGAGTGACCCGCGACCAGCGGTGGGAGTGGTGGAACATCGGAAATCCGGTGTACAACCTGGCATTGGGAACATTGTTCGAATGGGGCGTCGCGCTGCACCACCTCGAGGTGGAGAAGATTCGCCGCAAGGACAAAACCTGGCGGCAGGCGTTCCGGGATCTGCGCATCATCGGAACGAAGGTCGGCAAGCAGGCGGCCAAGGATTATCTGATCTATCCGGCGTTGTCGGGGCGCAACTGGAAGACGACGCTGACCGCCGACGCCACCGCCAATCTCATCCGCAACTACTGGGCCTACATGGTCATCTTCTGCGGCCACTTCCCCGACGGGGCGGAGAAGTTCACCACCGAGGAGCTCGCGGAGGAGGATCAGCCCCGCTGGTATCTGCGACAGATGCTGGGGTCGGCCAACTTTCGCGCCGGGCCGCTCATGCGCTTCATGAGCGGCAACCTCAGCCATCAGATCGAACACCACCTGTTCCCCGACCTGCCCAGCAACCGGTACGAGGAGATCGGGGTCCGGGTCCGGGAACTGTGCGACAAATACGACCTGCCGTACACGACCGGTTCGCTCGGCCGCCAGTATCTGCAGTCGTTCCGGACGATCGCGAAACTGGCCCTGCCCAACGCCCTGCTCACCGCGACCTCCGATGACGCCCCGGAAACCGCTTCCGAGTTGCGGTTCGCGATTCGCGACGGGATGCGTGCGCATTTCGGCGTCGACCCGGAGACCGGCAAGCGCCGGGGGCTGCGCACGGCGCTGCGCGAACTGAAGCAGGCGCCGGTGCGAACGGCATCGTAAACGCCGCACCGCGTCGAACGCCGGACCGCCACTGGGGAGCGGCCCGGCGTTCGTTGCCGGTCAGCCGACGTCGTAGACGTAGCTCAGCCGGCCGTCGGGCAACTGCTCGAACTTCCGGAGTTCGAGCGGATGGCGAACACTCGCGGTCGCGAACAGGGGCGGCCCGTCTCCCGCGATGAGTGGGTAGACGATCAGGCGTATCTCGTCCACCAAGCCCGCGTCGAGCGCGGCGCCGGTGAGGGTGGCGCCGCCCAGGAGGTAGATATCCTTTCCGGGCTGGGATTTCAGTGCCGCGACGTCGTCGAGTCCGCGCAGAAATCGCGTATTCGGCCATGCGGCCGCGCTTTTCGTTGTGGAGACGACGTAATGTGGTGTCTTCCGGGCGAAGTCGACCCATTCGAGCTCGCCCGGCGTCGGCGCCGCGCCGGTCCGGGGCAGGGGTTCGTCCGGGTGGTCGCCGATCGCGGTCCAGTACGGTTCGTAGCCGTCGTACATCCGGCCACCGAGCACACAGGCGTCGATCTGCGGAGTGATTCCGTAATCATCGGACCAGCCGTGCACCCAGTCCGCATATCCGTCCGGCCCTTCGTATTTCCCGTCCACCGAGATCTTCATCGCCGCGATGAGCTTGCGCATCTGTTCCTCCTTCTTCGTCGGTCGAATGGCGTACGACGCCGATCACGGCAGGGCCGTCAGGCCGTCGGCGGTGAGTTGACAGGACGTCGCGGGTTCGCCCGCGGAGGCGAGTTCGAGCAATGCGGCGCCGGCGATCTCGGGAGTGAGCGGCTGACCCATCTGCTCGATGTACTCCTGCACGCTCCGGCCGGCCCGGGCGGCGTAGGCGCGGACCGCGGGCAGGCCGAGGCTCGTGGCGGGAGTGATCCGGGGCAGCACCGTCGTGAAGGTGATGTCCATTCCGGCGCGCCGGGCCTCGTCCTGGGCGTAGCCGGTGATGAACCGCTGGGTCGCCTTGGCTCCGGCGTATCCGCCGCTGAGCGGTGAACCCTGGACGGCGGCGCCGCTGCTGACGACGATCACGCGCGCACCGGGCGGCAGCGGCGTCAGCAGCGCTTCGCGCAACCAGTGAAAGGCGATGCGCACGTCCGTATTCCAGTTCGCCGAGAACGTCTCCCAGGTGTGCTGGTGCAGCGGACGCATCAGCGGTGGCGCGCCCGCGACGATGATCAGGACGTCCGGCCGGTGGCGGTCGAGCAGCGCCCCCGGCACGGTCGGATCTGCCGCGTCGGCGACCTCGATGTCGATGCCGGGTGTCTCGGCGGCCAGCTCCCGCAGGGCGGACTCCGTGCGCGCCACGGCCACGACCGCCGCACCGGCGCGCGCGAACGCGACGGCGATC
>NZ_BAFW01000176.1 GCF_000308535.1 Nocardia cerradoensis NBRC 101014 | reverse complement strand
CGTCCGCCGGCCGCAATGTCGAGTCGTCGCCGACCGGCGCGGCCCAGTCGTCGCGTACGCCTGCGGCCGAGTCGTCGCGTACGCCTGCGGCCGAGTCGTCGCGCACGCCTGCGGCCGAGTCGTCGCCTACACCCGCAGCTGAGTCGTCGCCTGCACCCGCGGCCCAGTCGCCGTCCGCCGCCGAGCGCCCCGAGCTCGACTATCGCTTCACCCTCGCCGGTGAACGCACCTTCCTCGCCTGGATCCGCACTGCCCTCGGCCTGCTCGCGGGCGGGGTCGCGGTGCACGAGTTGGTACAGCCGTTCGGACATCACGACATCCGATCGGTGCTGGCGATCAGTTGCATCGTGCTGTCGGCCGTCATCGCGCTCGGCGCGTTCGGCCGCTGGCGGCTGGTGGGCGCGGCGATGCGGGAGGGCCGTCCGCTCCCGAATACGGTGATGGTGCCGATTCTGGCGATCGGGATCGCCGTCATCGCCATGCTGGCCGGCATCGGATTGCTGCTGTCATGACCGCGATCCCGCCGAATCGTCCGCCCGCCGTCCCGGCCGACCGTGGTTTGCAGGCCGAGCGGACGGCGTTGTCCTGGTGGCGGACCGCGGTGGGCGCGATGGCCAATGCGCTGCTGTTCCTGCACGTCGCCTTGACCAGCGGTGACCGTGCCGCCACCGTGCTCGCGCTGGTGGCGATCGGTGCGCTGGCCGTGATCACCACCGTCTGTGTGGCGCGCAGCCGCACCCTGCACGCCCATGCGTGGGGGAGATGGAGCGACGGATGGCTCGCGATGGCGACGACGAGCGCGGCGATCTGTGTCGTGGCGTCGGCGGCACTCGTGGTGGCGTTGCTGGAGTCGACGCCCGGTTGGCATCTGTGAGCTGATCTGCGGATCGGCAGGTTGCCCGGCGTCCGCTGAGCTGGGGGTGCAAAGCGGGCGCTGACCACCCCGTTTATGTTCTCACCTGCGCTGGTCGTAGACTGGCAACGCGGTTCGCTGTACGCGGATCGACTTCGCGCGTCCGACCACGGTGCCGTCGGCTGGTCCTCCCGAATTTTTCCGGAAGGTCCGGCGGCCACGGACGCCAGGGCAGAGATCGACCCTCGATTTCTGCGTCAACCGGCTCAGAAAGGCGGGTACGCAGCTATGGCTGTCGTAACCATGAAGCAGCTGCTCGACAGCGGCGCACACTTCGGTCACCAGACCCGGCGGTGGAACCCGAAGATGAAGCGGTTCATCTTCACCGACCGCAACGGCATCTACATCATCGACCTGCAGCAGACGCTGACCTACATCGACAAGGCCTACGAGTTCGTCAAGGAGACCGTCGCCCACGGTGGCACCGTTCTCTTCGTCGGCACCAAGAAGCAGGCTCAGGAGTCGATCGCGGCCGAGGCGACTCGCGTCGGGATGCCCTACGTCAACCAGCGCTGGCTGGGTGGCATGCTCACCAACTTCTCCACCGTGCACAAGCGGCTGCAGCGCCTGAAGGAACTCGAGGCGATGGAGCAGACCGGTGGTTTCGAGGGCCGCACCAAGAAGGAAATCTTGATGCTGACCCGCGAGAAGAACAAGCTGGAACGCACCCTCGGCGGTATCCGCGATATGGCCAAGGTGCCCTCGGCCATCTGGGTCGTCGACACCAACAAGGAGCACATCGCCGTCGGTGAGGCTCGCAAGCTGAACATCCCGGTCATCGCGATCCTGGACACCAACTGCGACCCCGACCTGGTCGACTACCCGATCCCGGGTAACGACGACGCGATCCGCTCGGCCGCGCTGCTCACCAAGGTTGTCGCTTCCGCGGTCGCCGAGGGCGTGCAGGCCCGTGCCTCCCGCGCCTCGGGCGATGTGAAGCCCGAAGCCGGCGCCGGCGAGCCGCTCGCCGAGTGGGAGCAGGAGCTGCTGGCGCAGGCGACCCCGGCCGCCGAGGGTGGCGAGGCCGCTCCGGAGACCGCCGCCGAGGCGGAGCTGAAGGAAGAGCCGGCCACCAAGACCCCGGCCGACTTCTGATCCGGCGCGGTTCCCACCGCGATTGTCTGTTCACCCTGCCGGCCCTTCCTGTTCGGAAGCGGTCGGCATGGTGGTGCTAAGAGACCTGACAACTTTCGTAAATCTTCGAGGAGGCTCGCCACGATGGCGAACTACACCGCCCAGGATGTGAAGCGGCTCCGCGAGCTCACCGGCTCCGGAATGATGGACTGCAAGAAGGCCCTGGAGGAGACCGACGGCGACTTCGACAAGGCCGTCGAGGTGCTGCGGATCAAGGGCGCCAAGGATGTCGGCAAGCGCGCCGAGCGCGCCACCGCCGAGGGCCTGGTCGCCGCGCAGAACGGCGTGATGATCGAGCTCAACTCCGAGACCGACTTCGTCGCCAAGAACGACGAGTTCCAGAACACCGCCGGCGACATCGTCGACGCCGCCGCCAAGGTGCGCCCGGCCGACCTGGAGGCGCTCAAGGCGGTCGACGTCAACGGCAAGACCGCCGACCAGGTGGTGCAGGAGCTGGCCGCCAAGATCGGCGAGAAGCTGGAGCTGCGTCGCGTCGTGTCCTTCGACGGCCCGGTCGCGACCTACCTGCACAAGCGGTCCTCGGACCTGCCGCCGGCCGTCGGCGTGCTGGTCGAGTACCAGGGTGAGGGCGACGCCGCGGCCGAGGTCGCTCGCGCCGCCGCGATGCAGATCGCGGCGCTGAAGGCCAAGTACCTGACCCGCGAGGATGTCCCGGCCGAGGTCGTCGCCAAGGAGCGCGAGATCGCCGAGGCGACCGCCAAGGAAGAGGGCAAGCCGGAGGCCGCGCTGCCGAAGATCGTCGAGGGTCGCGTGAACGGCTTCTACAAGGACGTCGTCCTGCTGGAGCAGTCCTCGGTCACCGACAGCAAGAAGACCGTCAAGCAGCTGCTGGACGACGCCGGTGTCACCATCACCCGCTTCGCCCGCTTCGAGGTCGGTCAGGCCTGATCTGCCGGAAAGGCCCCCGGTGCGACGAATTCCGTTGCGCCGGGGGCCTTTCGGCATCGATCAGCCGCCGCAGCCGCCGGGGTTGATGCATCCGCTGCTGCCCGTGACGGCCCAGTTCGCCAGATACGGGATCGCCGGCAGCAGGCTGATGATCGGCGTGCCGCTGTCGACGCTGCCGAACGCGGCATCGGTACTGCCGGTCGGAATCGGTCCGGTGAAACCGGTCGGTGCCGCCGAATCCACCCTGTCCGGCGCCGTGGCGGCCTCCGGTATCAGGAGAACGACCGCGGCGGTGGCGGCAGAGTCGACGGCGAGGGGCGCGGCGCCGAGTAGTGCCGCGGCGCAGAGGATGTGAACCGTCCGGCGAGTGATCGTCATGCGCCCGCACCTTATTTGAAACAACATCGTTTCGCAGTGGGATAGGGAATTGTCGCGTATTCGAGGGTCGGCTCACCGGCGTGACCGCTCGTGGTGCAGGATGGACGCAGCGTGTTACCGTCCCGCGCGAACAATCGCGCCCGGGAGGGTAATTTCCCGTGCGTGCGCTCGCTCGACTGCCGAGGACTAGGAGACCGATGACGGACCCGGATACGGCGCCCGACCGCAAGGGCTATCGCCGAGTACTCCTCAAATTGGGTGGGGAGATGTTCGGCGGCGGCGAGGTCGGGCTCGACCCGGATGTGGTCCAGACCGTAGCCGAGCAGATCGCCGAGGTCGTCTCGACCGGCGTGCAGGTGGCGGTGGTCATCGGTGGCGGCAACTTCTTCCGCGGCGCCGAACTCGAGGAGCGCGGCATGGAGCGGGCCCGCTCCGATTACATGGGTATGCTCGGCACCGTGATGAACAGCCTTGCGCTGCAAGACTTTCTGCAGAAGCAGGGCGTCGACACCCGCGTGCAGACGGCCATCACCATGGGGCAGGTCGCGGAGCCGTATCTGCCCCTGCGGGCGAAGCGGCATCTGGAGAAGGGCCGGGTGGTGATCTTCGGCGCCGGTATGGGCATGCCGTACTTCTCCACCGACACCACCGCGGCGCAGCGCGCGCTCGAGATCGGCGCCGAGGTGGTGCTGATGGCCAAGGCCGTCGACGGCGTCTTCACCGCCGACCCCAAGGTCGAGGCGGAGGCGATCATGTTCTCCGAGATCACGCACAAGGAAGTCCTCGAGCGCGGACTCAAGGTGGCCGATGCCACCGCGTTCAGTTTGTGTATGGACAACCAGATGCCGATGCTGGTGTTCAATTTGTTGATCAAGGGCAATATTGCCCGCGCGGTGGCCGGTGAGAAAATCGGCACACTGGTTCGGTCCTGAACCCTGCGGGGATCGGTCCTCGCGAATTCCGGGCCCCGAAACGATGCTGTGGAGGAAACGGTCGTGATTGATGAAGCGCTCTTCGACGCCGAGGAGAAGATGGAAAAGGCTGTCTCGGTGGCGAAGGACGACCTCGGAAGTATTCGGACCGGCCGCGCCAACCCGGGCATGTTCAACCGGGTCGTGGTCGAGTACTACGGCTCGCCGACGCCGATCACCCAGATGGCCAGCATCACCGTGCCCGAACCGCGCATGGTCGTCATCAAGCCCTACGAGCAGGGGCAGTTGCAGACGATCGAGACCGCGATCCGCAATTCGGATCTGGGCGTGAATCCGACCAACGACGGCACCATCATCCGCGTGGTGATCCCGCAGCTGACCGAGGAACGCCGGCGGGAACTGGTGAAGCAGGCGAAATCCAAGGGGGAGGAGGCCAAGATCGCCATTCGCAATGTGCGGCGCAAGTCGATGGACGAGCTGAACCGCATCCAGAAGGACGGCGAGGCCGGCGAGGACGAGGTCGGTCGCGCCGAGAAGGAACTGGACAAGACCACCCAGAAATACGTTGCCCAGATCGACGAGCTGGTCAAGCACAAGGAATCGGAACTGCTCGAGGTGTGAGACTCGGCCCGGCGCGACGATGCGGCACGGGCCCGGGGACGGAGTGGACGAATAAGTGAGCGACGGGACAATCGTGGCCGAAGAAGCCGCAGCCGGCGAGACGATGCCGGCGAGCGACCCGGCCGGTGCAACACCGGCTCCCGACACGCCCTCGGCGCAGCCGAGCGGTAAGCCCTCCCGCGCCGGTCGCAATTTACCGGCGGCGCTGGCGGTCGGTGTCGGCCTCGGCGCATCGCTGATCGCGATCCTGCTGTTCGTTCCGAAGGTTCTGATCGGAGTCATCGCGGTCGCGATGGCGATCGCCACCTGGGAGGTCGCCAAGCGGCTGCGCGAGGCCGACGTCCTGGTGCCGCGGGTGCCGCTCATTGTCGGCGGACAGGCGATGATCTGGCTGGCCTGGCCCTACGGCACCCAGGGCGTGGCGGGCGCCTTCGCGGCGACCGCGCTGGTGTGCATGGTGTGGCGACTGTTCGACCACGGCCTGGCGGCCACGCCGCGAAACTTCCTGCGCGACACCGCGATCACGGTGTTCGTGGTGTCCTGGATCCCGCTGCTGGCCTCGTTCGCGGTGCTGATGCTGCAGCAGGACGACGGCAATCTCCGCGTGCTGACCTTCATGATCCTGGTGGTCTGCTCCGATGTCGGCGGTTACGTGGCCGGCGTGCTGTTCGGCCGCCATCCGATGGTGCCGGCCATCAGCCCGAAGAAATCGTGGGAGGGTTTCGCCGGATCGCTGGTGTTCTGCATCATCGGCGGACTGCTCACGGTGACGTTGCTGCTGCAGGCCAATTCGATGATCGGCGTGCTGCTGGGCGTCGCGGTCGTGCTCGTGGCGACCTGCGGTGATCTGATCGAATCGCAGATCAAGCGCGAGCTGGGCATCAAGGACATGGGCACGTTGCTGCCCGGGCACGGCGGCATCATGGATCGCCTCGACTCGATGCTGCCCTCGGCGTTCGTCTCCTGGCTGGTGCTGACCGCCCTGCTCTGACCGCCCGGCTCAGCGCCGCTTCGCCGCGCGCCGCAACTGCATGATCCGCCAGCCGCCGGCCAGCGCCATCACCAGCGCGCCGGCGATCACCGACAGCAGCAGCGTGACGCCGAGCGGCAGGTTGAACTGCCAGAAGAACAGGTGGATCCGGACCTGATCGAGGTTCTGCAGAATGAAGATCAACAGCAGAACCCCGATGACCGCCGCCGCGACGAGCGCCACCCAGGTGTAGCCCGCGCGGGTTTTCAGCGCTCGGTTGCGGCGGGCGGGTGCGGTCGACGGCGGGGTGTCGACGCGCGGGGGATCGGTGTGCGGGGGATCGGTGTGCGGGACCGGATCCGGTCCCTGGCTCGGTACTGCGTCGCTGGTCATATTTCGATCATTCCCGATCGCTATGGCGGATATGCGTATCTGCGGAATACCCGTTCGCCCGCGCCGTAACTGTGATCGGGTTATCCCTGCCCGCGGGCGGCGGGCCGGTACCGGCAATGCGACACTGGAAGGGTTATGACTACCTCCCTGCCGCTCGTTTTCGATGCTCCGCGCCGTGGAATGCCGCCGCGGCATCTCGCCGACCTCGATTCGGCCCAGCGGCGGCAGGCGGTGGAGGAACTCGGACTGCCGAAGTTCCGGGCCGATCAGATCGCCCGGCAGTACTACGGGCGGCTGCAGGCCGACCCACGGCAGATGACCGATCTGCCCGAGCCGATGCGGGAGAAGATCGCCGAGGCGTTGTTCCCGCCGCTGCTCAGCGAGGTGCGGCAGGTGGTGTGTGATGCGGGCACCACGCGCAAGACCCTGTGGCGCGCCGGTGACGGCACCCTGCTCGAGAGTGTGCTGATGCGCTATCCCGACCGCAATACGCTGTGCATCTCCAGTCAGGCCGGCTGCGGTATGGCCTGCCCGTTCTGCGCGACCGGACAGGGCGGACTGAACCGCAACCTCTCCACTGCCGAGATCGTCGACCAGGTGCGCGCGGCCGCCGCGGCGCTGCGCGACGGCGAGGTGGCCGGCGGTGCCGGTCGCCTGTCGAACATCGTGTTCATGGGTATGGGTGAGCCGCTCGCCAACTACAAGCGGGTGGTGGCCGCGGTCCGGCGAATCACCTCTCCCGCGCCGGACGGCCTGGGTATCTCGCAGCGCAACGTGGTCGTGTCGACCGTCGGCTTGGCCCCCGCGATCCGCAAACTGGCCGACGAGGGCCTGTCGGTGACGCTGGCCGTCTCCCTGCACACGCCGGACGACGAATTGCGAGATACGTTGGTGCCGGTCAACAATCGCTGGTCGGTCGCCGAAGTTCTCGACGCCGCACGGTATTACGCCGACAAGACCGGTCGCCGGGTCTCGGTCGAATACGCCCTGATCCGCGATATCAACGACCAGCCGTGGCGCGCCGACATGCTGGGCCAGAAGCTGCACAAGGCGCTGGGCGCCCGCGTCCACGTGAACCTGATCCCGTTGAATCCGACCCCGGGCTCGAAGTGGGACGCCTCACCGAAACCCGTTGAGCGCGAATTCGTTCGGCGGGTGGAGGCACAAGGTGTGCCGTGCACCGTACGCGATACCCGGGGGCAGGAAATCGCCGCGGCGTGCGGACAGCTGGCGGCGGAGGGGTAGACACCGGCCGTCGGGCGGGCCTCCGGCGATCCGGAAGCCCGCCCGCGCCGCCTAACTCGCCGGTTTGGTGAACGGCTGGTTGATGGTCGTGAAGTATTGCGCCGCGGCCAGAATCGCCACCGGCGCCGTCACCAGCAGCTGACCGATCAGGGTGCCGAGGGCGCCGATCGCCACGATGCCGCCGACACAGCCCACCACCGCCGCCGGAACGAACGGGCCGAACAGGCCGACGATCGTCGCGGAGGCGACGGTGGCTCCGGCGATGCCGCCGAGCAGGCAGCCGATCGCGCCGCCGCTGAGCCCGCCGATCAGGGTGCCGATCGTGGCACCCGCACCGATCGTGCTGGTCAGGCGGGTCCAGGCGGCCTGCTCGCGATCGTAGGGCGTCTTCCACGGCGCCTGATCCTCATACGGCAGTGCGACGGGGCGGTATGTCGCATGCGCGAGGTCCAGTTGCGGTGTCAGGGTCGCGGTGTGGCCCGAGATGTCCGCGGCGATCGGGAAGACGAAATCGTCCACCCGGAAGGACAATTCGGTGCCCGCGAGCACGGTGCCGTCGGCCGCCTTGATCCTGAAGACGCCGGCCTCGTCGGTCAGCGAACCGCTGTCGGTGCGGATGATCGTCGACGTCGGAGTCGTGGTGGCGGTGTAGTTCACCGCCCCGGCCTCGGCCGGATCGGCGTGGGCGAGCGCCGGCGCCACACTCAGTGTGGTGGCCAGCAGTGCGCTCGCCGCGATCATTTTCCTCATCTTTTCCTTTCCTCTCCCGAAACCGGTCCGCACCATCGGTTCTCGACGGGGGCCGGTGGTGGGTACGTGCCGGATGCGGCTACAGCCGCACCTCGACGCGGTAGTCGCGCAGCCAGGTGTTGAGCTGCAGGGCGCGGGGCAGCCAGGGCGGCGGGGTGAAGGTGCCGCTGTGCCAGCGATCGCCCTCGGCGAGTTCGGCGAGCGCGCCGGTGTTCAGCAGCGCCAGCGCGGGGGCGCTCGGATCGGCCAGCATGGCGCGGGTGGCCTCGCGCACCGCGGCGAGATAGTGCGGGCTCTGGCCGAACGGGAAACCGCTCTTGGGTCGCTTGGCGACCTGTGGTGGCAGCCACGGCTCGGCCGCCGCGCGCAGGATCCCTTTTTCCTGGCCGCCGTGGCGCTTGAGATCCCACGGCACGTTCCAGAGATATTCGACGAGCCGGTGATCGCAGAACGGCAGCCGGACCAGCAGGCCGGTGCGCATGCTCATCCGGTCCTTGCGGTCGAGCAGGAACGGCAGGAAGCGGGTGAGTTCGAGATGGAAGACCTCCCGGATGCGCCGGTCCGGGCCCTCCTCACCGGCGAGCGGGGCCAGTTCGGCGACGGCCTCGCGGTGCCGGTCCACCACCGCCGCGTCCAGGTCGAGATGGGCGCGCAGTTCGGGCGACAGCATCGCGTTGCGGTCGGTGTTGCCCGCGGCCCACGGGAAACTGCCGCTGGACGCGGTGGCCTCGGCGGCGAACCACGGGTATCCGCCGAAGATGTCGTCGGCGCCTTCTCCGGACAGCACCACGTCCGCGTAGCGGCGCACCTCCCGGAACAGCAGGTAGAGCGAGACGTCCAGATCACCGACGCCGGGGATGTCGCGCGCCCGCAGCGTTTCGCCCATCTCGTCCAGCAGGGCGGGCGCGTCGAGGAGGACCTCGGTGTGGTCGGTGCCGACATGGTCCACCACCGCCCGCACGTACGGCGCGTCCCGGCTGACGTGCAGGGCGTCGGGCGTGAAATCGGTGTCGCTGCCGGCGAAGTCGACCGAATAGGTGGCCAGTTTCGCGTCGCCGCGCGCCCGCGCCGCCAAGGCGGTGATGACGCTGGAATCCAGACCCCCGGACAGCAGCCCGGCGGCCGTGCCGGTGCGGGTCTGCCGCTCGACGATATCGGTGAGCAACTCGCGCAGCGTGGCGATCGTGGTGTCGACATCGTCGGTGTGCGGTGCGCTGACCGGCTGCCAGTACCGGTGGTGGTGCAGGCCGTTGTGGTCGGCGCGCACGATCCAGCCCGGGCGCACCTCGCGCAGCCCGCGATAGACCGCGTCGCCGGGTCGCCGCATCGCCACGGTGAAGATGTCGATCAGTCCCTCGGCATCGACCTGTGGCCGGAACAACTCGTTGGCCAGCAGCGCTTTCGGTTCCGAGCCGAACAGCAGCCCGCCGGGGTGTTCGGCGTAGTACAGCGGTTCGATGCCCAGCCGGTCGCGGGCCAGCAGCAGTTCACCGCGCCGCACGTCCCAGACGGCGAAGGCGAACATGCCGTCGAGGCGGCGCACCGCGTCGGCGCCCCACTCCAGGTAGGCGTGCAGCACCACCTCGGCGTCCGGGTCCGTCGCACCGGTGAAGGCGTGGCCCCGGACGCTCAGTTCGTGGCGGAGTTCGGCGGTGTTGTAGATCTCGCCGGACAGTGTGAGCACCGCGATCGGCCGTCCGGCCTCGCCGGTGACGACGGGCTGCCCGTTGTCGAGCAGATCGGCCACCGCGAGGACGTTGCGGCCCAGCGCGATTCGCTGTTCCAGCCAGATGCCGCCGCCGTCGGGACCGCGGTGGGCGAGTGTGTCGGACATGGCCCGGACCGTCGCGGTGTGTTCGCGCAGATCGCGGTCTCGGTCGAGCCAGCCGGTGATTGCGGACATGAGTCGTCGTCTCCTCAGGCACCGGGGGCGAGTTCGGCGATCGTCTGCCGCACCACGGCGTCGATCGGGGCGGGCAGCCGGTCCCAGTTCTTCTCGTCGTCGAGGTCGAGGACCCGCGAGAGCTTCCAGCCGAGGTACTGGCCGAGCGAGGCCAGCGGCGGCAGGACCGGCACCGGGCGCACGGTCACTTCCTCGCGGCCGAACAGCTCCCGCAGCCGGCCGGTCAGCACGTCGGTCCACGGACCGGCGGGGTCGCCGTCGTAGGTGACCAGGAAGACGACCTGGCGGCCGCGCACCACGACCATGTAGTTGAATACCGTCGCCGCGGGCAGCGGCTGTTCCCACACCGCCGCCTCGAGGTCGTTCTGCCGAATACCGTTGCGGTCCAGCACCAGAAGGTCCTGGGAACGTCCCTGGGTGAGCAGGACCGGGGTGCGGACCCCACACGGGCACGGGGTCGCGTCGATCTCGACGAGATCGCCGGTGCGGTAGCGCAGCAGCGGCCGGGCGGGCAGATCGAGCGTGGTCAGCACCAGTTCACCGCGATCGGAGCTGTTGCCGATGCGGCGAATTCCGTTGTCGTCGGCCAACTCCAGCAGGAAGCTCTGCGGTTGCAGGTGGAGCTGACCCTGCTCACAGGTGACCGCGGGTGTTCCGGTCTCGGAGGAGCCGTAGGAGGATACGTACGATTGCGCGCCGGTCAGGCGTTCGAGGTGACGGCGGAAACTGGGACCGGTCTGCTCGGCCATCAGCAGCAGCCGATCGAAGCGCGGAGCGGGCAGGTCGTTGCGGTGGGCGAACTGCACCATTTCCAGCAGCCGCGACGGGGGTCCGACGAAGACGTTCGCACCGAGCTGGTCGACCAGCCGCAGCACCCGGGTGTAGTCGCCGGTGATGTTGTCCACCCAGGGCCGCAACGACATGACCTCGAGGTATTCCAGCGCCTTCTCGAACTGGTAGGCGGCGGGGGCGAACGGGGCGTTGATCAGGATCAGCGCGATATCCTTCGGCTGCAGCAGCCGGGCCCACATCTCGCCGATGTTGACGGTATTGACCAGCAGATCATCCAGCGCCTTCGGTGCGGCGGCGGGATCGCCGGTGGTGCCGGAGGATTCGTAGTAGTGCAGGAATTCGTTCAGCGGCCGGGTGAACGCCTCGGCCCCGAACCGGCCCAGTTCGCGCTTGCCGAGCAGCGGGAGCGACGGCAGGATCTCGGTGAGCACTCGCTCGTCGGAAATGGTTGTGCCCGAGTCGATCTCGGCGAGCAGATCGGCCGGCAGCCGTCCCTCGTACATGGGCGAGCCGGCGGCGGCCCGGACGGTTCGCAGCAGTTTCGCCGCGTGGACCCCGTCGAGGTCGGCGGTGCCGTCGAGAACCGAGCGAACCAGGCGGGTGTGTTCGTCGAGCAGGGCCTCGTTCTTCGCGCGCGTGCGCGCATCGCGTAACAGCAACATCGGTACGGCTCCTAACCGTGGGGAGTGAACAGGGGATCGGCGACGCCGGCGGCGGCGCGCACCGATCCGTCGGCGATCAGCCGGGCGACCCGCTCGATATCGCGGTCCATGCGGCGGTCGCGGTCGGTGAAGGGGACGTGCGCGCGGATCAGTTCGTGGACTCGGCGCACCGCGGGCGCGGCCTGCGCGGCGCCGCGGATATCGATCGCCTGCGCGAGCGCGATGAGGTGGATGGCGGTGACCTGCCGCGTCAACTCGATGATGGTCCGTGCGTCGCGGGCGGCGATCGTGCCCATGCTGACCTTGTCCTGGTTGTGCGATTCGGTCGAGCGCGACAGCACGGTCGCCGGACCGCTGAGGCCGAGTGCCTCGGCGGTGACCGCGGACGCGGCGATCTGCATGCCTTTGAACCCGTGGTGCAGACCGGACTGCCGGTCGGACTCCGGCAGCGGAGCGACGAGATTGGCGGTCAGCCCCGCGTTGAACTTCTCGTCCACCACGAGCGCGAGCTGGCGGTCCAGCAGATCGGCGAGACTGGCCACGGCGACCTTCAGGCTGTCCATCGCCTGCCCGACGTGGCCGGCGTAGAAGTTGCCGCCGTGATGCAATTCGCCTGTCTCCCAAGCGAAGAGCGGATTGTCGGTGGAGGAGTTGATCTCGGTCTCCACCCATCTGCGGGTCCATTCGAGACTGTCACGCAGCACACCGTTGACGTGCGGTGCGCAGCGCACCGAGTACTTGTCCTGGATGCGGTGGTCCAGCAGCAGGAACCCGCGGCCGTCCAGGGTGTCGCGGCGGACCAGGATCTCCTCGTAGCTGGTGGTGAGCTTCGAGCCGGCGAGTAGTTCCCGGATCAGCGCGGCGCTCGCGCCCTGGCCCGGATGAGGTTTGTTGGCGTGTACGAACGGATGGAAGTGTGAAGCGTTGCCCAGCAGTGCTTCACAGGTCATCGCGGTGGCTACGTCGGCGGCGTAGGCCAGCTCGGCCGCGTCGGCGAGCGCCAGCGCCGCGAAGGCCGCGGTGAACGAGGTGCCGTTGATCAGCGCCAGGCCCTCCTTCGGGCCCAGCGCGACCGGTGCGATGCCCGCCTCCCGCAAGGCGTCGAGCGCCGGCCGGGTCTCGCCGCGGTAGCGCACCTCACCCTCACCGATCAGCGCCGCCGCGACATAGCACAGCGGCACCAGATCGCCACTGGCGCCGAGTGATCCGCGTTCGGGAATCAGCGGCAGGATGTCCTCGTCGAGGTGCCGCAGCAACGTCGCCACCACCTCGGGGCGGATCGCGGACGGCCCGCGGGTGAGGCAGTTCGCCCGGATCAGCATGGTGGCGCGGGCGACCTCCGGGGTCGCGATCGGCCCGACGCCGTTGAGGTGGTACAGGATCAGGTTGCGCTGCAGCGCAGCGGCTTTCGACGGTGCGATCTGCCGGTTGACGCTGTCGCCGAAGCCGGTGGTGACGCCGTAGATCGGTATCCCGGTTTCCAGCAGTTCGTTCTTCAGCAGCACCGACTCCGACATCCCGGCCTGGGCCACCGGTGCGATGCTCACCGAGATCGGCGCGTCGCGGCGCGCCACCGCCGCCACGTCGGTGAGTCGCAGACCGTTGCCGTCCAGGACCAGTTCGGTACTCGTGGTGGTCATGACAGTTCGGCCAGCAGCTCGGGGGCGGAGACGAATTCACGGCCGAGAGCGCTCGCGAGCCCGCGCAGATCCGCGCCGAACCGGTCGAACTGCGCCAGATCCAGCGACTGGGCGCCGTCGGAGAGCGCCTCGTGCGGCCGCGGGTGCACCTCGACGATCAGTCCGTCGGCGCCGGCGGCGAGGGCGGCGGCCGACATCGGCGGCACATATCGCGTCGCGCCGGTGCCGTGGCTCGGGTCGACCAGAATCGGCAGGTGGGACAGTTCCTTGACCACCGGAACCGCGTTGAGGTCCAACGTGAACCGCGTCGAGCGTTCGAACGTGCGGATCCCGCGCTCGCAGAGGATCACGTTGTCGTTGCCGTGCGCGAGCAGATATTCCGCCGCGTTGAGCCACTCGTGCACGGTCGCCGACATGCCGCGCTTGAGCAGTACCGGCCGCCCCGTCAGCGCCAATTCGGTGAGCAGACTGAAGTTCTGCATATTGCGCGCGCCGACCTGCAGGACGTCGGCGGCATCGCCGACGAGCTCGATATCGCGGGCGTCGAGGATTTCGGTGACGATCGGAAGTCCGGTCTGCGCCCGCGCCTCGCGCAGCAGCGGCAGCCCGATGTGCCCGAGGCCGTGGAAGCTGTAGGGGGAGGTGCGCGGTTTGAAGATGCCGACGCGCAGCATGGCCGCGCCGGCGGCCTTGACCCGATGGGCCGTTTCCAGCAGCACCTCCGGGGTTTCGGCCGAGCACGGCCCGGCGATGATCACCGGCCGGCCGTCGCCGACCGGCACCGAGCCGACATGCACCACCGACCCCTCCGGCCGATGTGCCCGCGCCGCGAGCGGAAACGACGTCCCTTCCGGCAGGACGCGGGTCACGTACTCACTGCGGGTGAGTTCGGCCTCCAGGACGGGACCGGAGGCGCCCCACGCCACGATCAGGAAGCCGTCGCGGGTGCGCCGGGTGGTCGCGGCGGCGGGCAGTTGCCGGATCCGGGACAGCAGGTCCTGCAACCGGTTTTCATCGATATCGCCGCGGGTGTGCGCTACGTAGACGGTCATCGTGTCGGCCTCCTCGGGTCGCCGAACCCTGGGGCAGCAGCATTGGTGCGAGCCAGGCGGGAAGAAAACGATCGAATTGCGATCGCACATCATTCTGTTTCGGCCGGGAATATCGGTCTTCCGGCCACGGCCCTATTGCGTTCGGGTCCAGTGGCGTGTTTTCCGGGCATCGACCCGTACCGGAGACCGGGTTCGGTCCCCGGCTGGGGTCCGTCTCCGCATTTCTGTACTGGACTTTTGCCGGTCGAATTACCGCGCTCCCAGCGGTTAGCTTTTGTCAATGTTTGGAATCCGCCTTCGGCGAAAAGCTGTGTGCCGACCTGTCGTCGACTTCACTGAAATTCCCCGTAGCCCGTCCGATGCGCGCCCGGCGCGCCGACGAAAGAATGTGTGATGCGAAAAAAGAGTCGGTCGATTTCCGGATCGATCGCGGGAGTAATGGCGGTGGTCGCGCTGGTCACAGCCTGTTCGTCCGGCGGTTCCGGCGCGGACGACGAATCCGCCACGCCGGTTTCCGGCGGTACGCTGACCTACGCCTCCTACCGCGACGCGACGTGCATGGACCCGCATGTCAGTCCGGGTGACATCGTCGGAGAACTACAGCGCAATGTATTCGACTCGCTCGTCGCGCAGAAATCCGACGGCACCTTCGCTCCGTGGCTGGCGAGCGCGTGGAAGATTTCCGCCGACGGTAAAGAATATGTCTTCACATTGCGCCCGGATGTGAAATTCTTCGACGGCACCCCATTCGATGCCGCGGCGGTGAAGGCCAACTTCGAACACATTCTCGCGCCGGCCACCAAATCGCAGTACGCGGCGAGTCTGCTCGGGCCCTACGCCGGCACCGACATCATCGACGACCACACCGTGCGAGTCCGCTTCACCCAGCCGTATTCGCCGTTCCTGCAGGCGGCCAGCACCGCCTACCTGGGGTTCTACTCACCGAAGGTGCTGGCCGAACACCCGGACGAGCTGTGCGGAGGCGGCCGCTATGCGGTGGGGAGCGGGCCGTTCCGGGAGTTGAGTGTGACCCACGGCCAGGGCATCGAATTCGAGCGGAATCCGGACTACGCCTGGCCGCCGGCGACCGCGCGGCACACCGGTCCGGCGTATCTGGACAAATTGTCGGTCCGGTATCTCACCGAGGACGCGGTGCGCACGGGCGCGCTGCGCGGTGGGCAGGTCGATGTGATCGCCGGTACGCCGCCGGCGGATTATCAAGCACTGCAGCAGGATCCGGCGTACCGGATCGTTCGCGGTGATGCGCCCGGGGCGCCGTACACGTTCTTCTTCAATCAGTCGAAGGAGCCGTTCTCCGATATCCGGGCGCGACAGGCGGTGAGTGCGGCGATCGATATCGACGGCATCGTCGACAGCATCTATCTGGGGGTCTACCCGCGCGCGTACGGACCGCTGTCCGCCTCGACTCCCGGCTACGACGCCTCGGTGGAGAAGCGGCCGGGCTACGACGTGGCGAAGGCCAACCGCCTGCTCGACGAACTGGGCTACACCGGGCGCGACGCCCAGGGCTATCGCATCAAGGACGGTCACCGGTTCGGCCTGGTATTGCCCTACGCCTCGAATCTGGTGCGGGAGTCCCGGGATCTGGTCACCCAGGCGGTGCAGCAGGATCTGAAGAAGGTCGGCATCGAATTGCGGCTCACCCCGGTCGATTACGGGACCTACACCACGATCATCGCCGCCAACGGCTACGACCTGGTCGGCGCGAGCTGGGGCCGATCCGATGCGGATGTGCTCGCCACGCTGTACCAGTCGGACCGCTCGGTCGCCAAGGGTGGCGCCAACAACGGAAAGGTGGCCGACCCGCAACTGGACGCGTTGCTGCAGCAGGGCCGTGCCACCGCCGATCCCGCGCAGCGGGCCGCCGCCTACAAGCAGGCGCAGCAGCTGATCCTCGACAAGGCGTACGCCCTGCCGATCTACGTCTTCACCGGTGTCTACACCGCGGCCGCCCGGGTGCACGGCTTCGGCCTGGACGCCAACGGCTGGAGCAACTTCTACGACACCTGGGTGGAGCACTCGTGACCGGGCAGGTGGTTCGCATCCTCGTCCACCGGATCTGGACCGGTGCGCTGGTACTGCTGGGCGCGGTCACGCTGACGTTCTTCGCTCTGCGGTTGGCGCCGGGAAATCCGGTCGACACCCTGCTGGGTGCCCAGACCAGCGCGTCGCCGCGGGTGCGGGCGCAGATCGCCGCCGATCTGGGACTCGATCAGCCGGTGTGGCGGCAGTATCTGCACACCGTGCTGCGTCCGCTCACCGGCGATCTCGGCCGTTCCTATCAGTTGCAGGAGGACGTGAAAAGCCTGCTGCTGAGCCAACTTCGGCCCACCGCGGAGCTGGCGCTGTGCGCCCTGGTGCCCGCCGTCCTGGTCGCCGTGCTCGCGGCGACCTCGACGGCCGGCCGGGGGCGGTTCGTGCGCGCGGCGGTGTCCGGCGCGGAACTGCTCGCGGTATCTCTGCCGCCGTTCTGGCTGGGATTGCTGCTGATCACGGCATTCGCCTTCCGTCTGCACATCTTCCCGGTCGCCGGTGACCACGGGTCGGCGAGTCTGGTGTTGCCGGCGCTGAGCCTGGCGGTACCGATGGCGGGTGAATTGGGGCAGGTGCTGCGCGGAAATCTGGACCGGACCCTGGAACAGCCGTTCGTCGCGACACTGCGGGCGCGCGGACTGTCCGAGCCCGGCCTGCGCGTGCGCCACGCGCTGCGCCACGGATCGCTGGCCACGGTCACCATGACCAGCTGGATGCTCGGCACGCTGTTCAGCGGGACCGTGCTGGTGGAGACGCTGTTCGCGCGGCCCGGCATCGGCCGGATCACCGTGAACGCGGTGACCACCAAGGACTTTCCGGTGGTGAGCGCGGTGGTGCTGCTGGCAGCGGTGCTGTTCGTGGTGATCAATCTGGTGGTGGATCTGCTGTATCTGGTTCTCGATCCGCGGCTGCGTGCGCCCCGCGCGCGTCCGGTGCGCACGCCGGCCCTCGCGCCGGCGAGCGTCGCCGTTTCGGGCGCGGTCGTGGCCGATGCCGAACCCGTCGGAAAGGGAACGCCGTGAGCAGATGGTCCGAAGTCCTGCGGGAAAGTCCCGGGGCCCGACTGCGATCGGTGCCGTGGCCGGTGTGGATCGCCGCGATCGTCTTCGCCTTCCTGGTCGTCGCCGCGCTGGCGCCGCATCTGGTGACCGGGGTGGACCCCACCGCGATGGCCCGTCGTCAGACCCTGCGCCCGCCGAGCGGAGAGCACCTGTTCGGCACCGACCAACTCGGCCGGGACGTCTTCGCCAGAACCGTGCACGCCACGCGGATTTCACTGGGCATCGGGGTGGCGGCGACGGCGATCGGATTCGGCCTGGGCGCGGTGATCGGACTGCTCGCCTCGGGCCCGTCGCGGCTGCTGGACGCGGTGCTGATGCGGCTCACCGACACCATGCTGGCCTTTCCCGGGATGCTGCTGGCGCTCGTGGTGATCGCGGTATCCGGGCCGGGAGCGCGCAATTCGGCCATCGCCATCGGGCTGGCCACCATCCCGTACTACGCCCGGCTGGTTCGGTCGCAGGCGCTCGAGGTGCGCCACAGCGGATATGTGGAGGCCGCGCGTACCTTGGGACAGAGTCGATCGCGGATCGCGCTGCGGCATGTCTTGCCGAATGCGCTGACGACGCTGGTGGTGCTGGCGACGCTCGGCGTGGGCACCGCGATCGTGGCGGGCGCGGGCCTGAGTTTTCTCGGCCTGGGCGTGATACCGCCGACGCCCGAATGGGGCTCGATGCTGTCGGAGGGACGCAATCTCGTCGGCCGGGCCTGGTGGATCGGGGTGTTCCCCGGTCTGTTCGTGGTCGCCTCGGTCGTCTCGATCACGGTGCTGAGCCGGTACTGGCAGCGCCTGGCGGAAGGAAGGACCGCGCGATGACAGCGCTCGAATTCGAGGATCTCACCGTCTCCTTCGGCGAGACCGAGGTCGTCCACGGCATCTCGTTGCGGGTGCGGGCGGGTGAATGCGTGGCCGTGGTGGGCGAATCCGGTTCCGGCAAAAGCGTTTCCGCGCGGGCTCTGATCGGGCTCACTCAGCGCGACGGCCGCGTGCGGGCGGCGCGGCTGCGCATCGGCGACCACGACGCGCGCGGGTGGTCGCAGCGGCGCTGGCGCAACGTGCGGGGCAGCACCGTCGGCTATGTCACCCAGAACGCGCTGGCGTCGTTGGATCCGTTGCGGCGGGTCGGGCAGGAACTGGGCGAGGCGTTGCGGGTGCACCGCAGCGTCCCCGCGGCCTCGATTCCCGACCGTGCGCTGGAGCTGCTGCGACGGGTGGGAGTTCCCGATCCGGTCAACCGGTTGCGGCAATATCCGCACGAGCTTTCCGGAGGGCTGCGCCAGCGCGTCCTGATCGCGAGTGCTCTTGCGGCGCAACCACAGTTCCTCATCGCCGACGAACCGACCACCGCCTTGGACGCCACCGTCCAGCGCCAGATCCTCACGCTGCTGCGTGACATCCGCGACGCCGGCACCGGTGTGCTGCTGATCAGCCACGACCTGGCGGTGGTCGCGGAGGTGGCGGATCGCATCGTGTTGATGCGTGACGGCCGGATCGTCGAGGAGGGCACGACGGCCGAAATACTCGGCCGTCCCGAACACGCGTATACCAAGCTGCTGCTGGCCGCGGTGCCCTCGGCGCACACCAGGGGCGCGCGGCTCTCGCCGGTCGAATTCGATCTCGCCGCACAGTTGCCCGCCCGGGCGGCGGTGACGACGACGGAACCGCTCGTACGACTGGCGGGCGCGCACCGCCGCTTCGGTAAGCCCGACGGCGGGGTCACCGTCGCGCTCGACGGGGTCGATTCGGTGGTCGCGCCGGGCCGGGTGGTCGGTGTGGTGGGCGAATCGGGTTCGGGCAAGAGCACTTTCGCCCGGGTGCTGCTGGGGCTCGAGCGGCTCGACTCCGGTTCCCTGACGGTCGCTCCCGGCACCAGTGTCCAGGCGGTCTTCCAGGACGCGCTCGGATCGTTCGATCCGCGCTTCACGGTGCGCCGGGTCCTGGCCGAGGCCCTGGAGGCGGGCCGGGTGCCGCGCGCCGCCCGCGACGGCCACGCCCGACGGCTCCTGGCCGCGGTGGGATTGTCCGAGACGGTGCTGCCCCGTCGTCCGCTGGAACTGTCCGGTGGTCAGCAGCAGCGGGTCGCTATCGCGCGGGCACTGGCCCCCGGTCCGGATGTGATCGTCTGCGACGAGCCGGTGTCGGCGCTGGATGTGTCGGTACAGGCTCAGATCCTGGATCTGTTGCTGCGGGTGCGTGCCGAACTCGGTGTGGCACTGGTGTTCATCTCCCACGACCTCGGTGTCGTCCACCACGTCAGCGACGAGATCCTGGTCATGCGGGCGGGTCGGGTGGTCGAATCCGGCCCGGCCGACGAACTGTTCGCCGACCCGCGTGACCCGTACACGCGCGAACTGCTCGCCGCGGTGCCGACGCTCCCGGTGGTGCGAGACTGACACGGGCGGTTCGAAAGCCATTGGAGGCCGGGCGATCCTGGGCCGTGGACCGGGGCGTGGATCCGGACCACGGGCCGAAGACGCGGCCCCGGCGCGCCAGCACACTGGGGGCACCGTCGCGAAAGGAGATCGGCTGTGTGTGCTCCGGAACTGATCGACAGTGTGGCGTCGCCGTGCGGCCTGGTCGCCGCCCCGCCCCGTCCGGCTCGCCGGGGATTCCTGAAGACGCTGGCCACGGGTCTGGTGGTCGGTGCGGCCGGGGTCGTCACGACGGGTGCGTCGCCGGTGCAGGCGGCGTCCGGGCGCGGTCGCGGATTCGGCCGGGTCGTCGATCTGACCCACACCGTGACCCCGGACTTTCCGGTGTGGACACAGGTGAGCAAACCGCCGCAGTTGATTCCGGTGGCCCGGATGGCGGAGAACCGATACAACGGCGACGAGATCGTCACCTACGAACATGTCGGCACCCATGTCGACGCACCCCTGCATTTCAGCGACGGGGGTTTGTCGGTGGACCGGATTCCCGCCGACCAGCTGGTGGCGCCGCTGGCGGTGCTGCGGATCGCCGATCGGGCGGCGCGGGATCCGTCCGCGGCGGTGACCGTGGCCGACATCCGGGCCTGGGAGGCGACGCACGGCCCCCTGCCCGACGGCGCCTTCGTGGCGATGGATTCGGGGTGGTCGCGGCGCATTTCGGTGCCCGGCGCCTATCTCAACTACGACGAGCGGCGCAATGTGTATCGCTGGCCCGGATTCAGTGCCGAGGCCGCGGATTTCCTGATCCGGCAACGCCGGGTGGTCGGTATCGGTGTCGATTCCACGGGTCTGGACCGGGGTAGCGACCATGCGGTTCCGGTGCATCGCAGCTGGTTGCCGGCGGGGCGCTATGGCGTCGAATCGCTCGCCGACCTGGATCAGGTACCCGACGCGGGCGCGACGCTGATCGTGGGCGCGCCCAAACACGGCGGCGGAACCGGCGGGCCCGCACGAGTTTTCGCGCTGTTCTGATCGGCCCGCACCGGTACTGGACATTTCTTCATGATTTCGACGACAATCGAAATGTGACCGATGATCTGGTGAACTGGGACGGCGTGGTCGCGGTGAGCGACGCGGGGCAGTGGCGGCAGCCGTGGCGGTTGCCTCCGGACCGGCTGGCGGCCGCGTTCTCTCCGGAACTGGCCGAGCACGCGGCCGTGGCGACGGGAGTGCGGCTCGGACTGGTGACCGATGCGGCCGAGGTGACCCTGCCCGTGCACTCCACTCCGATCTGGCAGCCGCGGCCGCGGTTCGTCGACGTCTTCGTCGACGGGCGGCTCACCCAGCGCGTCCCGGTGGGCTCGGGTGCCGAGGATATGGTTGTGGCGTTGCCCGGCACGCGTTCCCGGGTCGAGCTGTGGTTGCCGCACCGCGGCGCCGTGACGCGGGTCGGAGCCCCGTCGGTGCCGGCCGGCGCGACCGTGGAACCCTGGGAATCCGACGGTCCGCGCTGGATCACCTACGGCAGCTCCCTCACCCAGTGCCTGATCACCGAGGCGCCCAGCGATACCTGGCCGGCCCGGATCGCGCGAACCCACGGCTGGCGCATGCTGAATCTGGGATTCGCCGCCCAGGCCTATCTGGACCCGTTCGTCGCCCGTGCCATCGCGGCCCGGCCCGCGGACCTGATCTCGGTGGAACTGGGGCCGAACCTCTACATCCGCGGACCGTTCACCGCCCGGTCCCTGGGCGGGCTCGCGGCGGGATTCCTGGAGACGATCCGCGCGGCGCATCCGGATGTTCCGGTGGTCGCGTTCTCGCCGCCGGTGTGGGTGCAGCGCGAGAACGAACCGAATCCACACGGCCTCACGCTGCGCGACGTCCGGGCGCTGGTCGAGGACGTGGTGGCGGTCCTGCAGCGGCTGGGCGACGACAATCTGCATCTCGTCTCCGGCGCGGAACTGTTCGGGGCCGGCGATGCCGCGCTCACCGTCGACGGCCTGCATCCGGATGCGGCGGGCGACGCGCTGATCGCCGAGCGCTTCGGACCCCGGCTCGCCGCGGCGCTGGCCACTACGGCACCGGTCCGGTCCTGACGCGGACCGGACCGAGGGCGGGCCGGCGAACCGGTCCGTTGCCCGAAGACGACCGGACAACCCTTTTCGACACTTGATGGGCCGTCGTTTCCTTCGCCCGTCAGGAGGGTGCTCCGTGACCGACACATCGCAACCGACCAAGGTTCCCCGCCTGCCGACACTGACCGGAATGCGTTTCGCCGCAGCACTTCTCGTGTTCTGCACGCATGTATCGCTGGAGGGGTTCTTCGCCGATGCCGGCGCCGCCGACACCGCCTCGTTCCTGGTGAAACGGGCCGGGTGGGCCGGTGTCGGATTCTTCTTCGTGCTCAGCGGTTTCGTGCTGGCGTGGTCGGCGCGACCCGGCGACACCACGGTGGGTTTCTGGCGACGCCGCGCGGTGAAGATCTACCCCAACCACGTGCTCACCTGGGCGATCGCGTTCGCGCTGCTGCTGTGGACGGGAAAGACGGTCACCGCGGGGGTGGCGATTCCCAATCTGCTGCTCGTGCACACCTGGCTGCCGATCGTGCAGAACTTCGCCAGTATGAACACCGTCGCCTGGTCGCTGTGCTGCGAGGCGTTCTTCTATCTGCTGTTCCCCTGGCTGCTGGCCGCGGTGAACCGGATTCGGGCCGAACGGCTCTGGGCGGCGACGATCGCGGTGATCGCCGTCATCGTCGTGCTCCCGCTGATCGCGCAATTGCTCCCCGATCGGCCGCGGGTTCCGTTCGCACCGGATGTGCCGGTGTACCAGTTCTGGTTCGTCTACCTGTTCCCGCCGGTGCGCACCCTGGACTTCCTGCTCGGTATCCTGCTGGCGAAACTGCTGCTGTCGGGCCGGCGCGCGCCGCTGTCCCTCGCGCCGGCGACCGGCCTGGCGGTGCTGGGATATGTGGGTCTGCTGTACGCGCCGTACCTGTTCGCGCTCGACGCGGTGACCATCGTGCCGATCGCGCTGCTGATCCTGGCGGGCGCGCGCGCCGATGTGCGGGGTACCCCGTCGCTGTGGCGGGCGCGCTTCGTGGTGTGGCTGGGCGATATCTCGTTCGCGTTCTACATGATTCACGAATTGGTACTGCACTACCGGGTCCGGCTGTTCGGTATCCAGGCGGCCTGGTCCACCCCGGTCGCGCTCGCGGTCGTGCTGGGGCTGCTGGTGGTCGATGTCCTGCTCGCCTGGGGCCTGTACTCGGCGGTGGAATCGCCGATCGTGCGCCGGTGGAGTCGTCCGCGCCGGCGGGAGTCGTCGCTACCGGCCGTATCGACCGCGACGCTGACCTCGCTCGCCGGGGTGGCGGCGGACACCGGAAGGTCGGCGGACGCAGCGGGTGCCCGCGGTGGTGCCGCCGCACCGTCGATCGCGGTGGTCGATTCGCCTGCGGCGGTGTCGGATTCGCCTGTCGCTGAGATCGATTCGCCTCCGGCGGTGGTCGATTCCCCCGTGGCGGTGCTCGATTCGCCCGCGGTGCCGGACTCGCCCGCGGCGGTGCTCGACCCGCCTGCGGCTGTGCGGGAGTCGCCTGCGGTGGACGGAGTGGAGCGATGAGAGCGCTGATCGTCACGGCGGTGGTTCTGGCATGGACGGTGGCGGTGACCCTGTGCACCGCGCCGTCCGCACGCGCCGGTGACATCGAAACAAGCTGCGCCGGAACCAGTACCGTCACCTACACGCCCGGGCTCACCGCCACCGCGCGGCCGACGACCATCGTCACCGACGCGACGCTGTCGTGCACTTCGAGCGATGCGTCGATCACCGGCGGCACCACCCACGCCGGCGGCCGGGCGGAGATCGGCTGCGGTCCGGCGGCGGGAGTCGGCACCTCCCGTATCGAGTGGAACAACGGACGTCACAGCACGTTTCGCTTCCGCACGGTCTTCGCCGACCGACCGGCCGGGCAGACGGTGATCGTCGTATCCGGCACGGTCGTCGACGGCGAATTCCTCGGTGATCAGGTGGACGGCGCCGGGGTCTACCTGACGCCCGATCTGGCCGGATGTGCCACCGCGACCGGTGTCACCAGCACGACCGGGCCGCTGGTGCGGACGTTCAGGAAGCCGTGATGCCCTCGTGCACATTGCGCAGAATCGAGCTCAGTACTCCGGGGAAGCGGGTCTCGACCTCGTCGTAGCGCAGTTCGTTGCGGCGGTAGCTGCCCTCCTGGATGACGCGCAGCAGACCCGCCATCCGCAGCACCTTCAGATGGTGCGACAGGGTGGACATGCTCACCGGGACATCGAATCCGCCGCAGGTGATCGCCTCGCGCTGCATCAGTTTGCAAACGATGTCCAGGCGCACCGGATCGGCGAGGGCCTGCAGCAGAGTGGGCAGGGCGACCGAGTCGACGGAGGGATGTTCGAGCGCGCGCACTGTGCGAGTCTACCGGCGTCGCGTACGGCTCGGCCGCGCTCACCAGGTGTCCCAGTGTGCGACGTTGTCCAGGTCGGTGCGCGCCGCCGGGCGGAACGAGGTGCCGATGGTGTAGGCCACCGGAATCAGCGCGGTCTGCAGCACCGATTCGTACGGTATGCCCAGCAATTCGGCCGCCTCCCGCTCGTACTGCAGATGCGGTGTGGTCCACACGGTGCCCAGGCCGCGTTCCCGGGCGGCCAGCATGAAGCTCCAGGTGGCCGGCAGGATCGAGCCGAAACTGTTGGCCAGGTCGACAGCTCCGGGACGGGTGCGCCGCACGATGTGCACACACGGCACCAGCAGAACCGGCACCTGGTGCAGATACCGGAACAGATGATGGCCGCTGTCGTGACCGCGCTGGATCTGAGCCGGGTCGTCGCGCCAGTCGATGCCGTCCTCGGGGACCGCCTCGGTCGGCGCCATCAGCCCCTTGCGGTACAGATTCGCCAGGGCCGCACGCTTTTCCGGATCGGTGACCACCACGAACGCCCAGCGTTGCCGATTGCGCCCGGTGGGCGCCTGGGTGGCCAGGTGCAGGCACTCCTCGAGCACCTCGCGCTCGACCGGGCGGGTCAGGTCGAGTCGTTTGCGCACCGCCCGGGTGGTGGTGAGCAGTTCGTCGGTCGTGAGATTCAGCCTCGTCACCATTACGCCGCCACCGCCTCGGCCACCGCGCGCTCACGCACGAGCAACACCACGATCGGAAAGACCAGCAGGCACGAGATCGCGCAGGCGACGCCCAGCCAGACGAAGCTGTGCGTGCCCGACAACACCGCGACCGATGCCGAGGTGCCGATCGTCGAACCCGCGTACAGTGCGGAGGAATTCAAGCCCAGAGCGGTTCCGCGGGCGCTGGGACTGAGTTCGCTCACCAGCGTCGTGATCGAGGACGCTCCTATGTTGAACGCCAGCACCCACAGCGCGGCGATCACCACGGGCGGAACGAGGGCGCCGCTGAGGCTCGAGAACGCGACCAGCGCGACCGCGACCGATACACCGGCGGCGGCGATGACCGCACGCTTGCCGTATCGGTCGGTGAGCCGTCCGCCGAGGAAGTTGCCCAGCACCCCGACCGCGCTGATGACCAGCAGGACCAGGCCGATCGCGGTCGTGGAGAGATCGAAGTTGGTATGGAAATAGACCCCGATATTGGCCCACATGCCCTGGTTGCCCGCCGTCCAGAAGAACGTCGACAGCAGCACGAAGATCACCGTCGGATTGCTGAACGCGGCCCGGAACTTGCCCACATAGGCGCGCAGCGGGCTCACGTCGGAGTCGGCGGCCGCGGGCGGCAGCTGCGGCAGCGACAGCGGGACCGCCACCAGTGCGAGCACCGCCAGCGCGGCGATCACCCAGAACGTCACCCGCCAGCTCAGGGCGTCGGCGGCGAAGGAGCCCAGCGGGACGCCGATCAGCGAGGAGCCGGTGAGCGCGCCCATGATGATGCCGATCGCGCGGCCGCGGCGTTCCGGCGCGACGACGTCGGCGACGGCGGCGAAGATGCTCGGCACCATCATCGCGGCGCCGAGCCCGGCGACACCGCGAAACACCAGCAGCACAGCGAAATTCGAGAACACACCGGTCAGCGCCGTGCCCAGGCTGAAGGCGACCAGGCCGGTGAGGATCACATTGCGCCGGCCCCAGCGATCGGAGACCGGGCCGAACAGGGGGCCGGTCACCGCGTAGACCAGTGCGTAGGTGGTGACCAGCAGTCCGGCGGAGTCGATCGAGGCGCCGGTGGAGCGGGTGATGGTGGGGGCGAGGGGCGCGACGACCAGTGCGTCGAGGCCGACGAGCGCCGCGCAGATGGAACCGACGATCAGCAGCCGGCGCGTGGCGCGATCCGGATCGTCGATGACGGGTGGGGTCGGTGAAACCATGCGTGTACACCTACTTCGGGGGATTGTAAGAGACTTCGAAAACAATCGAAATGTGATTCACATGGTGACACAGGCCCGTAGGGGCGTCAACGGTTGTGAGAACGCGTGCCCAGGCGACGAGGGCAGATCCGGCGTTTCCGGCCGGGCTGTCTTCCGCTGCCGCGGAACGTTTTTCGCGGTCTAGGCGCGAACGGGGCGTGGTGCGACCGTGACGACGGTCCGCAGCAGGCCCGGGAAGCGGGCGTCCAGATCGTCCGCGCGCAGCGACACCATCCGCCGCGTACCGTCGACGCGGGTCACCGTGAGTCCCGCCTCGCGCAGCACCTTCAGATGGTGGGACAGGGTCGATTTCGACATCTCGACCGTCAGTTCGCTGCACGACATCTCGTCGGTGCGGTCGGCCAGATCGCAGACGATGCG
Source organism: Nocardia cerradoensis NBRC 101014 (assembly GCF_000308535.1). Lineage (GTDB taxonomy): Bacteria > Actinomycetota > Actinomycetes > Mycobacteriales > Mycobacteriaceae > Nocardia > Nocardia cerradoensis. Next base: position 27,276 of record NZ_BAFW01000176.1, on the reverse strand, counting down.
CAACCGTGCCGGATCGCTGAGCGCATGGAAGACCGCGGTCAATTCGATGTCCTCGCGCGCCGGCTGATTAACGACTCGAGCCACCACGACCGCCTTCCGCTCACCTCTGCTATTTCGATGATAGTCGAACGAGGTGGCGACCCGGTCCGCGGCCCCGGAGGCCGGGCCGGGCCCCGGACCGGTACCGCGGCCGCCGATCCGTGCCTGCGGCCGAAGACGCGCCCCTCCCTGCTCGGACAGACTGAGCCGAGCCGCCCGAGGGTGCACAGACCGGCGCTGTCCAGTCGCCGGACCTCCGGGCCTCACCCGCGGCCCTGGCGACGATGCCGGCCGACGCTCGCACAGACCTCGCGGTCGTTCGCACAGCAACGGAAGTGGCCGAATGAGCATGGTTCCCCTACCCCCGTCCCGGACCGCCATCGCCGTGGTCGGACTGTCGTGCCGCTTACCGCAGGCGCCCGACCCGCGGGCCTTCTGGCAGTTGCTGCGCAGCGGCACCGACGCGATCACCGACACCCCGCCCGAGCGGTGGCGCTCCGCCGACGAATCGCTGCGGCGAGGCGGATTCCTCGACACCGTCACGGATTTCGACGCCGCCTTCTTCGGCATCTCCGCGCGTGAGGCGATCGAGACGGACCCGCAGCAGCGGTTGATGCTGGAATTGGCCTGGCAGGCGTTCGAGGACGCCCTCGGCCGCCGGGTCGGCCGCACCGGAGTATTCGTGGGCGCGATGGCCGACGACTACCGCATCGTGCAGCAGCGCCGCGGCGATGCGGCGATCGCACACCACACCGGTGTGGGCGCCAGTCGCGGCGTGATCGCGAATCGGATCTCCTACCTGCTCGGCCTGCGCGGTCCCAGCCTGACCGTCGACACCGGACAGTCCTCGTCGCTGGTCGCGGTCCATCTGGCGATGGAGAGCCTGCGGCGTGGCGAATCGACCACCGCGCTGGCGGGTGGGGTGCAACTGAATCTGGTCGAGGACAGTGCGGTGCGGATGTCGCGGTTCGGCGGGCTGTCGCCGGACGGTCGCTGCTACACCTTCGACGCCCGGGCCAACGGTTTCGTCCGCGGCGAGGGCGGCGGCTTCGTGGTCCTCAAGACGGTGCCGCAGGCGCTCGCCGACGGGGATCGGATCTACGCCGTGTTGCGCGGCAGTGCGCTCGGAAACGACGGCGCGGGAAAGGATCTCACCACGCCGACGGTCGACGGGCAGCGTGCCGTACTGCGCGAGGCGTACCGTGCGGCCGGTGTCGACCCGGCCGCGGTGGCCTATGTGGAATTGCACGGAACCGGGACGCGGGTGGGTGATCCGGTGGAGGCCGAGGCGCTCGGCACCGAACTGGGTGTGCCGCGCCGCACCCCGCTGCTGGTCGGATCGGCGAAGACCAACATCGGGCATCTCGAAGGTGCGGCCGGAATCGCCGGCCTGCTGAAGGTGGTGCTTGCCGTGCACCACGGTGAACTACCGCCGAGTCTGAACTTTCGGACCCCGAATCCCGCTGTGCGATGGAAGGATTGGCGACTCGAGGTGGTGACCGACCGGCGCGCCTGGCCGGACGGCGAACGTGTGGCGGGGGTTTCGGCCTTCGGTATGGGTGGCACGAATTGCCACGTGGTCGTCGCGGCTCCGGAGCCGGCCGTGGCGGATCGACCGGCGAGCGGCCACACTCCCTCCGGTCCGGCTGTCGCGCCCCGGCCGGTGCCCTGGGTCTTCTCGGCGGTCTCGGACGCGGGACTGCGGGCGCTGGCCGCGGATCTGCGGGCGGGCATCCCCGATTCGGATGCCGCGCTGCCGGAGATCGCACGCACGCTCGCCGCTCGCTCCGGCCTGACCGAACGCGCGGTCGTCTTCGCGCCGAACGCGGAGGAGCTTTCCGCTGGGCTGCGACAGGTTTCGCAGAGCGAATCCCGGGTGGTCCCCGCGCGGGACGTCTGGTCCGACGATCGCGAGCTGCCCGTCCCGGCAGGCCCGTCGGTGACCTTCCGGGAGCTGACGGAGCTGTGGGACTTCCCTGCTGCCGCGGCCGAATCCGTCGCCTTCGTCTTCCCGGGGCAGGGCGGTCAGTGGGCCGGTATGGGAGCGCGTCTGTGGGAGACCTCCGCGGTGTTCCGCGCCTGGGTGCGCGTGGCGGACGAGGTGATCGCGGCCGAGGCCGGATGGTCGGTGCGGGAGGTGCTGCTCGATGTGGACGGCGCACCGTCGCTGGACCGGGTCGACGTGGTGCAGCCGGCCCTGTTCGTGACGATGGTCGGAATCGCGCTGGTGTGGGCGTCCTGGGGGATCGCGCCGGACGCCGTGGTGGGCCATTCCCAGGGCGAGGTGGCGGCGGCCTTCGTAGCGGGCGCGCTGACCCTCGGCGACGCCGTGCGCGTGGTCGCCGGCCGCTCGGCACTGGTCGCGCGGCGGCTCAGCGGCGCCGGACGCATGGCCGTGGTGTGGGCACCGGCGGATGCGGTGCGGGCCCGTCTGGTCGGCGCGGTGTCGGTGGCCGCGATCAACGGCCCGGCGACGACGGTGCTGACCGGTGCGCCGGAGGCATTGGCGGCGTTGGTGTCTCGTTACGACGACGAGGGCGTGCGGGTGCGCTGGGTGGACGTCGACTACGCGTCGCACTCGCCCCAGGTCGAGCCCGTGCGCGCGGAGCTGGTGGCCGAATTGGCCGCGGTGCGGCCCCGCCGCACGCAGGTGCCGTTCTATTCCTCGGTCACCGGTGCGCGCCTGGACGCGGCCGGAGTGGACGCCGAGTACTGGTTCCGCAACCTGCGGGAACCGGTGAATTTCGCCGGCGCTGTCGATGCCCTGCTCGCCGACGGACTCCGGACCTTCGTCGAATGCTCGCCGCATCCGAGTCTGGCCGGGGCAGTGGAGGATGCGGCGGGCCCGCGGGTCGTGGTGCTGAGTTCGCTGCGCCGGGACGACGGTGGGGCGAACCGCCTGCTGGAGTCGCTGGCCCAGGCATGGGTCGCCGGCGTCGGCGTCGACTGGGCCTCGGTCGTCGGGCCGGGGCCGCGGCGGCGCGCACCGGAATACTCGTTCCGCCGCACCACCTTCTGGCCCGGTGCGGCGACCGCCGCGGAGCCCGGCCGTCCGGACCCCGGCGCACGCTGGCACGCGCTGCCGCCGGCCCGTCGCCGCCGGGAACTGCTCGGGCTCATTCGTGCCGAGGCGGCGGCGGTCGGTGCCGCGGACATCTCCGACGCCGCGGTGAGTTTCACCGGCAGTGGATTCGATTCGGTGATGGCGATCGAACTACGCAACCGGCTGTCGCTCGCGACCGGATTGTCGCTGCCCGCGTCGGTCCTGTTCGACCACCCCAGCCCCGACCGGCTCGCCGACCACCTCACGAATCTCCTGAACGACTCGCCCGCCCAGGAACTTCCGACCCCTCTTGCCGGCGACGGCATCCAGGACACCAGCACCGACGATGCCGATGCGATCGCGATCGTCTCGATGGCCTGCCGGTATCCCGGGGGCGCCGACACCCCCGAGAAACTCTGGGACCTGGTGGTTGCCGGGCGGGATGCGATCGGCCCGTTCCCGGCCGACCGAGGCTGGGATCTGGCCGGGCTGTTCGACGACGAGCCCGGCCGGGTCGGCAAGTCGTCGGCACGCGCGGGCGGATTCCTCTACGACGCACCGCAATTCGATGCCGAACTGTTCGGGATCTCACCGCGCGAGGCGGCCGCGATGGATCCGCAGCAGCGCCTGCTGCTCGAGACCTCGTGGGAGCTGTTCGAACGCGCCGGGCTGAACGTGCACGCGCTGCGCGGCAGCGATACCGGCGTCTTCATCGGCGCGATGGCGCCCGACTACGGGCCGCGCATGAGCGAGGCCGGCGAACGGGCTGCCGGATACGTCCTGACCGGCACCACCGGAGGCGTGGCCTCGGGCCGGATCTCCTACGTTTACGGCTTCACCGGGCCGACGCTGACGGTGGATACCGCGTGCTCGAGTTCGCTGGTCGCCCTGCACCTCGCGGCGGCCGCCCTGCGTCGCGGCGAATGCTCGCTCGCCGTGGCCGGCGGTGCGACGGTCATGTCCACACCGGGCATCTTCATCGAATTCTCCCAGCAGCGCGGACTCTCACCGGACGGCCGCTGCCGTGCCTTCGGTGCGGGCGCCGACGGCACCGGCTGGGCCGAAGGCGTGGGAGTGCTCCTGCTGGAACGTCTGTCGGATGCGCGGCGCCACGGCCACCGCGTGCTGGCCGTGCTGCGCGGCAGCGCGGTCAACTCCGACGGGGCGTCCAACGGGTTGACCGCGCCGAACGGGCCCTCTCAGGAGCGCGTGATCCGCCGGGCCCTGGCCGATGCCGGGTTGACCACGGCGGACGTCGATGTGGTGGAGGGACACGGCACCGGAACCGCGCTCGGTGATCCGATCGAGGCCCATGCGCTGCTGGCGACCTACGGCCGCGACCGGGCGGGCGGGCATCCGCTGCGGCTGGGATCGCTGAAATCCAATATCGGGCACAGTCAGGCGGCCGCGGGCGTCGGCGGCGTGATCAAGATGGTGCAGGCGCTGCGGCACGGCGTGCTGCCGCGCACTCTGCACGCCGACCGCCCGTCACCGCTGATCGATTGGGCCGCAGGGCAGGTGGAACTGCTGACCCGCAACGAGCCCTGGCCGGCGAGCGGCCGCCCGCGGCGCGCGGCGGTGTCCTCGTTCGGCATCGGCGGAACCAATGCGCACGTGGTGCTGGAACAGGCGCCGGCGGTCGCGGACTCGGCACCCGTGGCGCGCAGCGGGCCGGTGCCGTGGATCGTGTCGGCGGCCTCGGCCGACGGTTTGCGCGAACATGCCGCCGCGCTGGCCGATTTCGCCCGGCGGCCGGACGCACCGCATCCGCGCTCGGTCGCCGCCGCGCTCGCCACCCGCGCCACGCTGGCCGAGCGCGCCGTGGTGATCGGGCGCACCCCGGAGGACCTCGCCGAAGCACTGCACCGGATCGCCGACGCACCGACGCGGGTGGTCGCGGCCGTGCCGACGCCGGCCTCGCACGAGGACGAGCCGGTGCCGCTCGGCACTGCCGCGCTGACCTTCCCGGAATTGCTGGCGGCGTTCGGGTTTCGATTCGAGCCGGTCGAGGGCGTGGCCGTGCTGTTCCCCGGCCAGGGCGGCCAGTGGGCGGGGATGGGAGCGCAGCTGTGGGAATCGTCGCCGGTCTTCCGCGCCTGGGTGTCGACCCTGGACGTGGTGGTGCGGGAGGCGGCCGGCTGGTCCGTCCGGGACGTGCTGCTCGATCGGGACGGGGCCGAACCGCTCGACCGCGTCGACGTGGTGCAGGTCGCGCTGTTCGCGATGAGTGTCGGGGTGGCGCTGGTGTGGGCGTCGTGGGGGATCGGCGCGGAGGCGGTGGCCGGCCATTCCCAGGGGGAGGTCGCGGCGGCGTTCGTCGCGGGCGGTCTGACCCTCGCGGACGCCGTGCACATCGTCGTGACGCGGTCGCGGCTGATCGCGCGGAAACTGAGCGGCTCCGGCGGGATGGCCGTGGTGTGGGCCGCGCCCGAGCGGATCCGGCCGCGGCTCGTGGACGGCGTGGTCGTCGCCGCCGTCAACGGGCCCGAAGTCGTTGTGCTGTCCGGAGATTCGCAGCCCTTACGCACGGTCGCCGACGGTGTCGAGGCCGAGGGTGTTCGGGTGCGCTGGGTGGATGTCGACTACGCCTCCCATTCCCCCGCGGTGGAGGCGGTCCACGACGAACTGGTGGACCGGCTCGTGTCGTTGCGTCCGCGCAGCTCCGCGGTCGCGTTCTACTCCTCGGTGCGCGGTGGCCTGCTCGACACCGCCGAATTGGATGCGGCCTACTGGTTCCGGAACTTGCGTGAACCCGTCGACTTCGCCGGAGCGGTGGCGGCGCTGGCCGCCGACGGATTCCGCTTCTTCGTCGAATCCTCCCCGCACCCCGGCCTGGTCGGTGCGGTGGAGGAGACGGTGGGCGCCGACGGCGTCGTGGTCGGATCGCTGCGACGCGGGGAGGGCGGGCTGGACCGGCTGCTCACCGCGGCCGGCGACGGCTGGGTGCGCGGGCTGCCTGTCGACTGGCCGCGCGTCATCGGCGCCGCACCGGACGCCGACGCGCCGACGTACACCTTCCGGCGCCAACGCTATTGGCTGTCCGCCGAACCGCCTCGCGCGCGCACCGCCGACGACTGGCGCTACCGCGTCGACTGGCGCGCACTGCCGCCGGCCACGGCGCGCCCGGCCGGACGATGGTTGCTCGTCGGCGCGCCGGACGAGGTGCGGGACGCGCTGTCGCGATCGAGGCTCGAGGTCACCGACGACCGCGACTCCGGGCCGTTGCGCGGTGCGCTGTCGTTCCGCAGCGATATCGGCGAAACCCTGGAACTGCTGCGTGGGCTCCCCGAATCCGTTCCGCTGTATGTGATCACGCGCGGGGCGGGTGGGCGTGGCGGGGGAGCCGCTCGCCGACCCGGCGCAGAGCGTGCTGTGGGGTCTCGGCTACAGCCTCGCGCTGGCGCGCCCGGACCGCTGGGGCGGCCTGATCGACCTGCCCGCGACACCACTGGACGCGGATCTCGTCGCCACGCTCGAGCATGCCCTGAGCACCGCGACGGAGAATCAGATGGCGGTGCGCCCGTCGGGTCTGTTCGCGCGCCGGCTGGTGCGCGCCCACGCGCGGAACGACCGCGCGCCGTGGCGTTCCCGGGGTTCGGCGCTGGTCACCGGGGGAACCGGCGCGATCGGCGCCCGGGTGGCCCGGTGGCTGCTGCGAACCGGCACCGACCACGTGGTCCTGCTCAGCCGCAGCGGTCCCGCCGCGCCGAACGCGGCAGCACTGCGCGCGGAATTCGGATCGGCGGTCACCATCGTGGCCTGCGACATCACCGACCGCGCGGCACTGGCCCGGGTGATCGGCGACATCGCCGACCTCCGCACGGTCGTCCATGCCGCGGGCGTCGTGGACAGCACGCCCGTCACCGAGGTGACCGCCGCCGACATCGCCCGCGTCATCGGGCCGAAAGCCGTTGCGGCACAGTATCTCCATGAACTGACCGGTGAGCTGGACGCCTTCGTCCTGTTCTCCTCGGGCGCGGCCGTCTGGGGTAGTGCGGACCAGGGCGTCTACGGCGCGGCCAATGCCTATCTCGATGCGCTGGCCGCACATCGGCGCGGACTCGGCCTGCCCGCCACCTCGATCGCCTGGGGTGCGTGGGACGGCGGCGGTATGGCCGCCGAACCCGGTGCGGCGCAGCGGTGGCGGCGGCAGGGAGTCCTGCCGATGGACCCCGACGCGGCACTCGACCATCTCGAACGCGCGCTGCGCGCGGGGGAGAGCGGGCTGCTCGTGGCCGATATCGACTGGACGCGCCTGGCGCCGGTACTCACCGCCGCGCGACCGCTCCCGCTGCTGGCGGAGCTGCCCGAGGCGCAGCCGGCCGCCGAGCCCGCGGAGGCCACGACGGGCCGGAATTTCGCCGAACGCCTCGCCGCCCTGCCCGAGGACGAGGCCGACCGCGCCCTGCTCGAACTGGTTCGCGCCGAGATCGCCGCGGTGCTCGGCTACGACGCCCCGCGTGCCGACGACGACGATCGCAATCTGCTCGAGCTGGGTTTCGACTCCCTGACCACGGTCGAATTGCGCAATCGGCTCAATGCCGCGACCGGGCTGTCGATCGCGGTGACCTTCCTGTTCGACCACGCCACCGCCAGCGAGCTGGCCAAGGCGCTCGGATCCGAACTCGCCCTCACCGACGAGCCGCCGGTCGCCCCGGCCGACCCGGTCAGCATGCTGTTCCACCAGGCGTTCGAATCGGGCAAATTCGCGGAGGGTATGGCGCTGCTGCGCGAGGCGGCGCGGCTGCGGCCGATGTTCGACAGCGCGGCCACGGTGCCGCATCCGGATCCGGTCACCCTCGCCGACGGCGACGGCGGCCCCCAGGTGATCTGCTTCTCCGCGCTGGTGGCGATGACCGGTGCGCAGGTGTACACCCGTTTCGCCGACGAATTCCGCGGGCAGCGCAAGGTTTCGGCGTTACCCGCTCCCGGCTTCGTCAGCGGTGACAGTCTGCCCGCGACGATCGAGGCGGTCATCGATCTGCAGACCGAGATCGTCCGGCCGATCGCCGCCCGGGCGGAGGTGGTGCTGACCGGAACCTCGTCCGGCGGCTGGCTGGCGCACGCGGTGGCCGCACGGCTCGAACGCGACGGACTTCGCGTCGCCGGGGTGGTGCTGCTGGACACCTACCTGCCCGATGCGGATCTGCTGCGGCGTGCCCAGCATCGGGTGATCGGTGGCGTGCTGGATCGGCAGGCCGGATTCGGGCTCGCCGACGGCGTGCGGTTGTCGGCGATGGGTTGGTACATACCGCTTTTCGCGCACTGGCGGCCGGAGCCGATCACGGCGCCGACGCTCTTGGTCCGGGCGTCCGAGCCGCTGCGCGACCACACCGGCGCGGCGCTCGAGGATCTGGACTGGCGGTCGGCGTGGACGCTGCCGCATACGGTCGTCGATGTGCCGGGCGACCATTTCACCATCCTCGAGGAGCACGCCGCCTCGACCGCGCGCGCGGTGGGCGAATGGCTGGACCGCTGACGCGCGAAGGGCGCCGGCCACGGCCGGCGCCCTTCGTGTCACCACGCCGATCACTCGATGACGGCGGCGTGTACCAGCTGGCGCAGCCGGGAGAACAGCGGCAGCGCCTTGGAGGGGAACAACTGTGGAAAGGCCAGTGCCGTGATCCGGGTGACCGGGTCGACGAAGAAGTAGGTGCTGGTCGCCGAATACCAGGAAAACTCACCGGGATTCGCGATCACCTTGCTCGCGGCCGGGTCGAGCACGGTCATGAAGCCGAATCCGAACCCGAGACCGGCCATCGTGGTCAGCGCGGGCAGCACCGGCCGGCCGAAGCTCCCGAGGTCGGCGCCGCCGGGCAGCTGATTGGTGGTCATGTACCGCACGGTGGCCGGCGAGAGCACCCGTGCGCCGTTCCAGGTTCCGCCCGCCAGCAGCATCTGCAGGAAGGTGTGGAAGTCCGCGGCGGTGGTGAGCAGTCCGGCGCTGCCGGACAGCCAGGTCGGGCGCTGGGTGGGGTCGCCGCCCATCGCGTCGTTGCGGACCGCCAGACCGGTCGCCGGATCGGCCATGTAGATCGCGGCGAGCCGCTGGGTCTCCTCCGGCTCGATCCAGAACTTGGTGTCGTGCAATCCGAGCGGCTGCGTAATGCGTTCGGCGAAAACGGTATCCAGCGACTTGCCCGAGACCACCTCGATCAACCGGCCGAGCACGTCGGTGCTCACGCCGTAGTTCCACGCGGTACCCGGTTCGAACAGCAGCGGCAGCGAAGCCCAGGTGTCCACGGCGGTCGCCAGGTCGATTCCGGGCGGCGCACTCCACTCGAAGCCGCGTTGGACGTACAGCTCGTCCACGGGATGGGAATGATGGAAGCCGTAGGTGAATCCGGCGGTGTGGGTGAGCAGATGCCAGATCCGGATGGGTTCGCGCGCGGGCCGCGACTCCAGGTTCGCGCCGCCGCCGCGGGTGTACACGCGCACATCGCGCAGCGACGGAATGTAGTCGGCGACCGGATCATTGAGCCCGAAGGCCCCGTCCTCGTACAGTGCCAGCGCCGCGACGGAGGTGAACGGTTTGGTCAGCGACCAGGAGCGGAACAAGGAGTCGGCTTCCATCGCGAGGCCGGCCTCGCGGTCGCGGTGGCCGCCGGTGCCGATGTGGGCGATCTTGCCGTCGCGCGCGATGATGCCGACCCAGCCGGGCATGCGGCCCGCTTCCACCAGGCCGTCGAGGTAGTCGTCGAACCGCCGCAGCCGGTCCGGGTCCAATCCGGCCTCGGCCGCGTCGATTTCGATCTTTATCTCACTCATGATGTGGCCCCTGCCTGTTTCCGGAGTGCGGAGAAGAGAATTTTCGGCGAGATTCTTGCCAGCCGACACCGTGAATAGTAGCTTTAGTTCGATAGATGTACAACTATCGAACTATGTTGTGCCGGTGGTGAATTCGCGCCGGTGAATTCTCCTCGCCCGAGCCGTCGTCGACGCAGATGAAGTGGAGTTGGTTGTCATGTCCCGCTACGGGATCACCCTGCCCTTGCCGTTCGTCCCACTCCCGCGCCATCGCGGAATACTGGGCGAGCTGGCCGATCTCGGTTACACCGACGCGTGGACCGGGGAGTACGCCGGGGTGGATGCCTTCACACCGCTGGTGCTCGCCGCGGCATGGGGTTCGCCGTCGCTGCGGCTGGGCACCGCCGTCGTGCCGGTGTACACCCGCGGGCCCGCGGTCATCGCCCAGACCGGCGCCGCGCTGGCCGAACTCGCCCCCGGCAGGGTCGTGCTGGGTATCGGATCCTCCGGAGCGCAGCTGGTCACCGGGATGAACGGGATCGCGATGGACGAGCCCTATCGGCGGGTGCGCGATACGCTGCGGTTCCTGCGTCACGCCTACGAACACGGCCGGGTGGCGGGACGTTTCGACACCTTCACCATCGAGGATTTCGAACTCGGGCGACCGGCGGAGATTCCGCCGCAGCTCATGGTCGGCGCGCTGCGCACCGGTATGTTGCGGCTCGGCTTCCGGGAGGGCGCGGGCGCCATCACCAATTTCCTCACCGCCGAGGATATTTCGACGGTGATTCGCGGCCTCGGGGCCGACCGCGATCGCGGGGAGCTGGTCGCCCGCATCTTCGTCTGCCCGACCGAGGATCTCGACTACGCGCGCGAGTCGGGCCGGCGGATGCTGACCCACCTGTTCACCCGGCCGACCTACGGCGCCTTCCACGAGTGGCTGGGTCGCGGCGATCAGGTCGAGCAGGTCCGCAAACATGTTGCGGCGGGCGATCTTCGGCGCGCGGGGGAGGCGATCTCCGACGACGTGGTGGACGGCGTCCTGGTACACGGCAGCCCGGAACGCTGCCGCGAGCAGATCGACCGCTACGTCGAGGCCGGGGTCGACACTCCGGTGCTGATGATCCAGTCGACCCCGGAGTTGTTCGCCGGCGGCCCGGAGGCGGTTCTGCAGGTCGTGCGTGACCTGGCGCCGCGGGGGTGAGCCGCGGGGGGAGGGTACTTCCACAAGTGACGAACAACTGATTTTACGTGCGGTTTCCCGCCGCCGCGGATTTGTCAAGTATTTCGCCGGTTACTGTTCGAATCCGGTTATTCCGGTTCGCGAATTGTTTGCGCTCGAATTCGACTCCACGTGAATCCAGCTCACATTGCCGCAATGGTTCCCAGGTGTTAGCGTTATTTGTCGGGTTTGTTCCCGAGTTGTGATAGGAGCATCCCGCCACACCTCTCGTCACCTGCCGGGCCTGCACTGTATTCATGGCCCATGGAAATTTGGGGGCCTTGATGACCGTGACCGAACTACCGAATACGGCCAGAGAATTCGGCGACGCCCACGGGCGGGATTCGGGCCGTGCCCGGGTTCTCGTGGTGTGCGGCGAGCAGATCATGCGCAGCGGGCTGATCTCCGTCCTGCGCGGAATGCCGGATGTCGGCTGGGTCGGACCGGCGGTCAACAGCGAAGCGGCACTGAAGATGGTCGCCGCCGACAAGGCGGATGTGGTGGTGCTCGACCACTGCCCCTCGCCGCGCTGGGACGGCCCCGGCCTGACTCAGCGCCTGACCGCGGTGCGTCCCGGCGGCGAGGTCGGCGTCGTCGTGGTGTCCGACGGCACCGACAGCGCACTGCTGCTGCGATATCTGCAGGCGGGTGCGCGCGGGCTGGTCTCGCGCCGCTCGAGTGCGGTCGACCTGGTGAGCGCGGTGGATGCGGTGGTGCGCGGTCAGGCCATGTTGTCACCGTCGATCACCCGGCTGGTCCTCGACGCCACCGCTCCGTACCTCCCCGCGGTGGCGCACAAACCGGTCACCGCGCTCGACAGCCTGACCCAGCGCGAGCACGAGATCCTGATCCTGGTCGCCGACGGGCTGTCCAACAGTGAGATCGCCCAGGTGTTGCACGTCAGCTACAAGACGGTGAAGTTCCACGTCTCCAACATCCTGCGCAAACTGTCCGTACGGACCCGGGCGCAGGCGATCGTGTACCTGCGGCCGACGGTGACCATCGCCTCGCGCGCCGGCTGAGTCTTCCGGCGGGGCCGATCTCTTGTGCTCGTCGAAGATCGGCTGTTATCTTGGTATTCGAAAGTTCGCCAAGTATCGAACTTTGAACTTCTCACTCACCGTTCGAGGCAGTTTCCCATTCGTCGTCGCATTTTCCGATCCAGGAGGGGGAATCCCCATGTCGAATTCCATCGACGAGACGCTCGACTACTATCCGTTTCCACTGGGACCGCTCGGCGAACCACCGGAGCGATTCTCGGAACTGCGCGCCCAGTGCCCGGTCACCAAGGTGCGGTTACCCAGCGGCGACACCGCGTGGGCGGTGACCGGTTACGACGAGGTGGTCGCCGCGATGTCCGATTCTCGGCTGTCGCGCGCCGCTCTGCGGGAACCGGGCGCGCCCCGGGTGATCAACGGTCCCGACTTCGCCGACAACCCCTTCAATCTGCTCAGCCAGGACGGAGCCGACCACCGGCGCCTGCGGCGGCTGATCTCGCCCGCGTTCACGCCCAAACGCGCCGAGCAGATCCGCCCGCGCATCCAGGAGATCGCCGACGAACTGGTCGACGAGCTCGAGGCGGGACCGCGCCCGGCCGATCTGCATCACGACTTCGCCGCCCTGCTGCCCATCTGGGTGATCACCGATCTGCTGGGCGCCTCGCGGGAACGGCGCGCCGACATCCAGCGCTGGACCGACCATCTGGTCAGCATCACCGCGCACACCGCCGACGAAAGACTCACCGCGCGTGAGGAATCCGCCGCCTACGTCGTCTCCCTGCTCGCGCAGCGGCGAGAGGCGCTCGGTGAGGACCTGCTCTCGGATCTGATCACCGCCCGCGACGACGGCGACCGTCTTTCCGAACAGGAACTGGTCTGGCTGACGATCAATCTGCTCGTCGCCGGGCACGACACCACGGTCAGTGCGCTCAGCCGCGCGGCGTTCATGGTGTTGCGGCATCCGGACCAGTGGCGACTGCTGGTCGATCAGGTCGACGACCGCCAGGTCGTTCGGCACGCGGTGGAAGAACTGCTGCGCTACGCCCCGCCGTCGGAAATCGGTTTCATCCGGGTCGCCACCGAGGAACTCGAAATCGGCGACGTCGTCGTGCGCCAGGGCGAGGGCGTCATCCCGATCATGCACGCCGCCGGTCGCGACACCCGCCACGTCACCGAACCCGACCGCCTCGACCTCACCCGCGAGGATGTCAAACACGTCGCCTTCGGCCACGGCAGTCACTTCTGCCCCGGCGCCGGACTGGCACGGCTGGAACTGGAGATCGGGCTGGCGACACTCGCGCGGCGGCTGCCGAATCTGCGCCTGGCGGTCGCGCCGGAGAACATCGACTGGTCCAGTGGCCTGCTCACGCTGCGGCCCAACACTTTTCCGGTGGAGTGGTGAGCGTGACCGAACCTGATTCCGCCGTCGTCTCCGAGCGGCGCTGGCTCACCGTATTGGCGATCTGCGGATGTTTCGTCGGGCTGGACGCGCTGGTCGTCTCGCCGCTGGCACCGCAGATCACCCATTCCGTGCATGTCTCGCCCCGGCTCGGCGGTCTGCTCGTCACCGCCTACGCGCTGGCATACATGATCGCCGCGCCGATCTTCGGTCCGCTCTCGGACCGCTGGGGGCGCAAGCGGCTGATGACCGCGGGACTCACCGTCTTCGCGGCCGGCACGGTACTGACCGGATTCGCCTCCGGCTTCGCGGCGATCATCGTGTTCCGCGCGATCTCCGGACTCGGCGCGGCGATCCTGGTGCCGGCCATCCTCGCCTTCGTCTCCGGCGCGGTGGCGGCCGAACGCCGGGGCGCGGCGATCGGGGTGATCGTGGGCGCGATGATGGGCGCCTCGGTGCTCGGGGTGCCGGCGGGCGCCTTCCTGGCCGGAATCGTGTCCTGGGAGTGGACATTCTGGGGTATCGGCATCGCCGCGGCGCTGTTGCTCGTGCCGCTGACCAGGTTCGTCCCGCACAGTGCGCCGGCCGCCGCCGCACCCGCGGGGCCGCTGGCCATCTTCGCGCAGCAGTTCCGCGCCGCACTCGGCAATCCGGCGGTGCTGTTCACGCTGCTGTGCACCTTCCTGTGGACCGCGGGACTGCAGGGCATGTTCGCCAACGGCGGACTGTTCTACGCGAGCAACTTCGGGCTGACGACCGGATGGGTCGGGCTGGCGCTGGCCGGCGGCGGGGCGATGAGCGTCGTGGGCAACATCTACGGTGGCCGCCTCGCCGATGCCGTCGGCCGTCGCCGGGTCATCGCGGTGGCGGCGCTGGTAGCCGCGGCGTCGGTGCTGGCCTTCTCGCTCTCGACCGGATCGCTCGTGCTGGCGATCGTGGTGCAGATCGTCTGGGGTGGCGCGGTCGGTTTCGGCCAGTCCGCGCTGACCACCCTCGCCAGTGAACTCAGCCCGGATGCGCGCGGAACCGTTCTGGCACTGAACTATTCGGTGCAGTACGGCGGGATGATGGCGGGTACCGCGGCGGCCGCCGCACTGCTCGACGGCGGTTCCGCGTTCTGGTCGGTCGGGTTGCTGTGCGGCGTGTGCAGTCTGCTGGTGTTCCCGGTGGTGACGCTGCTGCTCGGCCGCAGGACCGCGGTCGCGACGCCGGAGTCTTCCGGGGCGCAGCCGACTCCCGCGGGTTCCTAGGCTGTCCGGGCCGGGAGTGCCGCGCGGCGCTTCCGGCCGCAGGACCGCTCAGCTCAGCAAAGCCCGCGCGTACCAATCCTTCTCGTCACGCACCCCCGGCAGCGCGAAGAAGTAGCCGCCGCCGAAGGGCTGGACGTAGTCGGTGAGGGGTTCGTTGATCAGCCGGGTCTGGATGGCCTCGAACTGGCGGGCGACATCCTGCTGGAAGCAGGTGAAGATGTGGCCCGAGGCCATATTGCCGTTGCGCTCCACCCCGAGGTCGTAGTTGTAGGAACGGCGGACCAGCTGTTGGCGGGCGGTTTCCGGGGTGCGCGGATTGGCCAGCCGGATATGGGAATCCAGCGGGATGACCGAGCCCTCCGGGTCGGCGGCGTAGTCGGGGGTGTCGAATTCCTGATTGCCGTCGAGCGGGGCGCCGGAATCGCGGCGGCGCCCGAACATGTTCTCCTGCTCGTTGATCGAGACCCGGTCCCAGAATTCGACGAGCATGCGGATCAGCCGGACCACCTGGTACGTGCCGCCGCGGGTCCATTCGGGTTCGCCGCCGCCGTCGGTCCAGATGAGCGATTCGGCGTCGGCGCCGGTCGGGTTGGCCGTTCCGTCCTTGAAGCCCAGCAGGTTCCGGCCGGTGCCGGAGGGACGCGGCGGAGAGTTGTAGCCGTCGATCTTCCAGCGCAGCTGCAGTGCGCCGCGGGTCTGGCGGGTGATGTCGCGCAACGCGTGATGGACCGTGTCGGGGTGGTGGGCGCACAGCTGGATCAGCAGATCGCCGTGCATCCAGGCCGGATCCGGGGTGTCGTTGGGGAAGGTCCGCATCGGCGTGAGTTTGGCGGGTTTGGCCGCGGCCAGCCCGAAGCGGCCGTCGAACAGGCTCGCGCCCACACCGGTGGTGACGGTGAGCCCGTCGGCGATCACCTCCGGCCCGAGCACCGCACTGTCGGACGGCGGCTGACCGAGGCCGAGGTCGGTCGGGGCGCCGCCGGCGGTGAGGAAGCGGGCGCGCGCGGTCAGAGTCTTCATCGCCTCCACCAGTTCCGCGCGGTGGGTGGTGGTGACGTCGAAGGCGGCGAAGCAGGCGGCGTTCTGTTTCGCCGACGGGCCCGGCGTGAGGATGCCGGCCTGATGCTCGCCGTGGAAGGGGTAGCTCGCCTCCGCCTTCGGGGTGCCCACGGTGGCGGCGTCGGCGTCCTTGCGGGCGCCCTCGGCGAGAATGCCCGCGGTCAGCGCGGTTCCGGCGGCACCGGCGGCGGCGCCGGAGAGGAAGCGGCGGCGGCTGACGTTCATCGTGAAGCCTTACTGGTCGGTCGGTGATTCGGCATGGTCAGTGGGAGATCGGCACTTCGAGCAACCGCGGCACCTTGGCGAGTTCCTCGAGGGCGGCGCCGAGACGCGCGTTGACGGCTTGCCGCGCGGCCGGCGGGGTCCGATCCGGCGACTGCCACTGTCCGTGGTTCTGGGTGGCGAGCAGTGCCGCCTGCAACTCGTCGAGGCGGGTGCGCAGGGTGGTGCGCAGTTGCGGCGCCCGCGGATCGATCAGCGGGCCGAGCTGATCGAGGACCGCGCGAGTCACGTCGATGTCGGCGAGCGTCATCGGATACGCCGCACCCGCGCCTTGGTCGTCGATGCCCGAAACATGATCGCGCAGGGCGTCTTCCAGGATTTCGTGTGCGCGCCGCGGCAGATTCTTCGGATCGCCGGCGAGGTCGTCGCTGCCGAGGTTCTTGCGGATGTTCGCGATATCGCCGCCGAGCCGATCGACCACCGGCAGCAGCTGATCGGGCCGCTGTCCGTGCCACAGGCCGTATTCCAGCCGGTGCAGACCGGTGAATCCGGGATCGTTCACACCACCGGGCAGGCCGTCGGGCAGGCCCGAGACCGCGGTACCGGCGTCGCCGAAGCTGTTGTAGGAGGCGCCGACCCGTTCCCATTCCAGCTGGGCGTTGAGCCAATCCGCTTGTGCGGCAGCGATATTGCCGCCACGCAGATCGTTGCCGATCGCGGTCACGGCGCCGGAGAGCCGGGTCAGCACGCCGGCGGCGTAGGCCTGATAGGCGTCGTTGGGGCCGCGCAGATCGTCCTCGGTGACGCGTTTGACGGCCGGCGGGGTCTGGCCCGCCTCGCCGCTGACCTGTACCGCCGCCGACGAGGTCACCGGCTTACCGGACATCAGGCATTGCATGGTGTAGGTGCCACTGCTCAGGGTCGCGGTCAGGTTGGCGGTGGTGGCCGGGCCGATCGTCTCGATCTCGCCGACGACCGCGCCGCCGGAGTTCACCAGGTTGATCTCCCCGGCCTTGGAGGTCTTGTTCTGCACCTCGAACGTCTGTGTTCCGGCCCGCCCGGACTTCCATTCCGAGGCGCACGAGCCGTCGGTGACCGACACGGCCTGCGCCTTACCGGAGCCGCTCGACGGCAGCAGCGCGATCGCCACGCCGGCGGCCACGGCGGGAACGACCACCAGCACCGCGCCGACCAGCAACGGCCGCGGCCCGGCGATTCGCTCCCACCAGTCGGGAGTGTGCTCGGAGCCGTCGTGCGCCGCGGTCGACGCCGCCAGCGGGGCCGGCGCGGCTGCCGATGCCGGAGTCGTACCGGCATCCTTCGAGCTCGCATTGGAGCCGGTGGCCTCGGATTCCGCCGCCGCGGCTGCGGTGCCTGCCGTGGTGGTGGGCGCCGACTGCTCCGGACGCTTCGCCGGGGCCTTCGCGGGCGCCTGGCGTCCCGCGCGGATGAACAGCGGGATCACCACGGCCAGGTAGACCAGCCACGCCACGACCTGCAGCACGGTCATCCGCGGGGTGAGCTCGGTGATGCCGGTGATGATCGAGACCCACCAGGAGTTCGGGTCGATATGCGCCGACAGGTCGAAGGCGACCCAGTGGCGTCCGGGCAGAATTCCGGCGTCCTGCAGATCGCCCAGGCCGTAGGACAGCACACCGGCGGCGATCACGATCAGCGCGAGCGCGGTGCGGTTGAAGAACACGCCGAGGTTGAGTTTCACCGACTGCCGGTACAGCAACCAGCACAGCACCACCGCGGCGGCGAAACCGAGCGCGGCGCCGGCCAGCGGTGCGACCGTGGTGCCGGATGCCTTGACCGCGGTCCAGACGAACAGCGTGGATTCCAGACCCTCGCGCCCGACCGCCATGAAGGCCGTGATGGCCAGCGCGCCCGCCCCGATCGCGGTGGCGCGGGCGACCTCACCGCGAAGCTGGCCGGACAGCGACGCGGCTGTGCGCCGCATCCAGAACACCATCGCCGTCACCAGTCCGACCGCGATCACGCTGAGGGTGCCGCCGACGATTTCCTGACCGGAGTTCGAGAGCACGCTCGTGGAGTAGGTGAGCACGGCCGCGAAGCTGGCCGCCACCGACACCGCGCCGAGCAGGCCGAGCCAGACGGGAGTCGCGGAGACCGGGCGCTGCGGGGTCGACGTCTTGCGCACGGCAGCCAGCAGGATCGTCACCACGAGTCCCGCCTCGAGACCCTCCCGCAGGCAGATCAGTAGATTCGGTACAGCCTCGGCCCAGCTCACCGTCCAAAGGTAAGGCATACCTATACCGCAGGTCCAATCCTGCATGCCTGTAGCGAGTGCTCATTGCCGCAGGTGGGGCGGTATGCGAGGTATGTCCGGATTAGCCGGACTGGGTCTCCGGCGCGTCCTCGATCAGTGTCAGTGCTTCCTCCAGCAACGCCTCCACGATCATCGACTCCGGCACCGTGCGCACCACCTCACCGCGGACGAAGATCTGACCCTTGTGATTGCCCGCCGAGACCCCGATATCGGCTTCCCGCGACTCACCCGGGCCGTTGACGATGCAGCCCATCACCGCGACGCGCAGCGGCGCCGGAAAATCCCGGAAGGCCGCCTCGACCTTCTTCGTGAGCTCGAAGACGTCGACCTGGCAGCGGCCGCAGGTCGGGCAGGACACGATGTCGAGGGTGCGGGGGCGCAGCCCGAGTCCGGCCAGGATGTGGTGACCGACCGCGACCTCCTCGACCGGCGGCGCCGACAGCGAGACCCGGATCGTGTCGCCGATCCCCTCGGACAGCAGGATCCCGAACGCGGTGGCCGATTTCGCGGTGCCCTGCAGTGGCGGACCGGCCTCGGTGACCCCGAGGTGCAGCGGATAGTCGCAGCGCTGCGCGAGCAGCCGGTAGGCCTGGATCATCGTCAGCGGATCGTTGTGTTTCACCGAGATCTTCAGAGCGGTGAATCCGTGTTCCTCGAACAGTCCGGCCTCCCACAGCGCCGATTCGACCAGAGCGGAGGCCGTGGCGTGCCCGCCGTGCCGGTCCAGGATGCGCCGATCGAGCGAACCGGCGTTGACCCCGATGCGGATCGGCACCCCCGCCGCACAGGCCGCGGCGGCGATCTCACGAACCTTGTCGTCGAAGGTGCGGATGTTGCCCGGATTCACCCGCACCCCGGCGCAGCCGGCGTCGATGGCGGCGAAGACGTAGCGCGGATTGAAATGGATGTCGGCGATCACGGGGATGGCCGAGCGGCGGGCGATCGTCGGCAGTGCCGCGCAGTCGTCCTGGGTGGGCACCGCGACGCGCACGATATCGCAACCGGCAGCGGTCAATTCGGCGATCTGGCGTAGCGTCGCCTCGACGTCGGCGGTGACGGTGGTGGTCATCGATTGCACCGAGATGGGTGCGCCGCCGCCGACGGGCACCGAGCCGACGTCGATGCGCCGGCTCTCCCGGCGTGGTCGCAGGGTCGGAGCCGCGGGCTCGGACAGGAATACGGCGGTCATCGGATCCTCTCGGTCGCGGGTAACCACTGCGTGCAGGCCGCGGCGATGCCCTCGCCGGTGAGGCCGTATTCGGCCAGGATGCTGTCGCGGGAGGCGTGGGCGATGAATGCGGTCGGCAGGCCCAGCGTGCGGACCGGGGCGGCGCCGTTGTCGCGAGCGACCGCGTGCATCAGGTGGGTGCCGATCCCGCCGGAAGCGATACCGTCCTCCACGCAGACGGTGAGCCGATGCCGTGCCGCGATCGCCGGCAGTCCCGGATTGATCGGCCACACCCAGCGCGGATCGACGACGGTGGCGCCGAAACCGCTGTCGGTCAGCAGTTGCGCCGCGCGCAGGCACGGCCCGGCCATCGGGCCGACCGCCACCAGCAGGATGTCGAGCGGACTGTGCGGCCCGCGATACAGGATATCCATCCCGTCCATCCGCGCCAGCGGCGAAATGTCTTCTCCGGCAGTGGCTTTCGGATAACGCACGGTGGTGGGGCCGGGCGTGGCGACGGCTTCGCGCAGGAGTTCGCGGATCCGGCCGGGATCGCGCGGACAGGCGATCCGCATCCCCGGCACGCAGGTGAGCAGCGCCAGATCCCACATGCCGTGATGGCTCGGTCCGTCCGGGCCGGTGACGCCGGCGCGGTCCAGCGCCAGGGTGACGGGTAGTTCGTGCAGGGCGATGTCGAGCAGGACCTGGTCGACGGCGCGGTTGAGGAAGGTCGAGTACACCGCCACCACGGGATGCATACCGGCCGCCGCCAATCCCGCCGCGGACGCCAGCAGGTGCTGTTCGGCGATCCCGGAATCGAACACCCGCTCCGGTGCGCTGCGGGAGAATTCGCCGAGTCCGGTGGGCAGCCGCATCGCCGCGGTCAGGGCCACCACCTCCGGATGGTCGCGGGCGAGATCGGCCAGTTCCGATTCGACGATATCGGTCCAGGTGGGGGCGGGTTGGCTACGCGGCACACCGGTGACCGGATCGATCACCCCGCACGCGTGCATGCGGTCGGCCTCGTCCGCCTCGGCCGGGCCGAAGCCGCGGCCCTTGACCGTTACCGCATGCACCACAACGGGTTCGGCCAGTGCGGCGGCCTTGTGCAGGGCCGTGCACAGCGCGCCGATATCGTGACCGTCCACCGGGCCCAGATAGCTGAAACCCAAGGCGTCGAACAGATTTCCGGAGGCGATGTCGCCGTCGCGCAGCCCGGCGAGATGGCTTGCCAGCGCACCGACGGTCGGATCGTAGGAGCGGCCGTTGTCGTTGAGCACCACCACGACCGGCCGCCCGCCCGCACCCAGATTGTTCAGACCTTCCCACGCCACACCGCCGGTCAGCGCCCCGTCGCCGATCACCGCCACCACCCGGCGATCGTGTTCGCCGCGCAGGTGGAAGGCCTTGGCGATGCCGTCGGCCCAGGCGAGGCTGACCGAGGCGTGGGAGTTCTCCACCCAGTCGTGCGCGGATTCGGCGCGGTTCGGATACCCGGCGACGCCGCCGGCCTGCCGCAGTGTGTCGAAGGTGGATGCCCGCCCGGTGAGCAACTTGTGCGCATAACTCTGATGTCCGGTGTCGAAGACGAGAACATCGGTGGGCGAACGGAATACGCGATGCAGCGCGATGGTCAGTTCCACCGTCCCCAGGCTGGCGCCGAGATGGCCGCCGGTTCCGGTGACGGTCTCGACGAGGCGATCGCGTAACCGCTGCGCCAGCGCGGGCAGGTCGTCGTCGGACAACGCGGCCAGCGCGTCGGGTCCGGTGAGGGCGGCGAGCGGGTCCGGCCCGCGCGGCGAGGGTTTCATGCGTGGCTCACCTTCCGGTGTGGGAATTCGACCCGGTGTCGGTTCGACTCAGCTGACGGCGGCGCGGATCGTCTCCTTCAACGAACCCAGGGTCGCGACCACCGCGGTCGGCTCGTATCCGCAGTGCGCCATGCAATTCGAGCAGCGTGGATCGTTGCCGCGGCCGAAAGCGTTCCAGTCGGTGTCGTCGATCAATTCCCGATAGGTGGCCACATATCCGTCGTCGAGCAGATAACACGGCCGCTGCCATCCCTTGAGCGAATACGACGGAATCGCCCAGGCGGTGCAGTCGAAGTCGACCTTGCCCTCCAGGAAATCCAGATACAGCGGGGAGTGGTTGAGCCGCCACTTCTTGCGCCGCCCGTCGGCGAAGGCCTTGGCGAACAGCTGATGGGTTTCCTTCACGCCGAGCCAATGCTCCTGATCGGGCGCCTTCTCGTAGGCGTAGCCGGGTGCGATCTGCATGTGGTCGATCTCGAGCTCGTCGTTGAGATAATCCAGGACGTCGATCACGTCCTGCGGCGAATCCACATCGAAGAACGTGGTATTCGTCATCACCCGGAATCCCGCGGCCTTGGCCTCGCGGATGGCGGCCACGGCCTGATCGAAGACACCGTCCTTGCAGACGGAGGCGTCGTGGCGTTCGCGCAGTCCGTCCAGGTGCACCATCCACGCGAAATTGCGGTGCGGGGCGAACTTGTGCAGATGTTTGGGCAGCAGTACCGCGTTCGTGCACAGGAAGACGATCTTGTTGCGGTCGAGCAGTTGCCGCACGATCTCGTCGATCTGCGGATGCATCAGCGGTTCGCCACCGGCGATCGACACCATCGGGGCACCGCATTCCTCGATCGCGCCGACGGCTTGTTCGACCGGCATGCGCTGTTTGAGCAGCGTGTGCGGATGCTGAATCTTGCCGCAGCCCGCGCATTTCAGATTGCAGGCGAACAGCGGCTCCAATTCGACCAGGATGGGAAACTTCTCGCGCCGCAGCAGCTTCTGTTTTGCGAGATACGCTCCCAGACGTACGGATTGACGGAATGGCATGGCCATTCAGCTCACCTCCCGAGGCAGGTTGAATCGAACACTCTCTTCGGTCACGGTGGTGTGGCGAACCCGGAGGGCGCCGAGCCCGGACAGGGCCTCGACCAGGTCGTCCACCAGATGCGGCGGTGCCGACGCCCCGGCGGTGACGCCGATGCGGCGGGTGCCGGCCAGCCAGTTCAATTCGATCTCGCCGGCGTCTTCCACCAGATGTGCCGCCACACCCTCGGCCGCGGCGACCTCGGCCAGCCGCAGCGAATTGGAGGAGTTGCGCGAACCCAGCACCAGCACCAGGTCCGATTCGCGGGCCACCGCGCGCACCGCCTGCTGGCGATTGGTGGTGGCGTAACAGATGTCGTCCTTGCGCGGTCCGCTCAACGCCGGAAACCGTTGCCGCAGTACGGCGGCCGTGGCCTCGGCTTCCGCGACGGCCAGGGTGGTCTGCGTGACGTAGGCGACCCGGTCGGGAGCCGGTGGCGACACCCGGGTGGCTTCTTCCGGATCGGCGACCACGACGACGTTCTCGGGCGCCTCGCCGCGGGTGCCCACCACCTCCTCGTGTTCGGCGTGCCCGATCAGGAAGACCGTCTTGTCCGCGGCGGCGAAGGCGCGCACCTCCGCGTGCACCTTCGACACCAGCGGGCAGGTGCCGTCGACCACGCGCAGGCGGCGGCGTTCGGCCTGGCGGCGGACCTCCGGGGCCACTCCGTGCGCGGCGAGCACGACCACCGCGCCTTCGGGCACATGATCGAGCTCCTCGACGAAAACCGCTCCCCGCCGGGCCAATTCGCGCACCACATGGCTGTTGTGCACGATCTGGCGCCGCACGTACACCGGTGCGCCGAAGCGGTCCAAGGCCTGCTCGACGATCTCGATCGCCCGCTCGACCCCGGCGCAGAACGAGCGCGGACCGGCGAGCAGGATCTCGCGCTCGCCGGTCGCCGCCGACCACCGGTCCAGCGCCGGAGCCGCCGCGCGCAGGGAACGCAGTGCCCGCACGCCACGCCACAACGTGCCCGGGCTCAGCAGCGGCGCGTCGGGAGTGTCGACGATCGCCCGGAGTGCGACGGCCTGCCCGTCGGGGGCATCGGCGGCGAGGAACGCCGTTTCGGTATCGACCGCGAGCGCGCCGGACTCCGCCAGCGCGGCGCGCGCCCGGCCGGTGACGACGTGTTCTGCGGAATACACCGGCCCCAGGCGTGCGGGCAGTCCGAGTCGCAGTAGTTCCCCGTGCAGCAGAACCGCTGCGGGACTGGGCAATTCGGTACCGTTGCGCCGGATCTCGCCGGCCACCACGAGATCGCCGGGACGCAGCTCCGTGGTCAGCGCACCCGCCACACCCGCCACCGCGACCGGACCCGAGGCGGCGGCGTCGTAGCGCCGCCGCGGACCGCGCCCGGTGTGCACCACGGGCGCCGTGGCGGCGCCCCGCAGCGCTGCCCACTCCGAAAGCAGAGGGGCACAGACGGTTCCAGGCCGTGTCATACGTCAGCTCCCGTCCCGGCCGGCAGGACCGGTCCCGTTCGAGCGCGGGGTGTCAACGCTGCGGTCCTCGCCGTCCGAGCCGGTGTGAGTGCTCGCGCCGGGCGAGCCGGTGAAGGTGCTGCCGCCGAGTGGGTTCTCGCCGAATGCGCGTGCGTGCCGGCCCTGGCGCCCGGCCGCTTCGTCGGTTGCCGGCGATATGACCGGTGCGGATAGCGCAGCCGCGGTGACCTTCCCGCCCGATGTGGTCTGTCGCCGCAGGTAGCGCCCCAGCGCCCAGATCGGGAACACCAGCCGGTACAGGTGGTAGTTGATATAGAAATCGCCGGGGAATCCGGTGCCGGTGAACAGGTCCTCGTCCCAGCCGCCGTCGGGGCGCTGCGTGCGCACCAGCCAGTCGACGCCGCGGCGCACGGCAGGGGAGTCGTGTTCCTCGGCGGCCAGCAGGGCCAGCAGCGCCCACGCGGTCTGCGAGGCGGTGGATTCGCCGCGGCCGATCCATTCCGGCTCGCGATAGGAGCGCAGATCCTCACCCCATCCGCCGTCGGCGTTCTGATGGGCTTCCAGCCAGCGCACCGCCGCGCGGATCGCCGTCGACCGCGGGCTCGTGCCCGCCGCGACCAGCGCGGGGACTGCCGCGCCGGTGCCGTAGACATGATTGGCGCCCCAGCGGCCGAACCAGGAGCCGTCGGACTCCTGGTGGTCGAGCAGCCACCGCACGCCGCGCCGGCAGGCGCGATCACCGCTGCGGCCGAGCACCGCCAGCATCTCCACCACATGCGCGGTCACATCGGCCGAGGGCGGATCGGTGACGGCGCCGAAATCGCAGAACGGCAGTTTCGTCGGCAGGATCGAGGTGTTGTCGGCGTCGAAGGCGCCCCACCCGCCGTCGGCGGACTGCATGCCGACCGTCCAGCGCACCGCGCGTTCGATCGCGGTATCCAGTGCGGCGCGATCCGGATGCGAAACCTGGTGCAGCGCAAGGACGATCTCTGCGGTGTCGTCGGTGTCCGGGTAGACGTCGTTGGCGAATTCGAACGCCCAGCCGCCGGGTTCCAGGCGTGGCCGGCGCACCTGCCAGTCGCCGCCGGCGGTGATCTGCTCACCCAGCAGCCAGTCGGTGGCCCGCAGCACCGCCGGATCGTCCGGTGCCACTCCGCCGTCCAGCAGCGCGGCCGTCGCCAATGCGGTATCCCACACCGGTGACTGGCAGGCCTCGAGCCGCCGTACCTCGCCCTGCGGTGTCTGCTCGCGGACCACGAACCCGTCCAGGCCCGCGATGCCCGCCCGCATCGCCGGATGATCGAGCGAATAGCCCAGCAGGTGCAGAGCCAGCAGCGAATACACCCACGGCGGCTGGATCCCGCCCCAGCCGCCGTCGGCCTCCTGGCGGGCCAGGATCCACTCCGCGGCGTGCCGCATCGCCACATCGCGCAACGGATTCAGCGGCAGTCGCGCGTAGGTGTGCAGCACCGTGTCGACACGCTGGAATACTCCTGCGAGGGAGGTGAGGGGCGCGCGGCGGGCCGGGGGCGCGCCGGTCCGCAATTCGTCGATGCCGAACGGCAGCGGGCGGCACGGCCGCAGCGTGGCCACCACGGTCAGCGGCACCACGGTCTGGCGGGCCCAGCATCCCCAGTCGTAGATGTTGAGCGGAAACCAGGACGGGAACAGCACCAGTTCCGGTGGCAGATTCGGCAGATCGTCCCAGGACCACAACCCGAACAGCGCCAACCAGATTCGGGTGAAGACCCGGGATGCCTCGATTCCGCCTTCGGCGCGCACGAAGTCGGCGGCGGCGCGCATATGCGGTGCGGCGGGGTCGTCACCGGCCAGCCGCAGGGCCACCCACGCCTCGGCGGTGGTCGACAGGTCGCCGGGTCCGCCGTGGAAGGTCGCCCAGGTTCCGTCGGCGCGCTGCTGCGATCGGATCCAGCGCGCCGCCGGCTCGGTCACGTCCGGGGTGGAGATGCCGAGGAACTCCCGTAACAGCAGATCTTCGGCGTCCATCGTCACATTGGTCGCCAATTCGCCCTTCCACCAGCCCTGTTCGTGCTGGGACGAGCGCAGCAGCCGCACCGCCGCGTCGGTGGCGGCCCGGACCGCGCTCAGTTCGTCGGCGTCGGGCGCCGGATCGGCCGCTGCCCGCCGGTTCGCTGCCGCATTGCCGGTGTGGGTGACTGTCATTCCTATGCACTCCGTTCCACGATGAAATCCGCCAGGTCACAGAGCTCTCGGCGGTATTCGGGGGTGAGGGTGACCGCGGTGAGGGCCTGCTGGGCGGTGCGCACCCGCCGACGGGCCTCGGCCCGTGCCCAGCGCCGGCCACCGGCGGTCTCGACCATGTCGGCGGCGGCCCGCAGATCGTGCTCGCTCGGTTCGCCGGATTGCGCCAGCCACTGCGCGAGCGCTTGCCCGGCCGGGCGGCCGGATTCCAGGCACCAGGTGACCGGCAGCGACTTCTTGCGCGAGCGCAGATCCGAGAACACCGGTTTGCCGGTCACCGCCGGATCACCCCAGATGCCGAGCAGATCGTCGACGAGCTGGAAGGCGAGACCGATGTTGTCGCCGTAGGCCTGCAGCGCCGCGACCGTCG
Organism: Nocardia cerradoensis NBRC 101014; assembly: GCF_000308535.1. Lineage (GTDB taxonomy): Bacteria > Actinomycetota > Actinomycetes > Mycobacteriales > Mycobacteriaceae > Nocardia > Nocardia cerradoensis. Next base: position 906 of record NZ_BAFW01000176.1, on the reverse strand, counting down.
CCGGTGGCGCCCCGGCCAGCACGCCACCGACCGCGGCACTCGCCGAGAGCAGTGCCGCGGTCTTGCCCATGGCCATGCGGATACATTCGGCCAGGCCCACGTCGTTGCGATGTTCGAAGTCGACGTCGGCGGCCTGGCCGATGATCAGATCCCGGGTCGCCTTCCCGACCAGCCGGGCCGCCGCCATCGCATGCGGCGAGCCGGAATCGAGCAGCACCTCGTGCGACAGCGAGAGCATCGCGTCACCGGCCAGCACCGCGACCGGATCTCCCCACACCGCCCACACCGTCGGACGATGCCGGCGGGTGGCGTCGCGATCCATCAGGTCGTCGTGCACGAGCGAGAAGTTGTGCACGAGTTCGACCGCCACCGCACCGGGGATTCCGCAGAGTCCGTCGCCGCCGGCGGCGTGGGCGGCGAGCATGGTCAGCCGTGACCGCACCGATTTGCCGCCGTCGGCGACGACCGGGCGGCCGTGTTCGTCGCAGAAGCCGAGGTGATAGGCGACCACCGGCCGGATCGCATCGTCGAGCCGTCCGACGGCGTCGGACAGCGCCGACCGGACGGCATGACCGTCGGCATCGACCGTGGACAGGGTTGTCACTGTCATCTGATCACCTCCGATATCCGCGTGCGGGGTTCGGGCGTACCGGTGCGCTCGGCGGCACCGGCGCGGGGACGCAACCCCGCCAGATGCGAAATGACTTCGGCCGCAGCGGCTTCCCCGCTGCGCACGGCGCCCTCCATGGTCGCGGGCCAGCCGGTGTCGGTCCACGCCCCGGCCAGCGTCAGGCCGGGCAGCGCGGTGGCCGCGGGCGGACGCAGCCGCGCGCTGCCCGGCGCGGGCCGGAACGTCGCATGGCGTTCGCGCGTGACGAAGAAGTCGGTTACCTGTGCCGTCCGGGC
>NZ_BAFW01000177.1 GCF_000308535.1 Nocardia cerradoensis NBRC 101014 | reverse complement strand
GGCCGCCGCCGACAGCGAGCCGGTCGCCGAGGCCGTCACCCCCAAGAAGAAGAAGTCCAAGGCCGCCGAGGGCGAGGGTGAGGCCGAGGCCGCGACCGAGGCTGCCGAGTAATGAGTGCTGTCGTCGCCGATGCCGTCGAGCACCTGGTGCGCGGCATCGTCGCCAATCCGGACGACGTGCGCGTCGATCTGATCACCTCCCGGCGGGGACGCACCGTCGAGGTCCACGTCCATCCCGACGATCTGGGCAAGGTGATCGGCCGCGGCGGTCGTACCGCGACCGCGCTGCGCACCCTGGTCGCCGGTATCGGTGGCCGGGGTATCCGGGTCGACGTGGTCGATACCGATCAGTAGATGGAACTGGTAGTCGGGCGGGTCGCCAAATCACACGGTGTGCGTGGCGAACTCGTGGTCGAGGTACGTACCGACGAACCCGAACTCCGCTTCGCTCCCGGCGCCCGCCTGCGTGGCCGGGCGCCGAGAAGCGAGGCGGTGAACATATTCACGGTGGAGTCGGCCCGAGAGCATTCGGGCCGGCTTCTCGTCCGTCTCGAGGGTGTCGGCGATCGCACCGCCGCGGATGCGTTGCGCGGCACTCTGTTTCTGGTCGACACCGATGATCTTCCCCCGTCGGAGGATCCCGACGAGTTCTACGATCACGAACTCGAAGGACTGAGCGTGTGGCTCGCGGACGGGACCGAGATCGGCACCGTGAACGAGGTATTGCATTCGGCCGCAGGCGAATTGCTGTCGATCCGGGCCGGTGCGGGCGCCGGGGGGCGCGCCGGTCGTGAGATCCTGGTGCCCTTCGTGACCGCGATCGTGCCGACCGTGTCGCTCGCCGAGGGCCTGATCGTGATCGACCCACCCGAAGGCCTGCTGGACGAGGAGTAGTGATGGCCACCGGAGCCGACGAACCCGCGCAGCGCTCGTCAGCTCTGCGCATCGACGTCGTCACCATCTTCCCCGAATATCTCGAGCCGCTGCGAACGGCGTTGCTGGGCAAGGCGATCGAGAAGGGCATCGTCGAACTCGACGTGCACAATCTGCGGCGCTGGACCCACGATGTGCACCAGTCGGTCGACGACGCGCCCTACGGGGGCGGTCCGGGCATGGTGATGAAGCCGGTCGTCTGGGGTGATGCGCTCGACGAGGTGTGCCCGGACGAGGCGTTGCTCGTCGTCCCGACGCCGGCCGGTGTGCCGTTCACCCAGGCGACGGCTCAGCGCTGGTCCGCCGAATCGCATCTGGTCTTCGCCTGCGGCCGCTACGAGGGGATCGATCAGCGCGTCTTCGACGATGCCGCCCGCCGGGTCCGGGTGGAAGAGGTCAGCATCGGCGACTACGTCCTGATCGGCGGGGAGGCCGCCGTGCTGGTGATGGCCGAGGCGGTGGTGCGCCTGATCCCCGGCGTACTGGGCAATCAGGCCTCCCACCAACAGGATTCGTTCTCCGACGGCCTGCTCGAAGGCCCCAGCTACACCCGGCCGGTGAGCTGGCGCGGACTCGAGGTGCCCGAAATTCTGCTGTCGGGCAATCATGCGCGCATCGAGGCGTGGCGGCATGAGCAAGCGGTGCGGCGCACCAGGGAGCGACGCCCGGATCTGCTGCCGCCGGAGTAGCCGAAAACTCTGCGCGACAGGACTTCACCGCGTGTGCCCGACAGCACGTCACTGCGCCGTGATCCGGCGTTCGCGCGGCTGTCGGATCGCGTGCCGAAAGCTCGCCGACGCGCCCGTGACGGGGTGCGGATGTGCGGTCGCCCGGACATCGAGCTCGATCGCGGTCACGAGCTCGGCGAGGCTCTGGCCAGCCGATTTTCGGCCGTTCCCGTCCGCGGCGCGCCCACACCGGGTGCGGCTGCGTGAGCACCGGCTGCTCCACCTGGTCCGCTGTCGGCGGCCGACGGTAGTGTCAGCCAGCGTGACGACAGCCTCCGAACCCGTCAGCACCGAAGCAACCACCGGCACGGAAGCCTCCGTGGGCACCGCTCCGGCCGATGCCCCCGCCACCGGCAAGGTCCGCCTGGCCAGTGTCGGCAGGCGGATCGCCGAGGAGCTCTCGGTCCGTGACGAACAGGTCCGTGCCGCCGTAGAGCTGCTCGACGGCGGGTCGACCGTGCCGTTCATCGCCCGTTACCGCAAGGAGGTGACGGGCGGGCTCGACGACGCGCAGCTGCGGCAACTGGAGGAGCGGCTGCACTACCTGCGCGAACTCGACGAGCGCCGCAATTCGATCCTGGAATCCATTCGCGGGCAGGGCAAGTTGGACGCCGCGCTGGAACAGCAGATCATGCTCGCGGAGACCAAGGCCCGCCTCGAGGACATCTACCTGCCCTACAAGCCCAAGCGGCGCACCAAGGCGCAGATCGCTCGCGAGGCCGGGCACGAACCGGTCGCGGACGCCCTCATCGGCGACCCTGCCACCGATCCGGCCGCCTACACCGCCGAACAGCTCGACGGCGCCCGCGCGATTCTGGTGGAGCGATTCGCCGAAGACGCCGACCTCGTCGGTGAACTGCGCGAATTGATGTGGGAGCGCGGACAGGTCACCTCGCGGGTCCGGACCGGTAAGGAAGAGGCCGGGGCCAAATTCGCCGATTACTTCGAATTCAGCGAACCCTTCGCCAAACTGCCCTCGCATCGCATCCTGGCGCTGCTGCGCGGCGAGAAGGAAGACGTGCTGAGCCTGTCGCTCGAACCCGATACCGAGGAACCGGAACCGGGGCAGCGCACCATCTACGAGGGCCGGATCGCGCACAAGTTCGGGATCGCCGACCAGGGGCGTCCGGCCGACACCTGGCTGCTGGACACCGTGCGCTGGGCATGGCGGACCAAGCTGCAGGTCAGCCTCGGCATCGATATCCGGATGCGGTTGCGGCAGTCCGCGGAAAAGGACGCCGTCGACATCTTCGCCGCCAACCTGCGTGACCTGCTGCTCGCCGCACCAGCCGGTACCCGCACCACCATGGGCCTGGATCCGGGCTACCGCACCGGCGTGAAGGTGGCCGTGGTGGACGGTACCGGCAAGGTGGTGGCCACCGAGACGATCTACCCGCACAAACCGCAGGGGCAGACCGAGAAGTCGCTGGCCGTCCTCGGCGCGCTCGTGGCGCGGTTCGACGTGGAGCTCATCGCGATCGGCAACGGCACCGCGTCGCGGGAGACCGATGCCCTTGCCGCGGAACTGATTTCGCGGATCGGTGCGACGCCCGGCGCGCGGAAGCCGACCAAGATCGTGGTGTCGGAAGCGGGCGCGTCGGTGTATTCCGCCTCCGCGTACGCCTCACAGGAGCTGCCGGAACTGGACGTCTCGCTGCGCGGCGCGGTCTCGATCGCGCGCCGGCTGCAGGATCCGCTGGCCGAACTGGTGAAGATCGAGCCGAAATCCATCGGTGTCGGCCAGTACCAGCACGACGTCTCCGAAACGCTGCTGGCCCGGTCGCTGGGCGCGGTGGTCGAGGATGCGGTGAACGCGGTCGGCGTCGACGTCAACACCGCCTCGGTGCCGTTGCTGTCGCGGGTCTCCGGTATCGCGTCCTCGGTCGCGGAATCGATTGTGGCGCATCGCGATCAGAATGGTCCCTTCCGCAGTCGCACCGCGCTGCTGGGAGTTCCGCGGCTGGGCCCCAAGGCATTCGAACAGTGCGCGGGCTTCCTGCGGATCCGGGGCGGCGACGACCCGCTGGATTCCTCGGCCGTGCACCCCGAGGCCTATCCGGTGGTGCGCCGGATGCTGGAGGCGACCGGACGCGATGTGCCCGGCCTGATCGGCAACACCTCCGCCCTGCGGGCACTGCGGCCGAGCGAATTCACCGACGAGAAATTCGGTGTGCCGACCGTCACCGACATCATCGCCGAACTCGAGAAGCCCGGCCGTGATCCGCGCCCGGAGTTCAAGACCGCCGAATTCGCCGCCGGGGTGGAGAAGGTCGCCGACCTCGAACCCGGCATGGTGCTCGAAGGTGTGGTGACGAACGTGGCCGCCTTCGGTGCCTTCGTCGATGTGGGTGTCCATCAGGACGGGCTGGTCCACGTCTCGGCCATGTCGCATTCGTTCGTCCGCGATCCCCGCGAGATCGTGAAGTCCGGTGACGTGGTGAAGGTGAAGGTGCTGGAGGTCGACGTCGCCCGCCAGCGCATCGGCCTGAGTCTGCGCCTGGACGACGAGCCCGGTGCCGGCAAACCCGAGAAGGGCGGCGCGGGCCAGCGCGGCGGGCAGAACCGCGGTGGTCAGCCGCGCGGCGGCCAGGGCAATCAGGGCCGTGGCGGTCAGGGCCGTGGCGGCCAGGATCGTGGTGGTCAAGATCGCGGCGGACAGAACCGTGGCGGCGGCCAGAACAAGGGTCAGGGCCGAAATCAGCAGCGCCGCAGCGCGCCCGAACCGTCGGGAGCGATGGCGGATGCGCTGCGCCGCGCCGGGTTCGGGAGGTAAGGCCTCGACGGCCGTCGCATGCGGGTTTGTCCCGACTGCGGCGGCCGGGTACGGGACAATGGAGTCGCGGGTTCGATCTCGGTGATCGGCCCCGCGGGGCATCACTACCCCGACCCCGGTTCCGAGTGAGGGGACGACGGCTGTGCGGCGCTGGTTCGACGACGCGATTCTCGCGGAGGGACGCCTGCCGTTGCTGTGCTTCCTGCTCGGCTTCATCGTCGGATTCCTGCTGATCCGGCTCAGTGTGCGGATGATTCGCAAGCAGGTGCGCTGGTGGCCCGGCAACCTGCGCGCCGGCAACGTGCACATCCACCACATGGTGTTCGGGGTGGTGCTGGTGCTGACGTCGGGATTGGGCATGGTCGCGACCTACAACAGCGGGGTCGGCACCATCTCGGCGCTCGCCTCGACGTTCGGGGTGGGCGCGGCACTGGTGCTCGACGAATTCGCGCTGATCTATTACCTGCGCGACGTGTACTGGGAGGAGCAGGGGCGCACATCGGTCGATGCGGTGTTCGTCGCGGTGGCGGTCACCGGGTTGCTGTTGCTCGGCTTCCATCCGCTGTGGTTGCTCGACATCAACGACATCCGGCACGACGGCAGCGTCGCGGGGCGCAGTTTCCTCGGCATCTTCGCGCTGGTGAATCTGGTGCTGGCCGCGATCGTCATCGCCAAGGGCAAGATCTGGACCGGATTGTTCGGCATGTTCTTCCTGCCGCTGCTGGTCGTGGGCGCCCTGCGGCTGAGCCGGCCGGGTGCGCCGTGGGCGCGCTGGCGCTACGGCGAGCGCCGCCGCCTGATGTACCGGGCGGTCGTGCGCGAACGCCGGTACCGGCGCCCGGTGATCCGGGCCAAGATCTTCGTGCAAGATCTGGTCGCCGGTAAGCCCGATGTCGCCCACGTCCGCAGCGCCGCCGAGGAAGAGTTGGCGCGGACCGTGGTCCCCGCTCCACCCGCCCATCTGCGGACCAGGGCGATGCGGGCCTCGATGCACGAGGTGCCGGTCCGGACGAGCTCTGCCGACACGTCGCCACCTGCGGATACGCCGCGACCGGCCGATGTGGACGGCCTGACCGCGGCGCACCCGCAGCATTCCGGGCAGTGACGCCCGGACCGCGCGGACTTCAGGGGGGCGATTTTTGGTGCAGCGGCCTGATCTGGCACAATGCTCAGGTTGCTCTGGGCGAATTCGACCCGGTGCACCGCCCACTATCCGGAGCACGAACCGGCCGAGCAGTTGCCGCCAGGTTCCTCTGTTCACGCGAACTTCCAAAGGACGGAAATGAACACCCTCGACTTCGTCGACGAAAAGTCGCTGCGCACCGACATCCCGGACTTCCGCCCGGGTGACACGGTGAACGTGCACGTGAAGGTTATCGAAGGTAACAAGGAGCGCATCCAGGTCTTCAAGGGTGCGGTCATCCGCCGCCAGGGCGGCGGCATCCGTGAGACCTTCACCGTGCGCAAGGTGTCGTTCGGCGTTGGCGTCGAGCGCACCTTCCCGGTACACAGCCCCAACATCGATCACATCGATGTGGTGACCCGCGGTGACGTCCGCCGGGCCAAGCTGTACTACCTGCGCGATCTGCGCGGCAAGGCCGCCAAGATCAAGGAGAAGCGCTGAACATCAGGGCTCTGCCCGTTCACGCCGACCCCCGGTCCTCGCGACCGGGGGTTTTCCTTTTTCCGGCCGGGATGTGCCCGCCTTCCCGGCGCGCAGGGTGCGCCGGGGGGACGACGAACATGGCTGCGGGATAACCTGTTCGGCGTGGCAGACGAAAGCGAGTCGGTGGCGGTGCCCGGAGCCGATGACAACCGTGCCGGTGGCGAACGCAAAGGCGAGTCCGCATCGCGCAGCCGGCGCGGCAGGCGCAAGCGCAAGCAGCGGCCCTTCTGGCAGGAACTGCCGATCCTGATCGTCATCGCCGCCGTGATCGCGGCGCTGGTGGTGAATTTCATCGGCCGGCCCTATGTGATCCCGTCGCAGTCGATGGAACCGACCCTGCACGGCTGCGCCGGCTGCACGGGCGACCGGATCTACGTCGAGAAGCTGAGCTACGACTTCGGTGATCCCAAGCCCGGCGACGTCGTGGTCTTCGTCGGACCGAGCGGCTCCTGGAACAAGTCCTACCACTCCAACCGCTCCAGCAATGTCGCCGTGCGCGGCGTGCAGAACTTCTTCTCGTTCTTCGGCCTGGTGCCGCCGGATGAGAACGACCTGGTCAAACGCGTGATCGCGACCGGCGGTCAAACCGTGCAGTGTTGCGACGCGCAGGGCCGGGTGATGGTCGACGGCAAACCGCTCGACGAGCCCTACGCGCACTACATCTACCCGTATCAGCCGGGGCTGGCCTATGCGACCAAGGTCGCCGGCGGGCTGTCGATCGACCCGCGCGGCCGCGAATTCGGCCCGGTCAAGGTGCCCGACGGCAATCTGTGGGTGATGGGTGACAACCGCAACGAATCCGCGGATTCGCGCGCCCATGTCGACGACGAGTACTCCGGCACCGTGCCGATCGACGCCGTGCGCGGTAAAGCGGTGTTCAAGATCTGGCCGCCGAACCGGATCGGCCCGGTCAAATCACAGAATCCGCAGACGAACTGAGGCGCGCCGCGCGAGATAATCGAGTCACGGGATAGTCGAACGGTAGGTGCAGTGGCGGAGACATCGCGACGCACGACGCGCAACGGTAAGGGCGGCAAGATCATCCGGCCGGTGGTTCGCACAGGGGATTGGCCGCCGCGAGTGGTGATGCGGCGGGCCGGTGGCCTGCGCACGCTGGAAGCGGCGCTGATCCGCAGCGGCCTCGGCCCCGTCGCGGGTGTCGACGAGGCGGGCCGGGGATGCTGCGCCGGCCCGCTCGTGGTCGCGGCCTGTCTGCTCGCGCCGAAGGCCTACGATTCCCTTGCGGGACTGGATGATTCGAAGAAGCTGACCGAGGCCGTGCGCGAGCAGCTGTATCCGGTGATCGTGCGCCGGGCGCTGGCCTGGAAGGTCGTGGTGATCCCGGCCTGGGAGATCGACGCGATCGGCATCCACGTCGCCAATATCGAGGGCATGCGCCGGGCCGTGGCGGGTCTGGAGGTGCGGCCCGGCTATGTACTCACCGACGGCTTCCGGGTGCCGGGTATCAGCGTGCCGTCGCTGCCGGTGATCGGCGGCGACGCGGCGGCGGCGTGTATCGCCGCGGCCAGCATTCTGGCCAAGGTCACCCGCGACCGGATCATGGTCGAGATGGACCGTGACCTGCCCGGATACGGTTTCGCCGCGCACAAGGGCTACAACACGCCCGAACATCTGGCGGCGCTGGAGCGGCTCGGGCCCAGTGACGAACACCGCCGGTCGTGGCGCAACGTGCGGGGCACCGCGGCCGGGGAGACCGGGCGGGTGGCTGCCGATCCGGCCCATGCGGGATGATGTGACCTACACGCGTTCGTGGCGATAGAGGAGGATATTCCACCCGATGAGCAAGCGGAGCGAGGCATGAGCGCCGAGGACCTCGAGAAGTACGAAACCGAGATGGAACTCTCGCTGTATCGCGAGTACAAGGACATCGTCGGTCAGTTTTCGTACGTCGTCGAGACCGAACGCCGCTTCTATCTGGCCAATTCTGTCGAGTTGCGCCCGCAGAACGCCGACGGTGAAGTGTATTTCGAAGTGCGGATGTCGGATGCGTGGGTCTGGGACATGTATCGGCCCGCCCGCTTCGTCAAACACGTCCGCGTGATCACGTTCAAGGACGTGAACATCGAGGAACTGGAGAAGCCGGACCTGCGCCTGCCCGAATAGCGCGCAGGCCGCGAGAACCGTCCCACCTGGGGCGATCGGTCGCCGGCAGCACCGTCGATCCACAGCCCCGGGTTCATCCACAGACTTTCTGTTTCCGCAGGTGAGCCCCGCAGACCGCGATCACGCCGACGGCATCCTGAGCGGGTGGCACACAATCTGGCGCTCGGCGCCCACGGAGAAGAACTGGCCGCGCAGTTCCTGCAGGGGGCCGGGATGCGGATCGTCGAACGAAACTGGCGGTGTCGCTACGGCGAACTGGACCTCATCGTCCGGGAGTCCGACACCACCGCCTTCGTGGAGGTCAAGACGCGTTCCGGGCTGGGGTTCGGCACACCGGCCGAGTCGGTGACCTTCGCCAAACAGCAGCGCATCCGGCGGCTCGCACTGCTGTGGCTGGCCGAACAGAGCGGACCGTGGCGGCGGGTCCGCTTCGATGTGGTGTCGGTCCTGCTGCTGCCGGGCCGGGACCCGCAGATCGAGCACGTCCGGGCGGCGTTCTGATGGCCCTGGGACGCGCTCATTCGGTGGCTGTGACCGGGGTGGACGGGCAACTCGTCGAGATCGAGGCCGATATCGGACAGGGGTTGCCCTCGGTCCACCTGGTCGGGCGTCCGGACACCACGTTGCAGGAATCGCGGGACCGGGTCCGGGCCGCGGTGGCAAATTCGGGGGAGAAGTGGCCCGACGGGCGCGTGATTCTCGCCCTGTCGCCCGCGACGCTGCCGAAAGTCGGCAGCGTGTACGACCTGGCATTGGCCGCGGCCGTGCTGCACGCCGGTGATTCGGTACCCGGTGCGAAGCTCGCCGGTACGGTCCTGCTCGGCGAACTGGCCCTCGACGGCCGGGTGCGGCGGGTGCGCGGGATCCTTCCCGCCGTGCTCGCGGCGCGGACCGCCGGTCGCCGGACCGTCGTGGTGCCCGAGTCGGTGCTCGGTGAGGCCGGGCTGGTGGACGGGATCACCGTACTCGGGGCGCCGACTCTGCGCGCGCTGATCGACTGGCTGCGTGGTGACGGCGAACTGTCGGCGCCGGACGGCAGCTACACCGCCCCGCGGCGAAGTATCGGCGATCTCAACGAGGTGGTCGGGCAGGACGAGGCGCGCTGGGCATTGGAGGTGGCCGCGGCCGGCGGCCATCATCTGCTGTTGACCGGGCCGCCCGGCATCGGCAAAACCATGTTGGCGCAACGCCTTCCGGGGTTGCTGCCGGCGTTGACGGAATCGGAGTCGCTGGAGGTCACCGCCATCCATTCGGTGGCCGGCACATTGTCGGACGATCATCCGCTCATCACGACGGCGCCGTTCGTGGCTCCGCACCATTCGACGTCGGTGTCGGCGATGGTCGGCGGCGGTTCCGGATCCGCGCGCCCGGGGGCCGTCAGCCGGGCCCACCGCGGTGTCCTCTTCCTCGACGAATGCGCCGAGATCGGAACCAAGGTGCTGGAGGCGTTGCGAACTCCGTTGGAGGAGGGGGAAGTGCGCATCGCCCGCCGCGACGGCGTGGCCCGGTATCCGGCCCGCTTCCAACTCATCCTGGCGGCGAACCCCTGCCCGTGTGCGCCCGCCCGCGATGTCGACTGCATCTGTGCGCCGCTGGCCCGCCGCAGATATCTGGGCAAACTGTCGGGGCCACTGATGGATCGAATCGACATCTGGGTCCAGATGCATGCGCACGCCGCCGGAACGTTCACCCCGTCCGACGCCGAATCCAGTGTCGTCGTGCGGGAACGGGTCGAGCTGGCGCGGCAGGTCGCGGCGCGGCGCTGGTCCGAGTACGGGTGGACCGTCAACGCCGAGGTGCCGGGACATGTCCTGCGCCAGCGCTTCCGGCTGCCGGCCGATGCGCTGGCACCGGTGGAAAGTGCACTGCGGCAGGGCCGGATGTCCGCACGTGGTGCGGACCGGGCGATCCGAGTCGCCTGGACCGTCTGTGACCTACGCGGGGGAGAGGTGCCGTCGGCACAGGATGTCCTGCAGGCGTTGAACTTTCGGCAACGCGGCATGTCCTGAGTTGACTTGCGCCGGGCATCGGCGTTCATCGTGGGCGTGGGGACGGGTTGACCGAATGCGCAATAAGGGAGGGAATCGATGATTCGCAGATCGATGGGCCGCACGGGAATGGGGATCGCCGAACGCGTCCGGAGTCGGGATCGAGCGAACAGGCACGGTGTGTTTCGCCGGGCGGGTGACGATATGACCGCGACGCCGGCCTGTCGAATTCCGCGGCGCCACCGGCATGCGTGCCGCGTCGGCGTCGAGACGGAGGTCTCGCGGTGACGGGTCACGGCGTCGGCGTGGACGGCGATTCGGGTGGTGGTGTCGCGTCTCTGGTGACCGTCGACGCGGACGAACGGCGGCTGGCGTGGGTCTATCTGTCCCGCGTGGTGGAGGGTCCGTGTCCGGCGTTGTCGGCGCTCATCGCGCGCGTTGGTGTGGTGGAGGCGGCGCGTGCGGTGCGTGAATGCGATCTGCCGGAATCGCTGCGTGGTCCGACCGAGCGCCGGCGCGACGTCGACCGTGCGGAACGCGATCTCGAGCTGATGGCGCGCATCGGTGGACGAGTGATCACTCCCGACGACCCGGAGTGGCCGCAGTGGCGCCTGCTGGGCCTGACCCAACTCGACCCGGCTCGCGACGCCGACGCGGCGGTGCCGCTCGTGCTGTGGGCCCGCGGTCCGTTGTCGTTGCTGCAGTACACCGAACAGGCCCTCGCCGTGGTGGGCGCTCGCTGCTCCTCCGGATACGGCGAACAGGTCACCGCCGAACTCGCGGGGGAACTGGCCGCGCACGGCTGGACGATCGTGTCCGGAGCGGCCTTCGGCATCGACGGGATGGCGCATCGCGCGGCGCTGGCCGCCGGCGGCCCCACCATCGCCGTGCTGGCGTGCGGCGTCGACCGACCCTATCCCGCTCAGCACGAACGCCTCCTGGCCGAGATCGCCGAAACGGGTGTGGTGGTGAGCGAATACCCGCCCGGCGCCGCCGCCCTCAAACACCGGTTCCTGGCCCGGAACCGTTTGATCGCGGCCCTGTCCGACGGAGTGCTCGTGGTCGAGGCGGGCATGCGCAGCGGTGCGCGCAATACCGCGAAATGGGCTCGGCGCCTGGGCCGTCCGGCCCTCGCGGTGCCGGGTCCGATCACCGCCGCGGCGTCGGTCGGCTGCCACCGCATGATCCGCGACCGGGAAGCGATCCTCGTCACTCGCGTCGACGAGATCCACGACGAGGTCGGGCCACTGCGACTGTCGTTGCCCACGGGTGGCGAAGCCGGTGCGCATCTCGCCGGCGACCAGGCGACGGTCTTCGCCGAACTGCCGGTGTCCGGTTCGCGCCTGCCGAAACAGATCGCCGACGAGAGCGGCCTCACCATCCACGCGGTACGTGCCGCACTGGTCGCCCTCGAGGTCGCCGGGCTGGTCGGGTCGGACAGTTCGGGCTGGTTCCGCACCGTGCGGAAGGGGGCGTGAAAGGCCGATGAGACGTGTGTGCTCCGCGGTGATCTGCCGTCTCACGGCGGAGTGACCGACCGATTCGGCCTCGGGATTCGTGGCCGGTCGATGGGTGAGCGCCGTGCGTGGTGGGCGTGCGTGCCGTCGTGGGGCGGCCCCGGTCGATGGAAGAGGGACTGGCCGGTCGGCGCCGAGCGAATGCCGGACTGGCTGGTCGGCACCGAACGAATGTCGGCTCCGGCGAGTGCGGGTGTCCTTCCGCACTGCTGTCGGCGCGGGGGCTTGCGCGCGGAGCCGCCGCCGGTGAACGTGGAGAAATGGACGGATTACCGGGCGATCTCGCGGATCTGCTCGAGCAGTACGAACGGCATCTGCTTCTCGGGCGCAACCGGTCCGCGCACACGGTGCGGGCCTATCTCGGGGATGCGCGATCTCTGCTGGAGCATCTGTGTGCCCGTTCGCCGGATGCCGCGGTGGGAGAGATCGATCTGCCGCTGTTGCGTTCGTGGCTGGCCGAACAATCCGCCGGGGGCGCCGCCCGGACCACCATGGCGCGGCGTGCATCGGCCGCGCGGACGTTCACCGCCTGGTTGACGCACACCGGCCGCCTCGTCGCCGATCCCGGTCCGCGGCTGGGCTCGGCCCGTGCGCACCGAATCCTGCCTGCCGTCCTGAGTGAGGAGCAGGCCGACGCGGCCATGAACGCCGCGGAATCCGGTGCGGCGCAGCGCGATCCGATGGCGCTGCGGGATCGGCTCGTGGTGGAGATGTTGTACGCCACCGGAATTCGGGTCAGCGAACTGTGCGGACTCGACATCGACGACGTCGACCGCGGCAGGAGGCTGGTCCGGGTACTGGGCAAGGGCAACAAGGAGCGCTCGGTACCGTTCGGCCTGCCCGCCGACCGGGCGTTGGAGAATTGGCTCAACTTCGGCCGCCCGCACCTGGCCACCGCCGAATCCGGGCGCGCGCTGCTGCTCGGCCGGCGCGGCCGCCGACTGAACCAGCGTCAGGCCAGAACCGTTGTGCACGAGGTTGTTTCGGCCGTACCGGGAGCGCCTGGCCTGGGCCCGCACGGACTGCGCCACACCGCCGCCACCCATCTGCTGGAAGGGGGAGCCGACCTGCGTGTGGTCCAGGAACTGCTCGGCCACGCCAGTATGGCGACCACGCAGCTCTACACCCACGTCTCGATCGAGCGCCTGAAACGAGTGCACGACCAGGCCCACCCCCGCGCCTGAACAGCGGTGCGACGGATGCCCCGCAGGATCGCGGCGATGATGCCGTTCGGCTTCCGAGCACGAAACACGTTGTTGGCCACGGTAGTTCGGACACAAGGCACGCAGTCTGTTTCGCGGAGCCGGCGCGATGCCGGGGCGCTCTCCGGCGTTGGGCGCGCTCTGACCCGTGCTCGGCGGACCGGCAAGGCCGGTCCGAGGTGCGTGTCGCACCGCGAGATTCGGCACCCGGAATTCGTGAGTTCGTCGACTCGCACCCCAGACGATGCGCGGCCGTACGACATCCGGGCCGACCTATGGGACGAGACGGTCTGGCACGGGTTCATCCTGCCCGGTGCCGAGAACGACCCTGACCTGAGAAGGCATTCGGTCGTCGGCTGCGTCCTGACACCGACGCGATGGTGCGAAGCTTCGAGCAGAAGGTGGACCAAGCCGAAGGCTTTCGCGTCGCCGCCTACGGTGCGACCAAGTCGTCGCCTACGGCCTCCCGTCGTCGCCTAGGGGCGGATGGCGTCGATGTAGCGGCCGGCGATGAAGTGCTGGATCGCGCGGACGACGGGGCCACCGAGCTTCGTGTACCAGGTGGCGGGACGGGAGAAGGCGGCCACTACGCCGTACACCGTCTCGTCGGCGGGATCGTATTCCACCGCGAAGAGTTCCTCGCCGATTTCCGGGTGGCCCGGCAGGGTGCCGTAGGCGAAGCCGCGGCGGGTCGGTTCGTCGACCGCGTAGATCACCCGGCAGGGTGCCGTGATGCCGAGACCGGCGATGCCCAGTCGCACCGTCAGCGCCGTTCCCGGTTCGGCGACCGGGGTATCGGCGTGCTGGAAAATGCCGGTGCCGCGCTGCATGCGGTAGGCGAGGATCTGATCGCCGGCGGATTCGAACAGCGCTCGCCCGCTGCCGATGCGGCGGCGCAGGCGGAAGTGGTGATAGCCGGGCGGGAATTCGCCGGCGGTCGCTCCGACTTCTGGGTAGGTGAAAGGCTCGGCGGCCGGGGAATTCGCCATGGCTCCATCCTCGCCCGCAGAGCGAGTGCCGCACCAGGGGCGTCGGCGCGACCTCGAACAGTCGACGATGTTGCCGATATACTTCGAGCTATCGGAGATCAGTCGTGCTACCTTCCTTAGGTAACCCTAATATTGGAGGTAACGCACTGTGGCTCGTACTCGCACCAAACTGTCGTTCGAGGTCAGGCGCACGCGACGCCTGACCGACCATCTGATCCGGGTGTATCTGGGCGGCCCGGGTTTCGCCGGATTCCAGCCCAACGGCTTCACCGACGCCTACGTCAAACTGCTCTTCCCCGGTCCCGACGGCGAAACCACGCGCACCTACACCGTGAGCTCGATCGACACCGAGGCCGAGGAGATCGCCATCGATTTCGTCTACCACGGTGACGAGGGGGTGGCCGGGCCGTGGGCGGCCACGGCCCGGCCCGGCGACCGCATCGAACTCTTCGGGCCTGGTGGTGCGTATTCCCCCAAGCCGGAGGCGGATTGGCATCTGCTCGCCGGTGACGAGGCGGCCCTGCCCGCCATCGCCGCGGCGTGTGCCGCCCTGCCGTCCGATGCGGTCGGCCGAGTATTCGTCGAAATCGCCGGTCCTGCCGACGAATTGGATTTCCCGCGCCCCGTGGCGGTCGAACTCGAGTGGGTGCACCGTGGCGATCGTGCCCCCGGCGAAGCGCTGGCCGCCGCGGTGCGCGCCGAGCCCTGGCGCGAAGGCCGCGTGCACGTCTTCATCCACGGCGAGGCCGACAAGGTGATGCACGATCTGCGGCGCTATGTCCGCACCGAGCGCGGGGTGCCGGCCGAGTGGGCCTCCATCTCCGGATACTGGCGGCGCGGGCGCACCGAGGAGGGCTTCCGGCAGTGGAAGCGTGAACTGTCCGAACAGGAATCCACTGCCGCCGAGGCCGTCCGCTAGATCGGCGGGGGCCGCCACGGGACCTCCGTGAGGCGCCGGGGGAGCGGGCGGCCGCACCGGCTTCAGGCGTACGGGTGCGTGGCGCACCAGGCCGAGGGGGTCCAGATAGTCACGGCCGCGCCGCAGACCCCAATGCAGGCAGACGCCGGGGCAGCCCACATGTCCGGGTTGCAGCGTCCCCAGCGCCGACCCGCGCTCGACTCGGCGGCCGACCGGCACATCCGCTCGCACCGGCTCGTAGGTCGTGCGCAGCCCGCCCGGATGGTCGACCGAGACGACCGGTTTGCCGCCCACCTCACCCGCGAACACCACGATTCCGGCGCCGGCGGCGAGTACCGCCTGCCCGGCGGCGCCGGCGAGATCGACTCCGCGATGGCCCGGTAGCCAATCGTGGCGCGGTTTGTCGAAACCACGCACGACGGCCGGACGCGGCTGCAGCGGCCAGCCGAATCCGGCCGCGGGCGCGGCCGCTGCCGTGGTGGCGCCGCAGGTCGCGGCCACCATCGCCGCCCCCAGGAGAAGTGCCGACATCCAGCGCATGCGTCCCACCCTCGCCGGAAGCGAGGGACATGGAAAGATCGGTTTCGGCGTGTGTGGACAACTCGGAAACATGTGAACAGGGCGCGTTCCGGCAGGACGCTGTGTCCCAGGTCCGCTGGGCTCGCCCCGTGGAAGGGCAGGTCGATGATCGTGTGTCGTGATGTCGCCGACTCGATCACGGCCGCATCGTTCGCCGGGACGATGCGACCGGTGGAAAGGCAAGTGGCCGTTCGTGTTTCGGCCCCGTCCCCTCGCCCGCCCCGAGCCCGTAGCAGGTCCGGCTCGTGAGTGCCGAAACGCCCGGCCCCGCCGAATCCGCACCGCCGGACCCGAGCGGCGGCGGTGCGGGCTCGTCCGCCG
>NZ_BAFW01000178.1 GCF_000308535.1 Nocardia cerradoensis NBRC 101014 | reverse complement strand
ATGTCGCGCTATGAGGATCAACTTCCGGAACGGTCGCGGCGGGCGCTGGATCTGGTCCGCGCCGAACTCGACCATCTGCGCAGGTTGCTCGACGATCTGCTGGCGCTGGCCCGGGCCGAGGCGCGCATGCACGGCGCCGACGCCGAACCGCTGTCGGTGCGCGCACTGCTCACCCACACCCTGGCGGAAATGCATTATTCACCGGAACTGCTGACCGTCGCCGACGACGGAATCGTGACCGGGCGGAAGCTCGAACTCGAGCGAGCGCTGGTGAATCTGCTCGAGAATGCGCAGCGGCACGGCGGCGGAGTGATCGCGGTGGGGGTCGCGCGCGCCGGGGACGAAATGGTGATCACGGTCGACGACGCCGGTCCGGGAGTGGCGCCGCAGGATCGGCAACGCATCTTCGAAAGATTCGTGACGGTGCGCCGCGGGAAACGTTCGGGCACCGGCATCGGATTGGCTTTGGTGGCCGAAACCGTCGCCGCCCACGGGGGCCGCGTGAAATGTGACGACCGTCCCGGCGGAGGTGCTCGATTCATGGTGTGGTTGCCCACCGTGACGAAATTCACCGATCATACTTCTGTAACACAACCGTAAAGTAGTCGCACGATAGACCTCAACGTTCGCGGGCAATTCTGAAGAGGTGATGCAGACCCGAACGCGGAGTATGTCGTTCAGTTCTCCGGCAACCGACGAGTCGAACGGCCGTCGGCACGTTTCCTCCCAGACGCTGATTCGTCGGCCGCGGGTGGAAGACGGAGCGCGGATGTGGCGAATCGCAGTGGATTCCCAAGTGCTCGACGCCAATTCGAGTTACTCGTATCTGCTGTGGAGCCGTGACTTCGCCTCGACCACCGTCGTGGCCGAAATCGGCTCGGAGATAGCAGGATTCGTCACGGGATATCTGCGCCCGGAATCGCCGGACACACTGTTCATCTGGCAGGTAGCCGTCGATCACGCCTTCCGCGGCCGCGGAGTGGGCGTTGCAATGCTGGATCGGCTCGTCGAAGACGTTGCCGACCAAGGTGTTTCGAAGTTGGAGACAACCGTTTCGCCGGACAACGAAGCCTCGCTGGCAATGTTCGCGTCACTGGCCCGGCGCCGTGACGCGGAAATGACGCGAGAAACGTTGTTCGAGCCAGAAGATTTTCCGGACGGGCACGAATCGGAGGACCTGTACCGGATCGCGCCACTGCAGGGTGACGCAAAACGATAGGAAGGATCATCGATGACCACCGCTGAGATGACCATTTTCGAATCGCTCGAATCGAATGTCCGTGGATATTGCCGCTCGTGGCCCACGCTGTTCGACACCGCCTCCGGCGCCTGGCTGCGCGACGGTAGCGGACGTGATTACCTCGATTTCTTCGCGGGCGCGGGAGCGCTCAACTACGGGCACAACAACCCCGTTCTCAAAGAAGCGTTGATCGATTACATCGCCCGTGACGGAATTACGCACGGACTCGATATGTCGACCGTCGCGAAGCGTGAATTGCTGGAGACGATCAACAACGTTCTGCTGGATCCGCGGGGCCTCGATTACAAGGTCCAGTTCCCCGGCCCCACCGGTGCGAACGCGGTGGAATCGGCACTGAAACTTGCCCGCAAGGTGACCGGCCGCACGTCGATTCTGAATTTCACCAACGCATTCCACGGGATGACCCTCGGTGCGCTCTCGGTGACCGGTAACGCGACCAAGCGCGCGGGCGCCGGGGTACCGTTGAACCACGTGAATCCGATGCCCTACGACGGGTATCTGGACGGTACCGACGATCTGGCGTGGATGGAGCGGGTCCTCGATGACAATTCCTCCGGTGTGGACAAGCCCGCGGCGGTGATCGTGGAAACCGTGCAGGGCGAGGGCGGCGTGAATGTCGCTCGGGCGCAGTGGCTGCGGCACCTGTCGGAGCTGTGCGCCGCGCGCGGAATTCTGCTCATCGTCGACGATGTGCAGATGGGCTGCGGCCGGACCGGGCCGTTCTTCTCCTTCGAGATCGCCGGCATCACCCCCGACATCGTCACCCTGTCGAAGTCGATCGGCGGGTACGGCATGCCGCTGGCGCTGGTGCTGATGAAGCGCGAGCTGGACCAGTGGGCGCCCGGTGAGCACAACGGCACCTTCCGCGGCAACAATCCGGCGTTCGTGACCGCCCGCGTGGCGCTCGAGCACTACTGGACCGACGACCGGCTGGAGGTGTCCACCGCCGCCAAGGGCGAGAAGATCCGAAAGTCGTTCGAGGCCCTCGCGGAGAACTTCGAGGGTGTCTCGACCCGCGGCCGCGGGCTGGTGCAGGGACTGGTGTTCGACGACGCCTCGGAGGCGGGCAAGGTCAGCAGCATCGCCTTCGAGGAGGGCCTGCTGGTGGA
This sequence comes from Nocardia cerradoensis NBRC 101014, assembly GCF_000308535.1. Lineage (GTDB taxonomy): Bacteria > Actinomycetota > Actinomycetes > Mycobacteriales > Mycobacteriaceae > Nocardia > Nocardia cerradoensis. The sequence goes on along the minus strand of NZ_BAFW01000178.1, from coordinate 24,657 downwards.
GACCTCCGGCGCCGAAGACCAGGTGGTCAAGCTGCTGCCGCCGCTGACCATTACCGACGACGAACTCGACCACGGCCTCGGCATCCTGGACCGGGCGGTCGACATGGCCCGAGGAGGCAACTGACCATGATCGTGCGTACCACTGCCGAGATCACCGGAACCGACCGCGACGTCGCGGCCGAGAACTGGCGTAGCAAGCGGATCATCCTCGGCGGCGACGGGGTGGGTTTCTCCTTTCACGAGACGACGATCCAGCCGAACACCGTGCACGAGTTCCACTACCAGAACCACGTCGAAGCGGTGTGGCTGGTGGAGGGCGAGGGCACGCTCACGGACCTGACCAACGACGTCACCTACGACCTGGCGCCGGGAACGATGTACCTGCTCAACGGACACGAGCGGCATCGGGTCGAGACCCGCACCCTGATGCGGATGCTGTGTGTGTTCAATCCTCCGGTCACGGGCAAGGAAGTTCACGACGAGAACGGCGTCTACCCGCTGGTGGCCGTCGGCGAGTAGTGATGTAGTTAGGAGGACGACCCCGCGATGACGTTGGCGGAGAGTCGAATCGACCGCTACCGGACCAGAACTGCCGTAGCGGTACCGCCGGTGGAGCGCACCGACCCCACGGTGTGGGGCACGGTCACCTCGCCGGAGCTGCAGAATTTCGATGCCGATGGGTACGCGATCATCGACGAGTTGCTGACCCCGATGGAGGTGGCCGATATCGCCACCGACATCGATCGGCTGGCCGCCGACCCGGTGTTGCGTGCCGACGAACGGGTGATCATCGAGAAGAAGTCGAACAGCGTGCGTTCGATCTTCGAGGTGCACAAGATCAGCGCCGTGGTGGCGGAGCTGGTGCGGGACGAGCGGATCGTCGGGCTGGCCCGGCAGATTCTCGGTTCCGAGGTCTACATCCATCAGAGCCGGGTGAACTACATGCCCGGTTTCGAGGGCGCCGGGTTCTACTGGCATTCGGATTTCGAGACCTGGCACGCCGAGGACGGGATGCCCTCACCGCGTGCGGTGAGCCTGTCGATCGCGCTGACCGACAACTATCCGTTCAACGGCAGCCTGATGCTGCTGCCGGGCTCGCATCGGCAGTTCATGCCGTGCCAGGGCGAGACTCCGGACGAGCACTACCGGGAATCGTTGCGAGAGCAGCAGATCGGCGTGCCCGCGCAGGAGGATCTGGCCCAGCTGGCCGACAAGTACGGCATCGCGCAGTTCACCGGCGCACGCGGTTCGGCGCTGCTGTTCGATTCCAACATCATGCACGGCTCGTCGAACAACATCACGCCGTTCGCGCGCTCGAACGTCTTCCTGGTGTTCAACAGCGTGGAGAACACTCTCGAAGAACCGTATTCGGCCCTGCACCAGCGGCCGACCTATATCGCCTCGCGCGATTTCACCCCCCTGCGCTGAGTGGGGTGACCCGATCACGCCGGGACCGATGATCGCGCGGGTTCGCTCCCGACGGTGGCGGGGCGAGCCCGGCATCCCCGGCGCGTTTTCGGCCGGAATCCGATTCGGATTCCGGCCGAAAACATGTCCGGGGCGTCGGCGGTATGGGGCCGCGCCCCGGCGATCGTGTGCGCCGCTCAGGCCCGCGTCAGCGCGGCGTAACGGGCGATGTGCTGATCCGCGGAACCCCACTCGGTGCGAATCGCGGTGAGCCGCTTGAAGAAATGCCCGATCGCGAGTTCCTCGGTCATGCCCATCGCGCCGTGCAGTTGCACCGCGTGCTGGCCGATGAAGCCGGCGGCCCGGGCGACGGTGGCCTTGGCCGCCGCGGCGGCCAAGGCGCGGACCTCCGGCTCGGCGTCGAGCTTCAGCGTCACCAGATAGGTGGCGGCCACGGCCTGTTCGAGCTCCAGGTGCATATCGACCATACGGTGCTGCAGCACCTGGAAACTGGCGATGGGCACGCCGAACTGGCGGCGCTGCTTGCTGTATTCGACGGTGTCGGCGAGTACCCGCCGCATTCCGCCCACGGCTTCGGCGCAGATGGCGGCGATCGCTTCGTCGATGGCCCGCGCGACCGACTCGCAGGCCGCGCCCTCGGCGCCGAGCAGCGCGTCGGCGCCGATCCGGACGCCGTCGAGGACCAGATCGGCCGCGCGGCGTTCGTCGATCGTGCGGTAGGGGTGCTGCGTGAGACCGGCCGCGTCGGCCGGCACCACGAACAGCGACAGACCGGCCGCGTCGGAGGTGCGTGCGGTCACCAGCAGATGGGTGGCCAGCGGTGCAGTGGTCACCACCGCCTTGGCGCCGTCGAGGACCCAGTCGTCGCCGTCGCGGCGGGCGGTCGTGGCCACGCGGGCGGGGTCGTATCCGGAGTCGGCTTCCAGGGCGGCGAAGGCCGTGATCACCGAGCCGTCGACGATGCCGCGCAACAGTGCCTCGGCCCGCGCGCCGCCGGCGCGGCGCAGCAGTCCGCCACCCAGAACGGCGGTGTCGACATAGGGTTCGACGACCAGGGCGCCGCCGAGCGCCTCGGCGATGATCATGGTCTCGATGGCGCCGCCGTCGAATCCGCCGACACTCTCGGGCAGGCTCGCCCCCAGAATGCCGACCTCCTCGGCGAAGCCGCGCCAGATCTCCGGCTGATGGCCGGCGCCGACCCGCGCCGCGGCCCGGCTTTTCTCCAGATCGTAACGGGCGGCGAGAAATTCGGTGACCGTGTCACGGAGCAGTTGCTGTTCGGCAGTGAATTCGAAGTCCATCTCTCACAGTCCCAGGGTTGCCTTGGCGATGATGTTGCGCTGAATCTCGTTGCTGCCCGCGTAGATCGAGCCCGCGCGGTCGTTGAAGTACCGCAGCGGCGCGACGGCCTGCCACGGTTCGCCGCTGAGATATCCGTCGGCGGGTGCGACGAAGTCGGCGACCGGACCGCCCGGCATGGCGGCGTGCGGCTGATAGGCGCGCCCGCGCGGGCCGGCGGCCTCGAAGGCCAATTCGGTGAGCCGCTGGCTCAATTCGGTGCCCAGGATCTTGATCGTGGACGCGGCCGGACCCGGATCCTTACCGCGCGAAATGGCCGACATGGTCCGGTATTCCAGAATCTCGAGGACGTCGGCCCGGATCCGTGCGTCGGCCAGTTTCGCCGCGAAGGCGGGTTCGTCGAGCAGGCTGCCGCCGGCGAAACCGGGCTGTCCGGCCGCGTGCTCGGCCAGCGATTCGGCCAGCACCTGCAGCGCCGGACCGTAGGCCGAACCGCCGCGTTCGAAGTTCAGCAGGTGTTTGGCGACCGTCCAGCCCTCGTCGATGCGGCCGATGACGTTGGTCTTCGACACCCGGACACCATCGAAGAACACCTGGTTCTGCACCTGCTCGCCGGAGGTCATGACCAGCGGGCGGATCTCGATGCCGGGGGTGTCCATCGGGATCAGCACGAAGGTGATGCCCTGCTGTTTGCGTTCCAGTTTCGAAGTGCGGACCAGGGCGAAGATCCAGTTGGCCTCGGTGGCGTGGGTGGTCCAGATCTTGGAACCGGTGCACACCAGATCGTCGCCGTCGGAGACCGCGGCCATGGTCAGTGATGCCAGATCGGAGCCCGCCTCGGGTTCGGAATAGCCCTGGCAGAAGAAGACCTCGCCGGTGAGGATGCGCGGCAGGAAGTAGTCCTTCTGCTCCGGGGTGCCGAAGGCGATGATCGCGTGCGCGACCATCCGGATGCCCATCGGCGAGAGTGCGGGCGCGCCCGCGAGCGTGGATTCACGATCGAAGATGTAGTGCTGCGTCATGCTCCAGTCACGGCCGCCGTGGGCGACCGGCCAGGCCGGCGCCGCCCAGCCACGGGCGTGCAGGATGTGCTGCCACTGCATGCTGGCCTCGTGATCCGGGTACACGCTGGTGGCGAGCTGACCGGCGCGACGTAGTTCCGGGGTCAAATTCTCGTCCAGGAAGCGCCGCACCTCGTCGCGAAACGCCAGATCGGTGGGCGACCAGTCCAGATTCACGAAGAACTCCTTGTGCGATAAACGGGCCTCTACCTTCTCATTTACTTCGGGTCGAGCGCAAATGGTCGTTAACTTATTGCGATAGCGGGCGGTGTGCCGAGGCGGTCCGCCGCAGGCCGGGCCCGGCCCGTGTGTGTCCGAAATGCGCGCGGGGACTTGCGTTTCGGAGCCTCGTGTGAGGAAAGATGGACCCTCATGTACGCATCTCGAGTGCTTCGTATGTTCGTCCGGGCGGTACCGGCCGTGCTGGTCGCGTTGCTCGCCGCCGCCACCTTCGCGGTCGCCGGCGGCGTCGCCTCGGCAGCTCCGATGCCGCTGCCGTCGATCGACAGCGGTGGTGTCACGAGACTGGCGATCGCGCCCGGCCAGAACTCCGTCACCGGCCAGGGGTCCGTGGTGGCGAACAAGATCGCCAATTACTCCATCGGATCGGCCCGGGGGCAGAAGCTGATCGTCGACATCACCTCGAACAACGGCCAGGCGCGCGTGACCCTGGCACCGCTGATCGGAGGTCCGATCGCGGCCGACGTCCCGCACGCCGAGGTCGTGGCCGACGGCCTCGACTACCAGATCTACGTCAGCTCCGCCGACGGCTCGCCCAGCGACTTCACGCTGACCGTCACCGCCGCCTGATTCCGGGCCCTACTCGGCGGATGCCGGGCGAACACGTTCGCCCGGCATCCGACCGGCAACGCACCCCGACCGGGTAGCCTGACCGACTGTGCACCTGAAGAGTCTGACGCTGAAGGGATTCAAATCCTTCGCGTCCGCGACGACGCTGCGGCTCGAGCCCGGCATCACCTGTGTGGTGGGGCCGAACGGGTCCGGCAAATCGAACGTCGTCGACGCGCTGACCTGGGTGATGGGGGAGCAGGGCGCCAAGGCGCTGCGGGGCGGGAAGATGCAGGACGTCATCTTCGCCGGGACCGCCGGACGGGCGCCGCTGGGCCGCGCTGAAGTCACACTGACCATCGACAATTCCGACGGCGCGCTGCCCATCGACTACTCCGAGGTCTCCATCACTCGCCGGATGTTCCGCGACGGCGCCGGTGAGTACGAGATCAACGGCAACTCCTGCCGGCTGATGGATGTCCAGGAACTGCTGTCCGACTCCGGTATCGGCCGGGAAATGCATGTCATCGTCGGCCAGGGCCAGCTCTCGGCGATTCTGGAATCGCGACCCGAGGACCGCCGCGCCTTCATCGAAGAGGCCGCGGGTGTGCTCAAACATCGCAAGCGCAAAGAGAAGGCGGTGCGCAAACTCGATGCGATGCAGGCCAATCTGGCTCGCCTGACCGACCTCACCACCGAACTGCGCCGCCAGCTCAAACCGCTGGGCCGCCAGGCCGAGGTGGCCCGGCGCGCGGCCACCGTCCAGTCCGAACTGCGCGATGCCCGGCTGCGATTGGCCGCCGACGATCTGGTGGCGCGCCGCCGCGAACTGGAAAGCCAGCAGAGCAAGGAAGCCTTCGCCCGCGAACAGCAGATCACCGTGCAAGCCGAATTGGATGCCGCCAATGCGGCGCTGGCGCAGCAGGAATTCCAGCTCTCGCGGCTCACGCCCGGTGCCGAGGCGGCCGCGCAGACCTGGTTCCAGCTGTCGGCGCTGGTGGAGCGGGTCAACGCGACCATCCGGATCGCCCGCGACCGGGCCCGCAATCTCACCATCGAACAGCCCACCGGCACCGGCCGCGACCCCGAACAACTCGAGGCCGAGGCGGACCGGGTGCAGGCCGAGGAGGCCGAACTGCTCGAGGCGGTCGAGGTGGCCACCGCGACCCTGGAGGCCGCCCGCGATCAATTGCTCGACCGCGAACAGGCCGCCAAGGCCGCCGAACAGGCCCACCTCGCCGCGGTGCGCGCCATCGCCGATCGGCGCGAGGGTCTGGCCCGCCTGGCCGGGCAGGTCGATACCCTGCGCCACCGCGCCCAGTCGGCCGACGGCGATATCGCCCGGCTGTCGGAGGCACTGGCCGCGGCCCGGCAGCGCGGTGATGCCGCCGAGGCCGAATTCGAGTCCGTGCAAACCGAATTGAGCGAACTCGACGCCGGTGAGGAAGGCCTCGACGCCGCCTACGAGCACGCCGCCCAGGCGCTGGAGCTGGCCGATGCGCGGGTGACCGAACTGCGCGAACGCGACCGCGAGGCGGGGAAGAAGGTCGCCTCGCTGACCGCCCGCATCGAGGCGCTGACCATGGGCCTGGCCCGCAAGGACGGCGGCGCCTGGCTGCTGGACAACCGCGCCGACGGCTTGCAGGGCCGGCTGTCGGGAATGGTGCGGGTACACAGCGGATTCGAGGCCGCCGTGGCCGCCGCGCTCGGCCCGCTGGCCGACGCCATCGCCGCCGACGCACACCCCACCGCGCAGGCGGCGATGCGCGCGCTCAAGGATGCCGACGGCGGCCGCGCGGCCGTCGTCTACGGCGGTGCGGCGCAGCCCCGCGGCGAAATCGGTGACCTGCCCGCGGGAGTGCGCCCGCTCGCCGAGGTGATCGATTGCCCGGACCGGCTGCGTGGTGCGGTCGCGGCACTCACCGCCGGCACCGTGGTCGTCGACGATCTGACGCAGGCGGCCGACATCCTCTCCCGCCGACCGGAACTGCGGGTGGTGACCCGCGACGGCGATCTGAGTGGTTCGGGCTGGGTGCTCGGCGGTTCGGACCGCGCGCCCAGCCAGATCGAGGTGCAGGCCGATATCGATGCCGCCGCCGCGGAACTGGTGTCATGGCAGCGGCAGGCCGAGGAGGTCGAGGCCGCGCTGTCGGGTGCGCTCGCCGAGCAGAACGATCGCAAACAGGCCGTCGACCAGGCGTTGCTGGCATTGCACGAATCCGATCAGGCGCTGGTGGCGATCTACGACCGGCTGGGCCGTCTCGGTGCGACAGCGCGCAGCGCCCACTCCGAATACGAGCGCTTGCTGGCCCAGCGCGCCGAGGCCGAGTCCGCGCGCGACGAGAACCTGACGGCCCTGGCCGAACTCGAGGGCCGGCTGCGTCATGCCGAATCCGAACAGTCCGATCTGGATTCCGACGCCGACGCGGGCACCGACACCGCCGGGCAGGAGCGCGAACAGGCCGCCGCGGCGCTGGCCGAGGCTCGCGCCATGGAGGTGGAGGCCCGGCTGTCGGTGCGCACCGCCGAGGAGCGCGCGGAATCGGTACGGGGCAAAGCGGATTCGCTGCGCCGCGCGGCGCGCGCCGAACGCGAGACCCGCGCCCGCGCCGAACGCGCCCAGGCCGCCCGCCGCCGTGCCGCCGAGGTGGCGGCGGTGGTCGCCGAATCGGCCGAGCGGATCGCCGCCGAGCTGGAAACCGTGGTGGGGGAGGCGGCCGCGCGGCGCGACGAGCTGGTCCGCCGGCGGACCGAATGCGCCGGCCAGGTGGATCAGATCAAGGAACGGGTGCGGGCACTGAGCACACAACTCACCCAGCTGACCGATGCCGTCCATCGCGACGAGGTCGCGCGGGCCCAATCCGCGCTGCGCATCGAGCAATTGGAAACCACCATCGCCGAGCAGTTCGGCATCGCGCTCGACGAACTCGTCGCCGAATACGGTCCGCATGTGCCGATGCCGCCGACCGCCCTGGAGATGCAGGAGTACGAGCAGGCCCGCGAGCGCGGCGACCAGGTGAGCCCACCGCAGGAAATGCCCTACGACCGCGCCACCCAGGAGCGCCGGGTCAAACGCGCGGAGAAGGACCTCGCCACCCTCGGCAAGGTCAATCCCCTGGCGCTGGAGGAATTCGCGGCCCTGGAGGAGCGCTACAACTTCCTGTCCACCCAACTCGAGGATGTCAAGAAGGCCCGCCAGGATCTCCTCGATGTGGTGGCCGAGGTCGACGCCCGCATTCTGCAGGTGTTCACCGAGGCCTACGAGGACGTGGAACGCGAATTCGTGCAGGTGTTCGGCCGCCTGTTCCCCGGCGGCGAGGGACGGCTGCTGCTGACCGACCCCAGCGATATGCTCACCACCGGTATCGAGGTGGAGGCGCGGCCGCCGGGGAAGAAGGTGAAGCGGCTGTCGCTGCTGTCCGGTGGTGAGAAATCCCTTGCCGCCGTGGCGTTTCTGGTGTCGATCTTCCGGGCCCGCCCCTCTCCGTTCTATGTGATGGACGAGGTCGAGGCGGCCCTGGACGACACCAACCTGCGCCGCCTGATCGGCCTGTTCGAGCAGTTGCGGGAGAAGTCGCAGCTGATCGTCATCACCCACCAGAAGCCGACGATGGAGATCGCCGACGCGCTGTACGGCGTGAGCATGCGCGGCGACGGCATCACCCAGGTCATCTCGCAGCGATTGCGCGGGGAGAATCTGGTGGGCGCGACGACCTAGTCGCCCGCCGCGAACCGGGACTTCAGAACCGCGGCGCCGGTGCTGGCCAGCCAGGTCTCCAGGCTCTGCAGCCCCGGGTGGATCCGGCGGATCTGGTCGATATCGGCATGCCAGCCGTGGCCCTGATGGCTCAGGCGCCACGTGTTGGCGATCTGTTCACCCAGTTCGCCGGCCTCCGCCTCGGTGATTTCGCGATATCGCACCGGATATCCGGTCGCGCGGGAGATCAGCTCCACCGCGGCGGTGGGGGTCACGGCATCGCCGGCGAGTTCGAGTGTCTGCCCGGAGAACCGTTCGGGGTCGGCGAAGGCCAGCGCGGCGACCGCGGCGATATCGTCCACCGCGATCATCTGCGCCGGGCGATCGGCCGGAAACAGGTGGACGTTCACTCCGTCGACGAAGCCGTCGAGCGGCAGGCCCTGCGCCAGATAGTTCTCCATGAACCGGACCGGGCGCAGCACGGTGTAGCGCATGCCGCTGTCGGCCAGCGCCTGCTCGATCTGCCGCTTTCCGGCGCTGCCCCACGGGATTTCGTTGTCGAACGACGCCACGCCGGTGAAGACGATGTGGTCGGTTCCGGCGTTGCGGGCCGCGTCGATCACGGCGGCACCGCGGGCCGCCTCCAGCTCGACATCCCAGCCGTCGGGGCCGAAGGCCGCCGGGGGAACCAGGAAGACGCCTCGTGTTCCGGCCACCGCCGCGGTGAGGGTAGCCGGGGCGTCGAAGTCGCCGACGGCCACTTCCGCGCCGAGGGCGGCGAGTTCGCGCGCCGCCTCGGCGGCGGGATCACGGACCAGGATGCGGACCGGGACGTCGTGGGCGAGCAGCCTGCGGGCCGTGGCGCCACCCTGTTTGCCGGTCGCGCCGGTGACGAGAACGAGGTTGTCGTGGACGGTCATCTCGGATGATCCCTTTCGATAGAATCGGGTCGGTCGACCCGTATTCGCACGATAGGAGCAGCGATGTCGTCTCCGCCATCCGCCGACGCGGGGTTTCGTTACGGCGTGCGCGCACCGGCACCCGGCGTGCCGGGCACCCGAATCGACGCGCGCCGCAACCGGGCTCGTATCCTCGCCGCCGCCCAGCGGGCCTTCGCCGAATCCGGAACGTCGGTGTCACTGGCCGAGATCGCCCGCCGCGCCGGCGTGGGTGCCGGCACCGTGCATCGCCATTTCCCGACCAAGACGGACCTGCTCGAGGCCGTGCTGCAGCAACGGATCGACCGGCTCACCGCGCGGGCGCTGATGCTGCGCGACGATCCGGACCCCGCCGCGGCCTTCCTGGGATTCTGCGCGGAGGTCGTCACGCGCACGCCCGGGAACAAGGCGATGTGCGATCTGCTCGACGCCGACGACGGCTGGCCGCGGATGCTGCTCCGGGACGCGGGCGAGCGATTCCATCTCGCCGTCGGGCAACTGCTGGAGGCGGCGCGGCGCGCGGGCGGAGTGCGTGCCGACCTGACCCTGGCCGATGTGCTGGCGATCTTCACCGGTTGTGTTGCCATGCAGCGTGTTTCGAACGCTCGCGATGAACTGTCCCGCCCCGCCGCCCTGCTGCTGGCGGCGATGCGCGCCGACTCGGCCGTAACGAAACCGGCGAACTTTTCGCTCGACCGTAACGAAACGACGGTGGCCGACGCGAATCGTGACAGCGGGAGCTGCCCCATCTGCGGGGCGGACGTGGCGCATGCGGAGACCGGACGGCCCGCCCGGTACTGCTCGCCGGCGTGCAGGCAGAAGGCTCACCGGCTGCGCCGTGCCGCGAGTGCGGCGGGAAGGGATCCGGTCGGCACCGGGTGATCCACGGCGCCACACGGATTCGGCATTCGTCGAAGGGACCGGTTGCTACGTGTCGGTATCCGGAACCTCGCGTGCCGTGCGCCGGGTGGGTGAGAGGGTGACGGTGCCCGACGGTAGGTCCACGATCGGGTCGTCCCCCGCGAGACGGTCGTCGACCTTCGCGATCGCCACCCATTCCTTGCGCTCGTGAACGTGTTTGCGCGACGGGCCGAACAGTTCGTCGATCTCCGCACCACGCGGCCGCCCCGATGGTGCGCGCATCCGCCCCCGCCACCACGTCACGCGATCGACAGTACCCGCCTGTGGGTATCCGGACGCCGGTGTGAAACCCGATTCAGCGTGACACCGGCCGCAGCCCGTCGAACACGATGGCGAGCACTCGATCCACCGCCGCGGGATAGGACTCCCCGGGCTGGGCGTAGACCTGCACGGTCATCAGGAGACCGAGCTCGGTGAGACCGATATCGGTGCGCAGGTCGCCGTCTCGCTGGGCTCCACGGATCAACTCGTCGATCCGGTCCAGAACCCCCGCGCGCACCGCGCCCACCCGTGGATCGGTGCGGACCATCGCGTGGACGGCCGGTTCGATGGCCGCCGCCAGCGCACCCAGGCGCAGCAGCGCGCACTCGCGCAGGAACCGGCGCAATCCGTCCCACGCCGTCGCTTCCTCGGCACCCGCCGACGCGGCCATGCGGGCGAGGCGGTCCAGGTGTGCCTGCGCGGTGGCGACCACCAGGGCGTCGCGGTCGGGAAACCGGCGATACAGCGTGCCGACTCCGACCCCGGCGCGATCGGCGATCAGCTTCATCGGGACGTCGGTGCCGCGTTCGGCGAAGACGTCCAAGGCGGCGAGCAGGATGTGATCGCGATTGCTGCGCGCGTCGGCGCGCAGGGAATCCGGGCGAATCGGCTCCGGGACCATCGGCGGCTCCAATCTGCTCAACAAGTGGACGAATTACGTCCACTTAACCTACCATCGGGTCTAAGCGGACGAAAAGCGTCCACTTAGGAGAGGTGGCGACATGGCCGAGGTACTCGTTTCCGGAGCAGGGATCGCGGGATCGACGCTGGCCTACTGGCTGAGCCGATACGGATTCGGGGTGACCGTGGTCGAGCGGGCCGCCGGGCTGCGCTCCAGCGGCAACCCGGTCGACGTGCGCGGGCCGGCGCTCGAGGTGGTGAGCGCCATGGGTGTGCTGCCCCAATTGCGTGCTGCCGCAACGGCGGTGGATCGGTTGCGGTTCGTCGACGCGCGGGGCCATGGGCGCGCCTCGATGCGCGTCGGCGATCGAGAGGGCGGTGAGGTGGAGCTCGCCCGCGCGGATCTCGCCACCATTCTCGCCGAAGCCTCCCGCGACCGCGTCGAGATGCGCTGGGGTGAAGGAATTTCCGAGATCGAGCAGTCCGCGGCGGGAGTCACGGTCGGCTTCGAATCGGGGGAGCGGGCGCACTACGACTATGTGCTCGGCGCCGACGGCCTGCATTCGGCGGTGCGCCGGCTGACCTTCGGCGACGACGGGGAATTCGTCCGGCACATGGGGATCTACATCGCCACCGTGCCTCTCACGCGGGCCGCGGGCGCCGCGGACGAGGTGGTCATGTACAACTCGCCGGGACGGTCGGTATCGGTCCATCCCGCTGGTGGCCGCCCGATCGCGGCCTTCATGTTCCGGCGCCCGCCGGTGGCCGGTCTGGATTACCGCGACAGCGAGGCGCAGCGACGATTGCTGGTCGCGGAATTCGCCGGGCGAATGGGACCGTTCGAGGATGTGCTGGACGAGGTGCGCTCCGGTGGCGACCTCTACTTCGACGCCGTCAGCAAGGTATCGCTGCCGCACTGGTCGCGGGGCCGGGTCGCCGTCGTGGGAGACGCCGCCTCATGCCTGTCGCTGTTCGGCAACGGATCGAGCCTGGCCATCGCGGGCGCACACACCCTGGCCGAGGAACTCGCGCGGACGCCGCACGACCCGGCTACGGCGTGGGAACGCTACGAGCGGCGGCATCGCGATCGGATCGGCGCATCACATCGAGGGGTTCGATTCGCCTCGGCGCTCATGGTGCCCGGATCGCGTCCGGCTATCGGGCTGCGCAATACCGCGGTCCGCCTGTTCGCGGCTGCGTGAGGCTCCCCGGCCGCCCCTTCGTGAGGAGTCTCGTTCGCCGGAAGCCCGAACCTCCGGCGGCCCGAGCGCCGATCCGGCGAGCGACTACAACAGATCGCTCACGTCGTCGGGGACGTCGACGGCGTATTTGCGCAGGGTTTCCATCGGTACGACCTCGAGCGCGTTCTCGTGGGTCGCGGCCAGGACGACCGGCGCGGCCACGCCGTCCTCGTGGGCGTGCAGCCACCGCACCGCGACCACACACCAGCGGTCGCCGGGTTGCAGTCCGGGGAAATTGTTCTCCGGACGTGGGGTCAGCAGATCGTTGCCGATCGATTTCTGATGCTCCAGGAACTCCTGGGTCACAACAGTGCAGACGGTGTGGCTACCCAGATCCTCGGGGCCGGTGCTGCAGCAGCCGTCCCGGTAGAAGCCGGTGAGAGGATCGGTGCCACACTCCTCCAGCGGTCCCCCAAGCACATTTCGATCGGTCACGAGCCGATCCTATTGTCTCTGTGTCGGATTCGCCGCGCCTTGGGCGGTTGGTATCGGGACGGTTGCCGGTGATGCGTGGCCGGACGGCCTATCGTCCGACGTCGTCGGCGTGTCGGGCATGCGCGGATGGTGACGAATCGCCCGTAGCGTCGCGGGCGCAACACCCGCCTGCCGCCACGCAGGCGCGTTCGCGGGTTCTGACAGGATGGGAGCCGTGACTGCGCAAGCCTGGATTCTGATCGCCGCGATCGTCGCCGTACTACTGGTGGCGTTCGTTGCCGGATTCGTCCTGTACAAGCGCCGCCGAGTGAGCATCACCCCGGCGCAGGAGCAGGACAAGCAGCTGACCGACCGGTCGGGCGGGTACACCGCGGCCGGTGGCTTCAACTTCAGTCAGGGCGGTGCGGGTTCCGGCACGCTGACCCCACCGCGCCCCGAACCGGTCCCGATCGAACGCACCGACGACGAGGGGCAGCCGCACGTCGGCGATGATGCGGCCATCCCGCGCGACTCGGTGCGCCGGACCATCACCGACGTGCGGTTGCCGGAACCGGAAACCCTCGCCGACCGCCCGGCGGACGGGGCGAGCGCGACCGCGCCGACCGTCGAACCGGAAACGACGGAAACACCCGGCGACGGAGTGGCCGCGCCGGAAGCCCCGGCCGAGGCTCCCGCCGCGCCTCCCTCGACCGACGGCGCCACCGCGGTCACGCCCGCCCCCGTCGAGACACCCGAATCCGCCCCGGTGGATTCGGCTCCGACCACGGCGCCGAGCGCCCCGACCACACCTACTCCGACAGCACCCACTCCCACCGCACCCGCGCCCCAGCCCACCGCCGTGGAGGAGATCGAACCCACCGCCGGCCGCCTGACCCGCCTGCGCGGGCGGCTGTCGCGGTCGCAGAACGCGGTCGGCAAGAGCCTGCTCGGCCTGCTCGGCGGCGGTGACCTCGACGAGGACTCGTGGGAGGAGATCGAGGACACCCTGGTCATGGCCGACCTCGGCACCTCGGTCACCACGACCGTCGTCGAGCGCCTGCGCGAGGAATTGGCCGCCCGCAGCGTCCGCACCGCCGAACAGGCGCGGCAGGTGCTGCGGGATGTGCTGATCGAGGCCCTGCGCCCGGACCTGGATCGCGCGATCCGAGCGCTGCCGCATGCCGACCACCCGTCGATCCTGCTGGTCGTCGGCGTGAACGGCACCGGTAAGACCACCACGACCGGCAAATTGGCGCGCGTCCTCGTCGCCGACGGCCGACGCGTGCTGCTCGGCGCCGCCGACACCTTCCGCGCCGCCGCCGCCGACCAACTGCAGACGTGGGGTGAGCGGGTCGGCGCCGATACGGTTCGCGGCCGCGAGGGCGCCGATCCGGCGTCGGTGGCCTTCGACGCGGTGAGCACCGGCATCGAGGAGGGTGTCGACGCGGTCCTGGTCGACACCGCGGGGCGCCTGCATACCAAGACCGGCCTGATGGACGAACTGGGCAAGGTCAAGCGTGTGGTGGAGAAGAAGGCCGCCGTCGACGAGGTCCTGCTGGTGCTCGACGCGACCGTCGGGCAGAACGGGCTCACCCAGGCTCGGGTCTTCGCGGAGGTCGTCGACATCACCGGCGTGGTACTCACCAAACTCGACGGCACCGCCAAGGGCGGCATCGTCTTCCAGGTGCAGCACGAACTCGGCGTGCCGGTGAAACTGGTCGGCCTCGGCGAGGGCGCCGACGATCTGGCCCCCTTCGAACCGTCCGCATTCGTCGACGCCCTCCTCGGGTAGCGGCGAACAGCGAAAACGGCAGTTCCTCCTCATTTCGACACGGTCCTCACAGTGCGCCGACATGCGCTGTGTGCGCGCGGAAACCTGGTAGCAACACGGGAAGCCGATCCGTTCACGCATGCGAAACATCGCGGCGGCACGGATGAAACACCAGATCGCGACCCTTCTGTGCAGGCTCGTTTGCCGCAGTTCGGCCGGGCCCGAGATGAGGAGGAACAAGGTGGCGTATCCCTTGCTCGGTGTGCCCGACACCGGCGACACCGCGTGGATGCTGGCGAGCTCCGCGCTCGTATTATTGATGACCCCGGGGCTGGCGTTCTTCTACGGCGGTATGGTCCGCTCGAAGAACGTGCTCAACATGATCATGATGAGCATCAGCGCGATGGGCATCGTCGGCGTGCTGTGGTCGCTCTACGGCTTTTCCGAGGCATTCGGTGACAACAAACTAGGCCTGATCGGCAACCCCGCCCAGTTCTTCGGGCTCAAGGGGCTGATCGGCACCAATGCCGTCAAGGCCAGCCCGGCCGACCCGTCGACCGGCGCGGCGGCGGTGGATCAGGCGAACATTCCGCTGGCCGGCACCATCCCGATGACGGTGTTCGTGGCCTTCCAGCTGATGTTCGCCATCATCACGGTGGCCCTGATCTCGGGTGCGGTCGCCGACCGTATGAAGTTCCGCGCGTGGGTGGTCTTCGCGATCGCGTGGTCGACCATCGTCTACTTCCCGGTCGCGCACTGGGTGTTCGACTTCGACGTCAAGGACGCCGCGGGCAACATCGTCCACCACGGCGGCTGGATCGCGAACAAGCTGCAGGCCATCGACTTCGCCGGTGGTACCGCGGTGCACATCAACGCCGGTGCCGCGGGCCTGGCGCTGTGCCTGGTGCTCGGCAAGCGCAAGGGCTGGCCGAAGACGCCGATGCGCCCGCACAACCTGCCCTTCGTCATGCTCGGCGCCGGTCTGCTGTGGTTCGGCTGGTTCGGCTTCAACGCCGGTTCCTCGGTCAGCTCCAACGGCCTGGCCGGTTCCACCTTCCTGACCACCACCTTCGCCACCTGTGCCGCGATGATCGGCTGGCTGGTCGTGGAGAAGTTCCGCGACGGCAAGCCCACCAGCCTCGGCGCCGCCTCGGGCATCGTCGCGGGCCTGGTCGCGATCACCCCGTCCTGCTCGTCGGTGAACGTGCTGGGCGCGCTGGTGATCGGCGCGGTGGCCGGTGTGCTGTGCGCGCTGGCGGTCGGCCTGAAGTTCAAGCTCGGTTTCGACGACTCGCTCGACGTGGTCGGCGTCCACCTGGTCGGCGGTGTGGTCGGTACGCTGCTGATCGGTCTGTTCCTCGCTCCGGAATCGGGTGCGGGAGCCGGCGGCGCGAAGGGCTTGTTCTACGGCGGCGGTTTCGATCAGCTCGGCAAGCAGGCCGTCGGTGCCTTCACCGTGCTGGCGTTCTCCTTCGTCGTCTCGCTGATTCTGGGACTGATCATCAAGTACACGATCGGCATTCGTGCTTCCGAGGAAGACGAGTTCAAGGGCATGGACGAGTCGGAGCACGCGGAGACGTCATACGATTTCGCTGCTGTGGGTGGCACGGCACGTACCGCCGTCAAGGAGGCATGACGCAATGAAACTGATCACTGCAATCGTCAAACCGTTCACGCTCGAGGACGTCAAGTCCGGGCTCGAGCAGGCCGGTGTGCTGGGAATGACGGTCAGCGAAGTCCAGGGGTACGGCCGCCAGAAGGGGCACACCGAGGTTTACCGCGGCGCGGAGTACTCGGTCGATTTCGTGCCGAAGGTACGGGTCGAGGTCGTCGTGGACGACGCCTCGGTCGAGAAGGTCGTCGAGGTGATCGTCGAGGCCGCGCGCACCGGCAAGATCGGTGACGGCAAGGTCTGGGTGACCCCGGTCGAATCGGTGATCCGGGTCCGAACCGGTGAACGCGGTGCCGACGCACTATAGGAAATGAAGGATTCGGGCAGCCCCGCTCCTGGCATCGGCCGGGGACGGGGCTGCCCGCTTGAACGGGCGGTGGTTGCGGGTATGAGTGCAGACGAATTGTCCCAGGGCGCCAAGGATCTGGTGGCCGCACGAGATCAACTGCTCGACGGAGGTGACCCCCGGCGGCCACGACTCAGCGCCGAGGCGCTGCGGCAGGCGCTGGTCGACCTGCACGAGCTGTGGTTGACCACGAAGGGGGCGGAGCTGGGCATCACCGCCGACAGCGGACTGGCCGTGGTGGCGGTCGGCGGACTGGGGCGGCGCGAGATGCTGCCGTATTCCGATCTGGATCTGATGTTGCTGCACGACGATGTCGACCCCGCGCGGGTCGCCGAGGTGGCCGACCGGCTGTGGTATCCGCTGTGGGACGCCCACATCAAACTCGACCACAGCGTGCGGACCGTGCCACAGGCGCTGCGGGTGGCCGCCGACGATCTCACCGCCGTGCTCGGCATGCTCGATGCCCGCCATATCGTCGGCGACGCGGAGTTGAGCAATCTGCTCATCGGCGGTGTGCGCCGCGAATGGCGCACCGGAATCCGTTCCCGCTTCGGTGAATTGGTGGAACAGACCCAAGCGCGGTGGAAGCGCAACGGCGAGATCGCGCACCGGGCCGAACCCGACCTCAAGAGCGGCCGCGGCGGGTTGCGCGATATCCAGCTGCTCGACGCGCTGGCCATCGCCCAGCTGACCGACGCCATGCCCGGCCTGGGCCCCGACGTTCCCGGCGGAGGTCTCGAGGCGGCCCATCGCCGGCTGCTCGACGTGCGTACCGAGCTGCACCGGGTCGCCGGGCGTTCCCGTGATCAGCTGCGCGCCCAGGACGCGGACGAAATCGGCGCCGCCCTGCGCATCGGCGATCGATTCGATCTGGCGCGCACGCTCAGCGACGCGGCCCGCACGGTCGTCTACTCGGTCGACGTCGGCCTGCGCACCGCCGGCAACGCACTGCCGCGCCGCGGTCTGGCCCGGCTGCGGCGTCTGCCCGTTCGCCGCCCGCTCGACGAGGGGGTGGTCGAACACGCCGGTGAGGTGGTGCTGGCCCGCGACGCACGGCCGCAGCGCGATCCCGGCCTGATCCTGCGGGTCGCCGCCGCCTCGGCGCGCACCGGCCTCCCGATGTCGGCGACCACCCTCAGCCGCCTCTCCGAGGATGCTCCCGAACTGCGCGAGCCGTGGCCGCGCGAGGCGCTCAACGATCTGCTGGTGCTGCTCGGCGCCGGTCGCAACACCATCGACGCGGTCGAGGCCTTGGATCGAACGGGCTTGTGGGGCAGGCTCTTTCCGGAATGGGGAGCGGTGCGCGATCTGCCGCCCCGCGATGCCGTGCACACCTGGACCGTCGACCGGCACCTGGTCGAAACCGTCGCCTACGCCAGTGCGCTGAGCACCCGGGTCGCCCGGCCGGACCTGCTGCTGCTCGGAGCGTTGCTGCACGATATCGGCAAGGGCCGCACCGAGGATCACAGCGTGGTGGGTGCCGAACTGGCCGACCGCATCGGTCATCGGCTGGGCCTGTGGCCCGACGATGTGCGCAGCCTGGCGACGATCGTGCGGCATCATCTGCTGCTGCCCGAAACCGCGACCCGGCGTGATCTCGCCGATCCGGCGACCGCCGACCGTGTGGTCGACGCGTTGGGCGGTGACCGGCAGCTGCTGGACCTGCTGCACACCCTCGCCGAGGCCGATTCGCTGGCGACCGGTCCGGGCGTGTGGGGGGAGTGGAAGGCGTCCCTGATCGGGGAACTGGTGCGCCGCGGCCACGCCGCCATGGCGGGAGAGCCGGCGCCACAACGGGTTTCGCCGACGCCGACGGTGGTCGACGCGGCCGTGCTGGACAAGGCCGCGGCCGGTGGTGTGCACGTGGAACTGACTCCCGGCGACGGACGCTACATCCACGTCGTCACGGTCGTGGCACCCGATACTCCGGGCCTGCTCTCGGAGGCGGCCGGGGTGCTCGCGCTGCATTCCCTGCGGGTGCTCTCCGCGACCCTGGCCGCCTCCGGTGACACCGCGATCGACACCTTCGTGGTCACACCGACCTTCGGCAATCCGCCCGACGCCGGGCTGCTGCGTCAGGAGCTGATCCGCGCGATCAACGGCGATCTGAAGCTGGCCTCCGTGCTCGCGGACAAGGAGCGCGAGGCGGCGGTTCGAACCAGCCGGTACGCCCAGGCTCAGCCGAGGGTGATCTGGATCGAGGCCGACCGGCCCGGTGAAGTGGTGCTGGAACTGCGTGCCGAGGACCGCATCGGCCTGCTCAGCCGCTTGGCCGCGGCCTTGGCCGCCCACGGCGCGGATGTGCGGTGGGCCAAGGCGGACACGATGGGTTCGGTGGTGGTCGACTCGTTCGGCCTCGGTCTGGGCGAGGGCGACACCCCGCAGCGACGCCGTGCCATCGAGGCGGCGCTGCTGGGGGTCGTCCCGCATCCGGAGCCGAAGAAACCGAGCGAAACGGACACCGCCACCGATGCCGGGTAGGTTTACCAACCTCCTGCCGGTTATCGGGACAACCTGGTCGATTGGTCCGTAATGCGGTAACCAGATCGTTGCGGCAACCTCTGCTGGATGTGATGTCCGCCACTCTACGATCGGTGTAGATCGTGAAGTTGATCGTGATCGCAAGCTGTTCGAGCTGTTGCTGTACCTGTTGCTGTACCTGTCCGGCGAGTTGGGTGCGTTGAGGGGAGCAGGTCGATGGCAAACGAAGTCGTGTCCTCATCCATGATCACCAGCGATTCGACCCACCACATCGCTCGCTGCGTCGGCGGCGACCACTGGGTGGTCTCCTGGCTTCCGGGCCGGACGCTGACCGGCGGTCAGGCGGTGGCGGCCATGAAACTGGCCGGCGCGCTCGTCGACGGCACACCAGGTGACTCCGACTGGGCGACCCTGGACGCCATGGCACTGCCACTGGGGCTGACCGGCCGCGAGGCGGTCTATCTGGTCGCCTACGAACAGCACGACTTCAGCCGGGCCCCGCGGCCGCGGCACAGCGCGCTGTCCTGACCGCAGCCCCGGTGACGGGTCCGGCGACGGGCCCGTGACAGGGCTTCGACTAGGGCGAATCCACCTATCGCGGAGTTGCCCGTACCCTGGTAACCCGAGTGACGTCCCTCGACGAGACCAGGAGCGCGATCGGTGTTCGAATCCCTTTCCGACCGGTTGACCGGTGCCCTGAAGGACCTGCGTGGCAAGGGGCGTCTGTCACCGGCCGATATCGACGCGACCGCGCGCGAGATCCGGCTGGCCCTGCTCGAGGCCGACGTGGCGCTGCCGGTCGTGCGGCAGTTCATCGCCCGCGTCAAGGAACGCGCCAAGGGCGCCGAGGTATCGGCCGCGCTGAACCCCGCGCAGCAGGTCGTGAAGATCGTCAACGAGGAATTGATCGGCATCCTCGGTGGCGAGACCCGGCGCCTGCAGTTCGCGAAGAACCCGCCCACGGTCGTCATGCTCGCCGGTCTGCAGGGTGCCGGTAAGACCACGCTCGCGGGCAAGCTCGCGAAATGGCTGAAGGGCCAAGGGCATACGCCCCTGCTGGTGGCCTGTGACCTGCAGCGTCCGGGCGCCGTCACCCAGCTGCAGGTGGTCGGCGAGCGAGCCGGTGTGCCGGTGTTCGCCCCACATCCGGGCACGTCGATCGGCGGTGGCGACAACGCCCTGGGTGTCACCGCCGCCGACCCGATCCGCGTCGCCGAGGCCGGCATCGAGGAAGCGAAGCAGAAGCACTACGACATCGTCATCGTCGACACCGCGGGCCGCCTCGGTATCGACGAGGAGTTGATGCGCCAGGCCGCCGGTATCCGCGACGCGGTGCACCCGGACGAGACGCTGTTCGTCCTCGACGCCATGATCGGCCAGGATGCCGTCAGCACCGCCGAGGCCTTCCGCGACGGCGTCGGCTTCACCGGCGTCGTGCTGACCAAACTCGACGGTGACGCCCGCGGCGGCGCCGCGCTGTCGGTCCGCGAGGTCACCGGCGTCCCGATCCTCTTCGCCTCCACCGGTGAGAAGCTCGAGGACTTCGACGTCTTCCACCCCGACCGCATGTCGAGCCGCATCCTCGGCATGGGCGATCTGCTCACCTTGATCGAACAGGCCGAACAGGTCTACGACCAGCAGCAGGCCGAGGAGGCCGCGCGCAAGATCGGCTCCGGCGAACTCACCCTCGAGGATTTCCTCGACCAGATGCTGGCCATCCGCAAGATGGGTCCGATCGGCAACCTGCTCGGCATGCTGCCGGGCGCCGGCCAGATGAAGGACGTGCTGGCCCAGGTCGACGACAAACAACTCGACCGGGTGCAGGCCATCATCCGCGGTATGACCCCCGCCGAGCGGGCCAACCCGAAGATCATCAACGCCTCGCGCCGCCTGCGCATCGCCAACGGCTCCGGCGTCACCGTCTCCGATGTGAACCAGCTGGTCGACCGCTTCTTCGAAGCGCGCAAGATGATGGCCGCGATGGGCCGGCAGATGGGCCTGCCGGGGGCGCGGCGCAACGCCAAGGGCAAGAAGGGGAAGAAGGGCAAGAAGGGCGGACGCGGACCGACGCCGCCGAAGGGGATGCGCGGAGGGTTCCCCGGGATGCCGGGTATGCCGGGCGGAATGCCGGGGATGCCCGCCGCGGGGATGCCGGATCTGTCGAATATGCCCGCGGGCTTGGACGAACTGCCGCCCGGGCTGGAGGGTTTCGACCTGTCCAAGCTGAAGTTCCCCAAGAACTGAGCCCTATCGACCCGGTCCACTCGCCGCGGCGTCACGCCGCGGCGAGCCGGACGTCATAGTGCGCGCCGGAGGAAGTCGCGGATGTATGCCGCTATCTCGTCGCCGTGGGTCTCCAGTGCGAAATGTCCGGCGTCGAGCAGATGCAGCTCGGCATTCGGGAGATCACGCAGGTAGGCCTCTGCCCCGGCGGCACCGAACACCTCGTCGTTACGGCCCCAGGTGATGAGGGTCGGAGGCTGGTGGGTGCGGAAGTACTGCTGATAGGCGGGGTACCCCTCCAGATTGAACTGGTAATCCCAGAACAACTGCAGCTGGATCGCGTCGTTGCCGGGCCGATCCAGCTTGGCCTGGTCGAGTTGCCAGGCTTCCGGAGCCAGCCGGTCCATCCGGTCGGCGGGTACGCCGTGGGTGTACTGCCATTGAGTCCACTTGGGCTCCAACAGTTCTCGGACCGCCGCTTCGTTGGCTGCCCGGTCCTTCGCATGGGCGAACAGGACATCCCAGAACGGGGTGAAGCCTTCGAGGTACGCGTTGCCGCTCTGCGAGATCAGCGCCGTCACCCGCTCCGGATTGCGGCTTGCGATCCGCAGCCCGATCGGGGCGCCGTAATCCTGGATGTAGAGCGAGAAGCGTCGCACGCCCAGCTGATCGAGTAGCTCTTCGGTGATGTCGGCGAGCTGGTCGAAGCTGTAGTCGAATTCGTCGACGCCCGGCGCGGCCGAGTTGCCGAACCCGATGAAGTCCGGCGCCACGAGGTGGAACTCGTCGGACAGCTCGGACATGAGATGGCGGAACATGTGCGAGCTGGACGGGAAGCCGTGCAGCAGTACGAGGGTCGGATGGTCCGGATTTCCGGCTTCCCGATAGAACATCTCAAGTCCACGGACCGTGGTCGTGCGCTGTCGGGTGGCGAAGGCGGACATGGTGATTCCTTTCGATCGGAAGGTCTGTCACCGTGAGAACGATCGTTCTCGGCGGCCTCCGGTAGCATAGGAGAACGATGGTTCTCACGCAAGGGAGACGGTTGTGCAGGGTGAAGCGGATGCCGCGCGGGTCCTCGACGCGGCCGATCGGCTGTTCAACGAACGCGGAATTCAGGGCGTCGGTATGGACGCGATCCGAGATGCCGCGGATGTGCCGCTGAAACGGCTCTACCGCGACTTTCCCTCGAAGACCGATCTCGTGCACGCGGTCTTGACGCGGCGCGACAACGACGTGCGCACCGCGCTCGCGCGGTACGTCGACGACAACGCGAGCACGCCCCGGGAACGGGTGCTCGCGGTGTTCGACTTCCTGTACGAGTGGTTCAGCGGGCCCGATTTCCGTGGCTGCCTGTTCATCAATACGGTGGGGGAACTGGGCGGCACGTCCGACGAGGTCGGCCGGATCGCCGCCCGGCACAAGCGTGCGGTGCGTGACTATCTGGCTGATCTCGTGACGGACTGTGCGCTGCCCGAATCCGTGGCCGACCAGTTGCTGATCATCGCCAACGGCGCGATGGTCACCGCCGCGATGCACGACGACCCCGAGGTGGCGCGACAGGCGCGAGCCGTCGCCGACATCCTGCTGCGCGCGGTCCGCCCCGTCGGCGAACGAGGCGACGACTGTCGCCGAGCGGCCTCGCCGCGGAAGTCCCGGTAGGTTGGGCTCGGGCGGCGATCGGCTTCCGGCGATGTGGTGAGGAGCGATATGCGGATGCATCTGCGTGGGGTGGTTCTTCCCGGCGACGAGGTGCGCGACCTCTGGGTCCGCGACGGGACGATCTCCTTCGAACCGGTGCGCGACGCCGAAACCCTCTGTGACACAGGGTGGATCGTGCCCGGCCTCGTCGATGCCCACTGCCACGTCGGCATTCGCTACGGCGGCGGGCACGAGGACCGCGAGGGCGCGATCGCGCAGGCCGAGGTGGAACGCGATGCGGGTGCCCTGCTGCTGCGCGATGCCGGATCACCCATCGACACCCGCTTCATCGACGACCACCACGAACTGCCGAAGATCATCCGGGCCGGCCGTCACATCGCCCGCCCCAAGCGATATATCCGCGAACTGGGCATCGAACTGGACGACGAGCGCGATCTGCCCGAGATCGTCGCCGAACAGGCCCGCTTCGGCGACGGCTGGGTCAAGATCGTCGGCGACTGGATCGATCGGTCCGCCGGTGATCTGCGACCGCTGTGGAGCGACGCGATCCTGAAGGAGGCCATCGACGCCGCCCACCGCGAAGGCGCCCGCGTCACCGCACACGTCTTCGGCGAAGACGCGCTGCCGGGCCTGATCAGCGCCGGCATCGACTGTCTCGAGCACGGCACCGGACTCACCGCCGACACCATCGAGATGATGGCCGAACACGGCACCGCGCTGGTGCCCACACTGGTGAATATCGACACCTTCCCCGATATCGCCGACAGCGCTACCAAATTCCCGGTCTACGCCGCCCACATGCGCGATCTGCACCGCCGGGTGCGCGACACCGTCGCCGACGCCCACGCGGCGGGGGTGCCGATCTACACCGGCACCGACGCCGGTGGTTCGATCAAGCACGGCCGCATCGCCGACGAGATCGACGCGCTGGCCGGGGCCGGGCTCTCGCGCCACGAGGCGCTGGCCGCGGCCTCGTGGCGGGCGCGCGAGTGGCTCGGCCGACCGGGGATCGAGGACGGCGCACCGGCCGATTTCGTCGTGTACCGCACCGATCCCCGATCGAGCCGCGATGTGCTCGACGCCCCGGCACATGTCGTCCTGCGCGGGCGGGTCTACCCCGGGCGCGATCCGGTCACTGGGCATCGCTAAGTGGTCGGCGCGACGATCGGCTCGGCAAACGCGCTGTTCACAAGCCATCGCCGCGGTCGGCGACCGGCCCGGCCGCTCGAGCCCCGCGTGTGCGGCGAACGGCCCGCCAGGTCCGGGGTGATTTCACCGGGTGCGGGCGCGTCTGGCAGAATGAACGACCGTCCTCGTCGACGCCCGCGACTCGCTCGCGGTGCCGTGTTCGAGGACAGTGTCAGCCCGTCTCCGGTTACGTACCGCGCGGCGGTCACACACTCAACGCAAAACCGGGCCCGTACCCCGTGCGGGCTGCTGAATTGCGCCGTGACCACTGAGGCTGCTCTCGGGCGGCCGCCATCGAAAGGCATGGATACAGCCATGGCTGTCAAGATCAAGCTGACCCGTCTGGGCAAGATCCGCAACCCCCAGTACCGCATCGTCGTCGCCGATGCGCGCACCCGCCGCGACGGCCGCGCCATCGAGAACGTCGGCAAGTACCACCCGAAGGAAGAGCCCTCGCTGATCGAGGTCGACTCCGAGCGCGTGCAGTACTGGCTGGGCGTCGGCGCGCAGCCGACCGAGCCGGTGAAGCGTCTGCTGGAGATCACCGGCGACTGGCAGAAGTTCAAGGGCCTGCCGGGCGCCGAGGGCACCCTGAAGGTCAAGGCCGCCAAGCCGAGCAAGCTGGACCTGTTCAACGCCGCCCT
>NZ_BAFW01000179.1 GCF_000308535.1 Nocardia cerradoensis NBRC 101014 | reverse complement strand
CGTCGGTGCCCGCACCGACCGCATGCGCTAGGACGCGGACCTCGTCGATCTTCTCGGCGCCGAAAGCCAGCCACGATCGCAGCACCGGATCCAGACCGGTCTCCGTGTCCAGCGAATACGGCACATGCAGCAGTGAACTCGAGGTCGACACCGCCAGCGCGCCGACCGAACCCAGCAGGGTCGCCAGCTCGCTCAGCGCCGCTCCCAGATCCGTGCGCCAGATGTTGCGTCCGTCCACCACGCCGGCCACCACCAGTTTGCCCGCCAGGGCGGGCACTGCGGCGACCTCGGAAACGGTTGTGCCGGAACGGAAGTCGAGTGCCACACCCTCGATCGGCGTGGAGGCCAGGACGCCCAGCGCCGGTCCCGGGGAACCGAAGTAGGTGGCCACCAGGATGTTCGGCCGCCGGTCCCCGTCGCTCAACGCGGCGTAGGTGGTGCGGACGGCGCCGAGTTCCGCCTCGGAGAGGTCGCGCACCAGTACGGGTTCGTCGATCTGAACCCAGGCGGCGCCCGCGTCGGACAGTCGGGCCAGCAGGTCCCGGTACAGCGGGATCAGCTCGGCCAGCCGGTCCATCGGCGCGACGCCGTCGACACCCTTGGACAGAGCCAGGAAGGTCAGCGGGCCGATCACCACCGGCCGGGCGGCGATGCCCAGCTCACGCGCCTCGCGCAGCTCGGCGAGCAGGGCCGACGGATCGAGGGCGAACCGGGTGTCCGGGCCGATTTCCGGCACCAGATAGTGGTAGTTGGTGTCGAACCATTTGGTCATCTCCAGCGGTTCGACGCCCTCGGCGCCGCGGGCGGCGGCGAAATAGCGCTCCAGCGGATCGCCGATGCCGGCGACTCGCGGCGGCAGTGCGCCCAGCATGACCGCGGTATCGAGCATCTGGTCGTAGAACGAGAAGGTGCCCACCGGTACCGCGTCGAGGCCGGAGTCCTGCGCGGCCGACCAGCTCTGTGCGCGCAGCTGCCGGGCGACGCGCTCGAGTTCGGCGGCGTCGATCCGGCCGGCCCAGTACCCTTCGACGGCACGTTTGAGTTCGCGCCGCGGCCCGATGCGCGGCAGGCCCAGAACCGTTGCGGTGAAACGATTATGCGTTGTGACAGTCACGGTGTTCTCCAGGAGTGGAAGCCACAGGTCACCGCCGCACGACGGACGAAGCCCCGAAAAACACTGCCGCACCGGGGTTTTCCGGTGTGCCGCGGGTCCGCCCGCCCGATCCACGAGGCGGTGGCCGCCGGATACGGCGTATCCGGCACAACCGGCAGGTCTTCGGACTCACAGGCATCGGTCCTACGGACCGGTCCGGAGAGGGGCCCCGGATGTCGCCTACTGGCCGTCGCTTCCCGGAAAGGATCCAGTGCTCATGACGGCGGTCGTTCCTGTTCACCGCTGCGGGACAGTCCCGGATTCCCACCGGGTTCCCTCTCGCCGGTCCGCGAGGACCGGTTTCGACGCTGCGCGCGACGCTCGGGGCTCCAACTCGTCGACGGCAGCGAACCAGCTGCGTTCCCGAGCGTAATCCACCGCGAGCGGCAGGGGAAACACCGCCCGTCGGGCCGCCTGCGTTTCCGCTGGAAGAACACAACTTCGCAGACTCGCCGATCCGGTTTGTGAGGATGGCTGCGAAGCCGTATTCACTGTCCGGCCCCGCTCACCGGGCAGGTACCTTTATCGAATGTTCTCCAAAGTGCTGGTCGCCAACCGCGGGGAAATCGCCATCCGTGCCTTCCGTGCCGCCTACGAGCTCGGCATCGGCACCGTGGCGGTTTTCCCCTACGAAGATCGCAACTCGGTGCATCGCCTCAAGGCCGACGAGTCGTATCAAATCGGTGTCCCCGGCCACCCAGTGCGCGCCTACCTCTCGATTCCCGAGATCATCAGCGCCGCCAAGTCGGCCGGCGCCGATGCGGTCTACCCCGGTTACGGCTTCCTGTCGGAGAATCCGGACCTCGCCGCGGCGTGCGCGGAGGAGAACATCACCTTCATCGGTCCCTCGGCCGAGGTGCTCGAACTGACCGGTAACAAGGCGCGGGCCATCGCGGCGGCGAAGGCCGCCGGGCTTCCGGTGCTGAACTCCAGCCCGCCCTCGGCCGATGTCGAGGAGCTGCTGCGGGCCTCGGAGCAGATGGAATTCCCGGTGTTCGTGAAGGCGGTCGCCGGTGGCGGTGGCCGGGGTATGCGCCGGGTGGCGGACCGGGTGCAGCTGCGCGAGTCGATCGAGGCGGCCATGCGCGAGGCGGAGTCGGCGTTCGGGGACGCGACGGTCTTCCTCGAGCAGGCGGTGATCAACCCGCGTCATATCGAGGTGCAGATCCTGGCCGATCAGCACGGCAACGTCATGCATCTGTTCGAGCGCGACTGTTCGCTGCAGCGTCGGCACCAGAAGGTGATCGAGCTCGCGCCCGCGCCGAATCTGGATCCCGCACTGCGCGAGCGCATTTGCGCGGATGCCGTGGCCTTCGCGCGCCAGATCGGGTACTCGTGCGCGGGCACCGTGGAGTTCCTGCTCGATGAGCGTGGCCATCACGTGTTCATCGAGATGAACCCGCGCATCCAGGTCGAGCACACGGTGACCGAGGAGATCACCGACGTCGACCTCGTGCAGTCGCAGCTACGCATCGCGGCCGGCGAGTCGCTCGCGGATCTGGGGCTGAGCCA
The DNA here is from genome assembly GCF_000308535.1 of Nocardia cerradoensis NBRC 101014. GTDB lineage: Bacteria > Actinomycetota > Actinomycetes > Mycobacteriales > Mycobacteriaceae > Nocardia > Nocardia cerradoensis. Next base: position 24,030 of record NZ_BAFW01000179.1, on the reverse strand, counting down.
GGACAGCGTGTCGATCCACGGTGCCGCGCTGCAGTGCCGGATCACGACCGAGGATCCGGCCAACGGATTCCGTCCCGACACCGGACGCATCACCGCCTACCGTTCGCCCGGCGGCGGTGGTATCCGCCTGGACGGCGGTGCGAACCTCGGCGCCGAGGTCGGCGCGCACTTCGACTCCATGCTGGTGAAGCTGACCTGCCGCGGCCGCGACTTCTCGGCGGCGGTGGCGCGGGCCCGGCGCGCGGTGGCGGAGTTCCGCATCCGCGGCGTGGCCACGAACATCCCGTTCCTGCAGGCGGTGCTCGACGATCCGGACTTCCGGGCCGGGCGGATCACCACCTCGTTCATCGACGAGCGCCCGGAACTGCTGACCCAGCGCGGTTCGGCCGACCGCGGCACCCGCATCCTGCGCTATCTGGCCGACGTGACGGTGAACAAGCCGCACGGTGAGCGGCCGACGGCGGTATATCCGCACGACAAGCTGCCGGCGATCGATCTGAGTGCGCCGCCGCCGGACGGCACCCGCCAGCGACTGCTCGAGCTGGGGCCCGAGGGGTTCGCGCGGTGGCTGCGCGAGCGCGACGCGGTCGGCGTCACCGACACCACGTTCCGCGACGCCCATCAGTCGCTGCTCGCGACCCGGGTGCGGACGCGCGGACTGCTGACCGTCGCCGGGCACGTCGCGCGGATGACCCCGGAACTGCTGTCGGTCGAGTGCTGGGGTGGCGCGACCTACGATGTGGCGCTGCGGTTCCTGTACGAGGATCCCTGGGAGCGGCTGGCCGCACTGCGGGAGGCGATTCCGAACATCTGCCTGCAGATGCTGCTGCGCGGGCGCAACACCGTCGGCTACACGCCGTATCCGGAGCAGGTGACGCGGGCGTTCGTACGGGAGGCCACCGATACCGGGATCGACATCTTCCGGATCTTCGACGCGCTCAACAATGTGGATCAGATGCGGCCGGCGATCGACGCGGTGCGCGAGACCGGGACCGCGCTGGCCGAGGTCGCGATGAGCTACACCGGTGATCTGTCGAATCCGAACGAGAACCTCTACACCCTCGACTACTACCTGAAGCTCGCCGAGCAGATCGTCGAGGCCGGTGCGCACGTGCTGGCGATCAAGGACATGGCCGGACTGCTGCGGGCGCCGGCCGCGCACACGCTGGTGACGGCGCTGCGCAGCAACTTCGATCTGCCGGTGCACGTGCACACCCACGACACCCCGGGCGGTCAGCTCGCCACCTATCTGGCGGCCTGGCAGGCCGGCGCCGACGCCGTGGACGGGGCGAGCGCGCCGATGGCCGGCACCACGAGCCAGCCCGCGCTCTCGGCGATCGTCGCCGCGGCCGCGCATTCGCCCTACGACACCGGGCTGAATCTCGACGCCGTCTGCGATCTGGAGCCGTACTGGGAGGCGTTGCGCAAGGTGTACGCGCCCTTCGAGTCCGGATTGCCGGGGCCGACGGGCCGGGTGTACCACCACGAGATTCCGGGCGGGCAGCTGTCGAATCTGCGGCAGCAGGCGATCGCGCTCGGGCTGGGTGACCGGTTCGAGGAGGTCGAGGCGAAATACGCGGCCGCCGACCGGCTGCTGGGCCGGCTGGTCAAGGTCACCCCGTCCTCGAAGGTCGTCGGTGATCTCGCCTTGTCCCTGGTCGGATCCGGTGTGGACGTGGAGGATTTCGCCACCGACCCGGCGCGTTACGACATCCCGGACTCGGTGATCGGTTTCCTGCGCGGTGAACTCGGCACCCCGGCCGGTGGCTGGCCCGAACCCTTCCGCAGCCGCGCCCTCGAGGGCCGCGGCCCGGCGAAGCCGGAAGTGCCGTTGACCGCGGAAGACGCCGCGGCGCTGGACGGAACGTCGCAGCAGCGCCGAGAGACGTTGAACCGGTTGCTGTTTCCCGCTCCGACCGCGGAATTCCTGGCGCACCGGGAGAAGTACGGCGACACCACCGGCTTGTCGGCGAATCAGTTCTTCTACGGTCTGCGTCACGGCGAGGAACACCGCGTCGAACTGGAGAAGGGCGTCACTCTGCTGATCGGTCTGGAGGCGATCTCCGAGCCGGACGAGCGGGGTATGCGCACGGTCATGTGCATCCTCAACGGGCAGCTGCGTCCGGTGCTGGTGCGCGACCGCTCGATCGCCAGCGAGGTCCCGGTGGCGGAGAAGGCCGACAAGAACAACGCCGGCCACATCGCCGCCCCCTTCGCCGGTGTCGTCACGCTGACCGTCGGCGAAGGTGACACGGTCGCCGCCGGCGACACGGTCGGCACGATCGAGGCCATGAAGATGGAAGCCGCCATCACCGCACCCCGCGCCGGTGTCGTCGCCCGCGTGGCCATCGGCGCGGTGCAGCAGGTGGAAGGTGGCGATCTGCTGGTGGAACTGCGCACGAACGAGACCGCGGCCGAATGACGGTGCCGGTCAGCCACATTCGGGCACGGGGCGAGGGCCGGCCGTGAGCGGTCACGGACCGGCTCGCGCACACCGCATGCCGGTGGACCGGTCGATGCCGTGCGGGCGGGGCCGACCCGCCCGCACGGCCCCGCGTCCCCGGCGTGCCGTGGCGGAGGGATCGCGGTGACCCGGATCGTCGCGGGCACGGCCGGCGGTCGGCGGCTGCGGGTTCCGCCCGCGGGAACCAGGCCCACCTCGGACCGGGTGCGGGAAGCGCTGTTCAACGCGCTCGCCGCGCGCCTGGATTTCGACGGCATCCGGGTGCTCGACCTCTACGCCGGTTCCGGGGCGCTCGGTCTGGAGGCACTGTCGCGCGGTGCGTCCCATGCGCTGCTGGTCGAATCCGATCGCAAGGCGGCTGCGGTCATTCGCGGAAATATCGCGGATCTGGCTGTGCCCGGCGCCGAAATGCGCCCGGGCACAGTCGCTTCCGTGCTGGCGACGGCACCGGCCGAACCGTACGACCTGGTGCTGTCCGACCCACCCTATGCCGTGGCCGACGCCGCTGTGGAGGCCGACCTACGGGCGTTGTCGGCCAACGGCTGGCTGTACGGGGACGCGCTGATCGTCGTCGAGCGGTCGGCGCGATCACCGGAAACGGCCTGGCCCGCAGGTTATTCGGCGTTGAAGTCGCGCCGATATGGCGAAACCCGCGTCGACCTGGCGGAATACCACGGGTAATCCTCGGCTCGGTCAACGGTCGTTCCGCCGGCAAGTCCCGCCGTGGCGGTGGCTCCCCGCCGCGGCGACCGACTCAGCCGCGGCGTTCGGCGATGCGCGCGAGCAGGCGTTTGTGTACCTCCGGCGGCAGCATGCCGGTGACGTCGCCGCCGAAGGTCGCGACCTCCTTGACCAGGGAACTGGACAGGAAGCTCAGCGCCGGGTTGGTGGCCAGGAAGTAGGTGTCGACGCCGGAGAGGTGCTTGTTCATCTGGGCCATCTGCATCTCGTACCCGAGATCGGTGGCATCGCGCAGGCCCTTGACCATGGCGGTGATGCCCTGTTCGCGAGCGAAATCGACCAGCAGCCCGTACCAGGATTCGATCCGCACGTTCGGCAGATCGGCGGTCGCCTCGCGCAACATCTCGATCCGCTCGTCGACGCTGAACATGCCCTGTTTGCTCTTGTTGATCATCACGGTCACGACCACCTCATCGAACTGCGCGGCCGCGCGCGAGATGACGTCGATATGCCCGTTGGTCACCGGATCGAAGGACCCGGGGCACAGTGCTCCAGCCATGCAGCGACGCTAACAGGTCGGGGCGGGCCGAGCCGATCGTGGTCGTCACAGCGCACGCAGCCGCAGCGGCCTCGGGGCCGGAAGGGGAGCGGGGCGGATGTAACCGCGGGGACGCTGCTCGCGCGCCCGGCTCAGCGCGGCGTGCACGCGCTCCGCGGCGACTCCGGTGCTCAACTCGCGCCAAGTGGTACGGATCGATCGAAATCCGTAGCGGCGCAGAACCATATCCGGCGCTCGGCGTGACGGGCCGCCGTGTACGCGCGCGGCTCTCGTGCGGTGCCCGTCGATCTCGAGCACCACGCCGGTCCGGCCCAGATACAGATCCGCCGTCCCCAGCACCCTCCCGTCGTCGGCATGGATCACACCGCCCGCGGCCGCCGGCGGAAATCCGAGCAGCCGCAGCAGCACCCGGACCCGAGAGTGGTCGACTCCGGCACTGCGCGGATCGAGGAAACCGATCACGTGCCGGGCACCGTCGACACCGCGACGGCCCCGCGCGCGGGCCAGTTCGCGCGCCAATGCCGCTGCGGTGATGCCGAATTCGCGGGCGAGGGCGTCGCCGACGACGACCGCGGATTCGAACGGAAGCGTGCGCGCCAGATCGACGACGGTGCGGGCGGGACTGGTGACCAGCAGCCCGTCCCGTTCGGCGACGACGGGTACCGGTGCGCAATGCACCGTCAGATTCGGCTTGATCCGCCCGCCGTGGCGGCGATTGCGCGTCACGTGCACCCGGTCCAGCAGCGCCGGGGACATCGGCGCACCCAGCAGTACCGCCGCCGATTGATGGCTCACCACGGCGTCGGCCGCCATCTCCGGCAGCAGCGCCGCCACCGCCAGCCGGTGCCGCGCCACGCCGTCCAGTTCGGCGAGTGCCGAGGCCTCCGCGTACGCCCCGCGCCGCACCCGCCGCCAGCTTCCGATCGCACACCGCCGCCGGATCTCGTCGTCGCTGACCCCGACCGACACCACGTCACGACGCCGATGCAGCCCACCGGCACCGGTGTGGCGCGCTGCGCCGCACCGGATTTCGGCACATCCGCTGTCGTGGATCACTGCGGGTCCTGGTGCGGGCGGGTCCGGCGCGGGCGGGGCAGGAGCGGACAGGGGATCGGTACCCGAGGGCGCGGGGACGCGGCCGAGCGCAGACCTGCGCGCCAGAGGGTGGGTCTTCCCGGGCAGTGATTCCCCGAACGGTGATGCATTGCCGAACCTCCCACGATGAGAACTCGCAACGACGTTTGCTGAGTTAGGACGTGGGGTACAGAGGCTCGGTTCCTTGCTCAAATGACCAGGTTGCAGCCGCACCCCGTGCATGAGCACGACGGGCGATCACCACACCCCGAGCCGCGAGGCGATCAGAACACCCACAGCCGCCAGGCGATCAGAACACCCACAGCCGCAGTGTGAGGAAGCGCAGGGCGCCGACTCCGGCGGTGATACCGATGACGGCGATCGCCTCGGTGACGTCGTCGAGTCCGGGCGCCGCGATATCGAGGACCGCCAGCGCCCCCGAGGTGATGGCGAGTCCGGCCAGCGCCAGCCCACCGCCCTCGAGCTGGGCGGCGAGCCAGCCGACCCGGTCGGCGGCGTGGAAGGTGAGGCGGCGGTGTAGTTCGTTGGCCAGTGCCGTGCTGACGATGGATCCGGTCAGGTTGGCGAGCTGGGGCCCGCCGCCGTAGCAGGCCAGGAACAGCAGGAAGTAGCCGATATTGCTGAAACCGCCGACCAGCGCGAATCGGACGAGTTGTGGCAGCCAGTGGTCGCCGCGGAGATAGGTGGCGAAGCGGGAGCCGAGGCGGCGGATGCGGGGCGGGGACTGCTGCGGCTCGGGCGTCTCGGCCAGCAGTTCGCTGTGCACGATGGATACACCCGGATCGGGCTGTGGGTTCACCCACATACCCGGAGGTGCCGGATAAAGGACAACCATCGTCGTTCCGATCGCACAGTGCCGGACGCCGTTGGCGACGGGTTCCGGCTGGTCTACCGCTCGGTAGAAAAGATAGCACCAAGCGGAGAGATTTCCTCCACTTGATTTGTGTGGGATAGGAAACACCGTCCGACACACCGATGGTGATCTGGGCAGACACGCGGGAGGCAGGCACACTGGGCCGAGAGCAGTAGTTCGGCACGAGAGTGGGGTCAGCAGGATGTATCGCGTATTCGAGGCACTCGACGAACTGGTTGCGATCGTCGAGGAGGCGCGGGGTATCCCGCCGACCCGCAATTGCATCGTGCCCCGCGGTGAGGTGCTGGAACTGCTCGACGATGTGCGTGAGGCGCTGCCCGGCGAACTCGACGACGCCCAGGACGTGCTCGACCACCGCGACAAGATCGTCTCCGACGCCCGCAATTCCGCCGAGGCCACGGTGACCGGCGCCAACGACCAGGCCGAACAGACCGTCGCCGGCGCTCGCGAGGAGGCCGACCGGCTGCTGGCCGACGCCAAGGCGCATGCCGACCGGATGGTCGCCGAGGCGCGCGCGCACGCCGATCACCTGGTCGCGACCGCGCAGGCCGAGGCCGACCGCATCGTGACCGACGGCAAGGCCGAATACGAGGCGCTCACCGGCCGCGCCCGCACCGAATCGGAGCGGATGATCGCGGCGGGTCAGGCCTCCTACGACCGATCGGTGGCCGAGGGGCAGGCCGAACAGGAACGTCTGGTGTCCCAGACCGAGGTGGTACGGGCCGCGCACGGCGAATCCGCGCGGTTGATCGACGCCGCGCAGACCGAGGCGGACCGGTTGCGCGAGGAATGCGACCAGTACGTCGATTCCCAGCTCGCCGATTTCGAGGAGACTCTGCACTCGACGCTGCGGACGGTCGGCCGCGGTCGTCAGCAATTGCGTTCGGGGACCGGTATTCCGGACTACGCCGCCGATTTCCGGCGCTGATCCGGTCGCGCTCGTTCCGGGATTTGGGGGGATCGGCGCAGTTCGCGTACTGTGGAGTGGTTGCCCAAACCCCCTCGAAACGTGAGTGAGTGCCCGATGTCCGCCCAGTCCGGTTCCGGTTCGCGTCGTCGTCAGACCGACGCGGATTTCGTGCTGGACACCCGCAGTCTGGGGCGCGCCCCGGGCTCGATCCGGCAGGTGCATCGGGTCGTCACCGCTTCCGGGAAGATCGGCTTGGACCTGATCGCGATCCCGGCCGGTGCCGAGATCGATCTCGATCTGACCCTGCAGGCGGTCTCGGAGGGTGTGCTGGTCACCGGTTCGGTGTCGGCGCCGATCGAGGGGGAGTGCTCGCGCTGCCTGGAGTCGTTCACCGACGATCTGGAACTCGAGATCACCGAACTGTTCGCCTATCCGGACAGCGCGACCGAGCAGACCACCGAGGAAGACGAGATCTACCGGCTCGTCGACGACATGATCGATATCGAGCCGGTGATCACCGACGCCGTCGGCCTGGAATTGCCGCTGCAACCGCTGTGCGAACCCGATTGCGCCGGGCTGTGCCCGGAATGCGGTGTCCGGATGGCGATTGCGGGTCCGGATCACACGCATGAGATACTGGACCCTCGCTGGGCGGGGCTTGCGAAATTCGCGAGCGAAACCCCCGGCACCGGCGTCTCCGACGCCCCATCAGACGTAGACCGATCTCTTGCCGACCGCCATGGTTCGGCAAGTTCGACGACAGAGGAGAAGTAGTCGTGGCCGTTCCGAAGCGCCGGATGTCTCGTGCCAACACCCACTCGCGGCGCAGCCAGTGGAAGGCCACCGCGCCGACCCTGATCACCTGCCCGAACCGGGCGTGCGGTCAGAAGACCCTCCCGCACATCGCGTGCCCCAACTGCGGCACCTACAAGGGCCGCCAGGTCACCTCGGCCATCTGATCTGCCGATCGGGTAGCCGCGAAGTGACCGCCGGTAAGGACGAAGCGGCCGCACCCGCAGCGGGCGATGCCGCTGACCACGCCAGCCTTCTGGAAGCGCTCGGCGTGGAGGTGCGTCCGGATCTGCTCCGGCTGGCGCTCACCCACCGTTCGTACGCCTACGAGAACGGTGGTCTGCCGACCAACGAACGCCTGGAATTCCTGGGCGATTCGGTTCTCGGTCTGAGCATCACCGAGCGCCTGTACCTCGAGCATCCGGAGAAATCCGAGGGTGAGCTCGCCAAGCTGCGTGCCAGTGTGGTGAATATGCACGCCCTGGCCGAGGTCGCGCGCGGCCTGGGTGAGGGCGGCCTCGGCCGTCACCTGCTGCTCGGCAAGGGCGAAGAACTCACCGGCGGTCGGGACAAGGCGAGCATCCTCGCCGACGGGATGGAATCGCTGCTGGGCGCGGTCCATCTGCAACACGGCATCGAGGTCGCGCGCGGAGTCGTGCTGCGGCTGTTCGCCGAACTGCTCGAGCGCGGTCCCCGGATGGGTGCCGGCCTGGACTGGAAGACCAGTCTGCAGGAGCTCACCGCGGAACGCGGTATCGGCGTGCCCAGCTACGAGATCACCTCGACCGGTCCCGACCACGACAAGGAATTCACCGCCACCGCGGTGATCGGCGGCACGGCCTACGGGCAGGGCGTCGGCCGGTCGAAGAAGGAAGCCGAGCAGAAGGCCGCCGGCGCCGCCTGGCAGGCGCTCACCGCGGACGGTTCCACCGAAGCCGGGGACTGATGCCCGAACTGCCCGAGGTCGAGGTGGTGCGGCGTGGACTCGAGGAACACGTCGTCGGCCACGTCGTGGAATCCGTCTTGGTCAAACATCCGCGCTCGGTGCGCCGCCACGAACTGGGCGGCGATGATCTCGCCGCGCGGATGGCGTGTCTGCGGATCGAATCGGCCCGCCGCCGCGGCAAATTCCTCTGGCTGACCTTCGACGATCCCGATGCCGCACTCGTCGTCCACCTCGGTATGAGCGGGCAGATGCTGGTGCAGTCCGCGCAGGCGCCGCTGGAGAAGCATGCGCATATCGTCGCCGGACTCGACAACGGCACGCAGCTGCGCTTCATCGATCAGCGCACCTTCGGTGGCTGGGCACTGAACCGGCTCGTGACGCTCGACGGTGAGGAGCTGCCGGAATCGGTCGCCCACATCGCGCGCGATCCGCTCGATTCCCGTTTCGATACCGAGGCCGTCGTCGCGCGCATGCGGACCAAATCCTCCGAGATCAAGCGCGTGCTGCTGGATCAGACGGTGGTTTCCGGCATCGGCAACATCTACGCCGACGAGGCGTTGTGGCGAGCCCGCATCCACGGCGAACGCCCCGCCGCAGCACTCACCCGGCCCGCTCTGCGGCGGCTGCTGAGCGAGGTGCAGGCGGTGATGAGCGCGGCTCTCGACGCGGGCGGCACCTCCTTCGACGCGCTGTATGTCAACGTCAACGGCAATTCCGGATACTTCGAGCGGTCGCTGGCCGCCTACGGTCGCGAGGACGAGCCGTGCCGTCGCTGCGGCGCCCCGATCCGCCGCGAGAAGTTCATGAACCGCTCCTCGTACTCCTGCCCGAGATGCCAGCCGAAGCCCCGGCGATAGTGGCGAGCACGCGCTAAATTTGCGGTGTGTCCGATGACGCCACTTCGCATGAAGGGAGAACGGATGCGCAAGCTCACCTACTTCGTGGCCTCGACCATCGACGGGTATATCGCCACCCCGGACGGATCGGTCGATTTCTTCCCGGTCGGCGGTGACCACGGCCCGGCCATCACGGCGCAGTATCCGGAGACGCTGCCGACAAAGATCCGGGAATCACTCGGGATCGACAGTCCGGGGGAGAGCTTCGACACCGTGCTGATGGGGCGCAAAACCCATGATTTCGGCGTGCGGACCGGCACGTCGAGCCCGTATTCACATCTGCGGCAGTTCGTCGTGTCGACCACCCTGCCCGGCGATCCGGACCGGGACGTCGAGCTCATCGCCTCCGACCCGCTGGGACGTGTGCGCGGACTCAAACAGGAGCAGGGGTCGGGTATCTGGTTGTGCGGCGGCGGCGAACTGGCCCAGGCGCTGCTGCCGGAGATCGACCAGATCTTCCTGAAGTTGTATCCGATCGTGCTGGGGCACGGCCGCCCGCTGTTCGGCGCGGGACCGCGGCTGCCGGAGCCGGCGCTGTTCCGGGTCCTCACGGGCCGCGTGTTCGAGGACGGGGTGGCGTTCGTCAAGTACAGCCGGATCCGCTAGTGGCCGGTCACGTTCCGGATCCGGTGGCGGCGCTGCGCGAGATCGCGTTCTGGATGGAACGCGATCGCGCCCAGACTCATCGAGTCAAGGCCTACCGCCGCGCGGCCGATGTCGTGGCCGAGCTGTCGGACGCCGATTTCGATCGATACCGCGAATCCGGTGCCTGGCAGGAGCTTTCGGGTATCGGCCCCAAGACCGCCGCGGTGATCGAGCAGGCTGTGGCCGGTGCGGTGCCGCAGCGGCTGGCCGACATGCGTTCCGCCGCACAGCCGATCGCACCCGCGGGCGCCGAGGTCCGCGCGCTGTTGCGGGGCGATCTGCACACCCACTCCGACTGGTCCGACGGCGGCAGCTCGATCGAGGAGATGATGCGCACCGCGCAGGCGCTGGGCCACGAATACTGTGCGCTGACCGATCATTCGCCGCGCTTGAAGGTCGCCAACGGCCTGTCCGCGGAGCGGCTGCGCCGCCAGTTGGACGTGGTCGCCGAACTCAATGAGCGGCTGGCGCCGTTTCGGATCCTCACCGGTATCGAGGTCGACATCCTCGACGACGGCACCCTCGACCAGGAGGCCGATCTGCTTGCTCGCCTGGATGTCGTTGTGGCCAGCGTGCATTCGAACCTGCGGGCCGACTCGGCGACGATGACGAAACGCATGGTGTACGCGGTGGCGAATCCGAACGTCGACGTGCTCGGCCACTGCACGGGACGATTGGTCGCCGGTAACCGTGGCATCCGGCCGGAATCGTCGTTCGACGCCGAACTCGTCTTCGAGGCCTGCCGCCGTTACGGGACGGCCGTGGAAATCAACAGTCGTCCCGAACGTCTCGATCCGCCGAGCCGGTTGCTGCGCCTGGCCGTGGAGATGGGTTGCCATTTCAGCATCGATACCGACGCGCACGCACCGGGCCAGCTGGATTGGCAGGGCTACGGCTGCGAACGTGCCGCGGCGAACGGGGTCCCGGCCGATCGCATCATCAACAGCTTTTCGCTGAGCGAAATCCTGGCCTTCACCGCGCGGTGACACCGCGCGCCGGCCGGGCCCGCTCAGAGGATCGCGAACGCGACGACCATGCCGATCGCCAGATGTGCGGCGGCCACCAGCAGCGACTGAATCTGGTACGTGGCCGATTTCAGCAGATCGCCGATGTGCAGGCCGACCAGCCATTCCAGCAGCCGGATGGAGACCACCTGCGCGATGATGCCCACCAGCCCGTAGATCCCGGTGGCGATGAGGCCCTCGACGAGCCGGCCGCCGGAGGAGTAGATCGCCAGCACCACGATCAACGCCATACTCACCATGCCCGCGGAGGCGATGACGACCGCGTTCGGGTTACCGGCGGCGACCATCTTGCGCAGCGGTCCGGGCGTGGAGCTGTCGATGGCCTGGAAGCCGATCAGCATCAGAGCCAGGCCCAGCACCGCGTACAGCGCGATCGCGCCGACACCGTGGCCGACGGAGCTCCAATACCCTGATTCGAGCGCGAGGGTGGACGACACAGGTTCCTCCGGTGATGTTGATCGAGTCGCTGAATGCTACTTGGTCGGAATGCGATGCGGAACGAAGGTGGCGCCGTCGTCGGTGATCAGGCCGGGGGATTCGCGGATGCCGAGACCGGCCGAGGTGTCGCCGACGATCCAGGCGCCGAGCACCGGGCGCAGGCCGTCGAAATCCGGTAGCGGATCGAGGAGTTGGTAGACGAACCCCTCCTCGCCGTACACGCCGCCGGTCGAGGTCTCCATCCCGGCGCCGACGATGGTCATATTGGCGCCCTCACGACCCAGCTTCGGTTTGCGGATGTACTCGGTGAGTTCGTGCGGATCGTCGAGGTAGGCCGGCAGCAGATTCGGATGCCCGGGATACATCTCCCACAGCACCGCCAGCAGCGCCTTGTTGGAAAGCAGTGTCTTCCACAGGGGTTCGACCCAGGCGGTCTCGGGGACCGAGTTCACCACCCGCTTGCCGAAATCGTCGTCGAGGGCCCACTCCCACGGGTACAGCTTGAAGATCGAGCCGATCGGCGCCTCGGCCAGATCGACGAAACGCTCCAGCTCGGTGTCGAAGCCGATCTCCTCGATGGGCAGCGCGATGGTGTCGAATCCGGCCTCGGCGGCGGTCTCCTGCATATACGCGGTGGTCACGTTGTCCTCGCCGGACGCGTCGGCCGAGGACCAGGTGAAGTGCAGCTGGTTGGTGGGCAGCTGGTCGAGCAGCTCGCCCCAGCGCTCGACGAGGCGTTCGTGCAGTGAATTCCACTGGTCGTCGTCGGGGTAGACGTCGGTGAGCCAATGCCACTGCACGATGGCCGCTTCCAGCAGCGAGGTCGGCGTATCGGCGTTGTACTCCAGCAGTTTCGCCGGTCCGCGGCCGTCGTAGCGCAGATCGAAACGTCCGTAGACGTACGGGTCGCTGCGCTGCCACGACTTCTTGATCGGTTCCCAACTCCATTCGGGCAGGCCGAAATCGGCGAAGCGCTCGGTGAGCACGATCTGCTCGACCGCGTGCAGGCACATCGAATGCAGGACCTCGACCTGCGCCTCGAGGGCGAGGATTTCGTCGAGATCGAATTCGTAGTGCACCGACTCGTCCCAGTACGGGCGCGACTGTCCGTTCGCGTCGCGGCCGGGTGAGCCGAATACCAGCCCTTGATCGGCGATGATCTTCTGCCAGCCGGTACGTTGCCGGTTGCGCATCCGACGCATCTAGGAGCCTCCACTGGTGGAACCGGATTTACTGCCGAGACCGCCACGTACGACGGTCCCGCTCTTGGTGCTGACGGTGGCCTTCTTCGGCGCGACCGTGCTGCCGCCGACGGGCGCGCGCCCGACGGTGTTGTTGCCGCCGTAGTAGTAGCGGTACTGGTGGCCGTTGTAGAGGAAGATGCCGGGCCCGAGCCCGCCACCGCCGTAATAGCCGCCGCTACTGGCGTAGGACTGGGCGCGCACACAATCGTCGTCGGGAACGACCTGCTGCTGCCCGTTGTCGTCGGTGATGCAGTAGGCCGTCACGTTCGCCGGGCGGTGCGCGGCCTGGTAGGCGAGATAGCCGGTGCCGACCACCGCGGCGATGCCGGCGACCGCCACGCCGCCGATGAGCAGTCGTTTGCGGTTGCGCCGCTTGGTTTCCGCGGCCTCGGCCGCCGCCCGTTCGGCCTCTTCGGCGCGTTTGCGGGCCTTGTCGCGCGCTCGCGCCTCGGCCACCGTCGGCGGCCGGGGCTGGGTGACGCCGGCCTCCTGCCGCTGCATGCTGCCGCGCATGCGCCGGGGCTTGCCGGATTCGCCTGCGCCACCGGGATTCTCACCTTCGGAACCGGTCGAACCCCCGGCGTCGGCGCCGAAAGCGTTGTCCGACAGCGGGTTCGGCATGCCGGGGGTGGCGAGACCGGGAATCGGCGCGGTGGGGTCCGGGAAGCCGGGCAGGATGGGTGTGCCCGGAAGAGTCGGCGCGGTCTGCGGATTCGGGAGTGTGGGGTCCGGTTCGCCCAGCCGTCGCGTCGGCTCCCCCTCGGAGGCGCCGTCCTCGCCGCCGGGCTGTGCGCCGAAACGCACCGTCGGATCCGAGGCGCCGATTCCCTTCGGCTTTCCGGACTCCGGGCCGCCGCCGGTGCTGTCGTCCCCCGCGGGCGGGGTGTCGCGAGGGTCGTGCGAATCCCGATCGCCGGGCCCGCCCGGCTCATGTGTTGCCAACGATCGACTCCTGTATCCCCGCCGCTACCGTTCCTCGAACCCGGTCATTCCGCCGAGGGCGGCGCCCCAGTTTTCCACAACCAGATCGACTCGACCAGGAGTGTCACCCGACCGCAACAATGCCAGCAAACGCTCGCACGCCGGCCGGGGGCCCTCGGCCACCACATGCACGCGCCCGTCCCGGGTGTTGCGGGCGTGGCCCACCACACCGAGCTCCAGCGCCCGCGCGCGCGTCCACCAGCGGAACCCGACGCCCTGCACGTAGCCGTGCACCCAGGCGCTGAGCCGGACGGGGTCGGGGTTCACGAGTCGATCTTGTCGATCTGGAACGTGAGGTTCACCGTGGTGCCCGCTTTCAGCGTCCGTCCCACGGTGCACACCTTGTCGATGGCGCGCTGCACGGTGACCAGCAATCGCTGGCGTCCGGCCTCGTCGAGTTCGGACAGGTCCAGCTCGACGACCTCCTTCAGCTCCGGATACACCTCGTTCTCGCGGTCGGCGTCGCCGGAGACGCGGATGGTGGTGTCGTAGTTCTCGCCGAGCCGGTTGGACAGCGGGAAGTCCGAACTCATCCCGGTGCAGGCGGCCAGCGCGATCTTCAGCAGCTCACCGGGGGTGAAGACGCCCTCGACGCCGTCGGAGCCGATGAGCACCTCGGCCCCGCGCGAACTGCGCCCGGTGTAGCGGCGGGTGCCGGTCCGCTCCACCCACAATTCGGTCACCGGCTTCGGTGCCTTGGTCTGCGGTGCGGCCGCGACGGTCGCGGGCTGCGCCGAGGCGGCGGCGGTGGGTGCGGCGGAGTTGGCGGTCTGTTCGGACATACCGTCGATCCTGCCATCGGGCCCGGCGCAGCCGCATCGCACACCGGCTTTCACCACGGCGTGAATGGGTGGTTGTGTCCGATATCACCGGTTTTGTCCAGCTCGGGTGCGGTCGGGTCAGGCCTGGAAGCGGTACCCCATGCCGGCCTCGGTCAGCAGATGTTTCGGCTGCGACGGATCGTCTTCGAGCTTGCGCCGCAACTGCGCCAGGTAGACACGCAGATAGTGGGTTTCGGTCGCGTACGTCGGCCCCCACACCTCGCGCAGCAGTTCGCGACGCCCCACCAGCTTGCCCTGATTGCGCACCAGCATCTCCAGCACGCCCCATTCGGTCGGGGTGAGGTGCACGTCGCGGCCGCCGCGGACGACCTTCTTCGCCGCGAGATCGACGGTGAACGAGGAGGTTTCGACAATCGGCGCAGACTCCTCGGCCGCCGAGGCGGACCGCCGCACCGCCGCCCGCAGGCGAGCCAGCAACTCGTCCATGCCGAACGGCTTGGTGACGTAGTCGTCGGCTCCGGTGTCGAGGGCCTGCACCTTGTCCGAGGAATCGGTGCGGGCCGAGAGCACGATGACCGGCATCGAACTCCAGCCGCGAATGCCGGCCAGCACCTCGACACCGTCGATATCGGGCAGGCCCAGATCCAGCACGACCACGTCGGGATGCTTCTCCGCCGCCGCTCGCAGGGCCGCCGCGCCCGTGGCCGCGGTGATCACCTCGTAGCCCCGGACCGACAGATTGATCCGCAGCGCGCGCAGGATCTGCGGTTCGTCGTCGACGACCAGCACCCGCACGGCGGCCGGCGGTCGTTCGGCCGATGTCACGACGCCTCCTGTGTCTTGCGGGACACCCGCACCCGGTCGGCGTCGCGAGCGGGCTGCGCAGTGTCGCTCACGACGCCTCCTGTGTCTCGCGGGCCGGCAGCTCGATCACCATGGTCAGACCACCTCCCGGCGTAGGCTCGGCGTGGACGGTGCCGCCCATCGCCTCGACGAATCCGCGGACCACCGACAGCCCCAGGCCCACGCCGGTCGAATTGTCGCGGTCGCCCAATCGTTGGAACGGTTCGAACATCTGGTCCTCGAGTCCGGTCGGAACACCCGGACCGTAGTCGACCACTGTGATGGATACCCGGTCGCCGTCGCGTTCGGCGCCAACCCGCACCGGTGTGTCGGGGACCGTCGTCGCGGCCGGCGCCGAGTAGCGCAGCGCGTTGTCGATCAGATTGGCCAGCACCCGTTCCAGCAGGCCGCTGTCGGCGTAGACCGAGACGTCGCCGACCTCGACCTTGACCCGGTCCATCGCCGCCTGGCGGACACCTCGGGTCCCCATCCCGACCCCCACGACCGCGCGGTTGACCACCTCTTCCAGGTACACCTGTTTGAGGTTGGGCTCCACGGCTCCGGCCGCGAGCCGCGAGGAGTCGAGCAGATTACCCACCAGCGCGGTGAGCTGATCGGTGGATTCCTCGATGGTTTCCAGCAATTCGGCGGTATCGGCGGGGGAGAACTGCACGTCCTCACTGCGCAGACTCGACACCGCCGCCTTCGCCGCGGCCAGCGGCGTGCGCAGGTCGTGGCTGACCGCCGACAGCAGCGCGCGGCGCAGCCGATCGGTCGCCATCACACCCGCGGCGGCCTGGGCCTGGTCGGCGAGTTCACGCTGGCGCACCAGCGCGGCCGCCTGCCCGGCCACCGCCGCGAGCACCCGGCGGTCGCCGGGTGTCAGCGCGCGCCCGCTGAGCAGCAGCCAATGTTCCTCGTCGCCGGCGCCGATCGCGGTATCGGCGGCGGCGGGTGTGCGTGCCGGATCGTGACCGACGCAGGCGATCACCTCCGCGTCGCCGACGAAACTCACCGCCCGCTGCCGGTAGATCTCGCGGGCCCGCTCGAGCAGATCGGGCAGGTCGGCGCCGTGCAGAATCGCCCCGGCGAACAGGGTCAGCAACTCGGCCTCGCGGGAGGCGGTGCGTGCCTCGCGAGTGCGATTGGCGGAGATGTCGACCAGCGCCGCCACCGCGACCGCGACCCCCGCCATCACGACGATGGTGAGGAAATTGTTGGGTTCGGCGATGGTGAGACTGTGCCGCGGGGTGGTGAAGAACCAGTTCAGCAGCAGCCCGCCCAGTACCGCCGACAACGCGGCCGGTGCGACACCGCCGAGCAGCGCGACCGCGATCACGCCGATGAAGTACATCGCGCTCTCACCGGCCAGATCCAGGCGCGAATCCAGCCACAGATAGCAGACCAGGGTGATCAGGGTGGGCACTATCAGCGCCGCCAGCCACGACACCGTCGGCCGCTGCCGCCGCAGCAGGGCCGACCAGCGCAGCCCCCGTTGCGCCTCCTCGTGGGTGACCATGTGGACGTCGATACTGCCCGAGCGCTGCACCACGGTCGCGCCGATGCCCTGGTCGAGAATGCGTGCCCAGCGTGAGCGCCGGGAGGTGCCCACCACCAGCTGAGTGGCGTTGACCTGGCGGGCGAAATCCAGCAGGGCGTTGGGGACGTTCTCGCCGGTCACCGTATGCAGGCTCGAACCGAGCCCGGCGGCCAGCTCGCGCAGCCGATGCAGCCGTTGCGCCGACACTCCGGCCAATCCGTCCCCGCGCACGACGTGGACGACGACCAGCTCGGCACTCGATTTGGTGGCGATGCGGCTCGCGCGCCGCACGATCGTCTCCGATTCCGGGCCGCCGGTCACCGCCACGACCACGCGTTCGCGCGCCTCCCAGGTCGCGGTGATCTTGTGGTCGGCTCGGTATTTGGCCAGCGCGGCGTCGACCTGATCGGCCAGCCACAACAGGGCCAGTTCGCGCAACGCGGTGAGATTGCCGGGCCGGAAGTAGTTGCGCAGCGCCGCGTCGACCTTGTCGGCGGTGTAGACGTTGCCGTGAGAAAGCCTGCGCCGCAACGCCTCCGGCGTGATGTCGACCAGTTCGACCTGATCGGCGCCGCGCACCACCCAATCCGGCACGGTTTCGCGCTGCACCACGCCGGTGATCTGCTCGACGACGTCGTTGAGGCTGTCGAGGTGCTGAACGTTGACCGTGGAGATGACGTCGATACCGGCGTCGAGCAGTTCGTGGACGTCCTGCCAGCGCTTCTCGTTCTTCGATCCCGGCACGTTCGTATGCGCGAGTTCGTCCACCAGGGCCACCGCCGGCGCCCGCCGCAGGACCGCGTCGACATCCAGTTCGGGCATGGTCGTGCCGCGGTAGGTACGCATGGCCGGCGGGATGCGCTCGATGCCCGCGAGCAGTTCCGCGGTCTTGCTACGCCCGTGGGTCTCCACCACCGCGGCGACCACGTCGCGGTCACGGCCTATTCGCCGGTGTGCCTCGCCGAGCATCGCGTAGGTCTTACCCACGCCGGGCGCGGCCCCGAGATAGATGCGTAGTTGTCCGCGCTTCACAGGTCCATCATCGCGCGATTCGGACGACGTGGACGGCGCGAAACTCGGACGAGCCGAGGGCTGCGCCCGCCGGACACGCGCAGACCCAGCGCGCAGCTGACGAAAGCGATGATCACCATCGCCGCGACCGCGAAATCCGGCACTGTCTTCTCCTCACGACCCGGTGATTGCCGTTGTGCCGGTCGGGGGAGGACCGGACACCACACTGTGCACCGCCGCGCGGGCTCGATCGCCGATCTTTACGACTCCTTGACGGGGTCGCCACCGACCTTGACGGCGCGGCAGCGGGGCCGCGGCGGCCTGTAAGCACCCCGTCAATGCCGTCGCCGCGACCGCTAAGAAGCCGTCAACGCCGTCGAAATCGGTCGTCTCGCGAGCTTGACTCACTGCGGCGCATTCGCTTCCGGATGCCGTCAACAGAGAGGTTTGCACTATGTCTGTCGCGGTGTTCACCGTCGTGACCGTGGCGATCTTCGCCCTGCTCGGCCTGCTCCAACGGGGGGTGGAACGGCTGTGATCGCGAACATCGTCGGTCTGATCCTGGCGCTCGGCGTCGCCGTCTACATGGTCGCGGCGCTGCTGTTCCCGGAAAGGTTCTAGGTGAGCACAACCACTGCCGGGGTCGTCTTCGTGGCGACCCTGATCATCGCGCTCGCGGCGGTCCACATCCCCCTCGGCGACTATATGTACCGGGTGTATTCGGGCACGAAACACTCACGGGCCGAACGCATCGTCTATCGCGCCATCGGGGTCCAGCCCGGGGTGGAGCAGACCTGGGGCGTCTACGCCCGCAGCGTGCTGGCCTTCTCCGCGATGAGCGTGCTGGCGCTGTTCTTCCTGCAGCTGATCCAGGCCCACCTGCCGCTGCGTCTGCACGAGCCCGGAACCGAGATGACCGCGGCGCTGGCGTGGAATACCGCGATCAGCTTCGTCACCAACACCAACTGGCAGAACTACGCCGGTGAGTCGACTCAAGGGCATCTGGTCCAGATGGCGGGGCTGGCCGTGCAGAACTTCGTCTCGGCCGCGGTCGGGATGGCGGTCGCGGTCGCGCTGGTGCGCGGATTCGCCCGCCGCCACACCGGTGACCTCGGCAACTTCTGGGTCGACCTGGTGCGCGGCACTCTCCGGATCCTGCTGCCGATCGCGTTCGTGTTCGCGATCGTGCTGATCGCCGGCGGCGCGATCCAGAACTTCCACCTGCACGATCAGGTCGCCCGGACGATCACCGGTGCGACACAGACGATTCCGGGCGGGCCGGTCGCCTCGCAGGAGAGCATCAAACTGCTGGGCACCAACGGCGGCGGCTTCTTCAACGTGAACTCCGCGCACCCGTTCGAGAATCCGACGGCCTGGACCAACTGGGTCGAGATCTTCCTGATCCTGCTGATCGCCTTCTCGCTGCCGCGAACCTTCGGCCGCATGGTGGGCAGCACGAAGCAGGGGTATGCGATCGCGTCGGTGATGGCCGTGCTCGCGCTGATCAGCGTGACGCTGACCAACTTCCTGCAGCTGCGCCACCACGGCACCGTACCGACCGCGGCCGGGGCCGCGCTCGAGGGTGTGGAAACACGGTTCGGCGTCGCGGATTCCGCGACATTCGCGGCGTCGAGCACGCTGACATCCACCGGCGCCGTCGACTCCGCCCACGATTCCTACACCAGCCTCGGCGGCATGATGACGATGGTGAACATGCAGCTGGGCGAGGTCGCGCCCGGCGGTGTCGGATCGGGTCTGTACGGCATGCTGATCCTGGCCGTGATCACCGTCTTCGTCGCCGGACTGATGGTCGGGCGCACCCCCGAATATCTCGGCAAGAAGATCACCCCGCGCGAAATCAAGTTCGCCGCAACGTATTTCCTGGTCAGCCCGCTGATCGTGCTGGTGGGTACCGCGCTCGCGATGGCGTTGCCGGGTGAGCGCGCGGCCATGGCGAATGCGGGGCCGCACGGACTGTCGGAGGTGCTGTACGCCTTCACCTCGGCCGCCAACAACAACGGCTCGGCCTTCGCCGGGCTCAGCGGAAACACCGTGTGGTGGAACACCGCCCTCGGTCTGGCGATGGTGTTCGGCCGGTTCGTTCCGATCGTGCTCGTGCTCGCGCTGGCCGGATCGCTCGCGCGCCAGGGGCATACGCCGGAATCGATCGGCACATTGCCGACGCACCGGCCGCAGTTCGTCGGCATGGTCGCCGGCGTGACGCTGATCCTGGTCGCCCTCACCTTCCTGCCCATGCTGGCGCTCGGGCCGCTCGCCGAAGGAATTCACTGAAATGACTGCTCCGACAACCGATTCCGTGACAACACCGCGTGCTGTCGAACCGTCCTCGCGCCGAGGCGGCCATGGCATATTCGATCCGGCGATGCTGGCCCGGTCGCTGCCCGAGGCGCTGCGCAAACTGGATCCGCGCACACTGTGGCGCAATCCGGTGATGCTGATCGTGGAACTCGGCGCACTCTGGTCCACGATCCTCGCCGTCGCCCATCCCACGGTCTTCGCCTGGGCGATCGTGATCTGGCTCTGGCTGACGGTGATCTTCGCCAACCTGGCCGAGGCCGTCGCCGAGGGCCGCGGCAAGGCGCAGGCCGATACATTGCGAAAAGCCAAGACCGACACCGTCGCCCGGCGACTGGTCGACTGGCATTTGGGCGCCGAAGCGGCGCTGGAGGAAACGGTGCCCGCACCCGAACTGCGGCGCGGCGACTACGTGGTGGTCGAGGCCGGGCAGGTGGTTCCGGGCGACGGTGACGTCGTGGAGGGCATCGCCTCGGTCGACGAATCGGCGATCACCGGTGAATCGGCGCCGGTGATCCGCGAATCGGGCGGCGACCGGTCCGCGGTGACCGGCGGCACGACCGTCCTCTCGGACCGCATCGTCGTCGAGATCACCCAGGAGCCGGGCGGCAGCTTCATCGACAAGATGATCGCCCTGGTCGAGGGCGCCAGCCGGCAGAAGACACCCAACGAGATCGCGCTGAACATCCTGCTGGCCGCGTTGACGATCATCTTCGTGTTCGCGGTCGTCACGTTGCAGCCGCCCGCGATCTTCGCCAAGGCGAACAATCCGGGAGTCGGTGACAGCGCGGCGCTGACTGCGCACGGTGTCACCGGCATCGTCCTGGTGTCGCTGCTGGTCTGTCTCATCCCGACCACGATCGGCGCCCTGTTGTCGGCGATCGGCATCGCGGGGATGGACCGGCTCGTCCAACGCAACGTGCTGGCGATGTCGGGTCGTGCGGTCGAGGCCGCCGGCGATGTGAACACGCTGCTGCTCGACAAGACCGGCACCATCACCCTCGGCAACCGGCAGGCCGCCGGCTTCGTCGCCATGCCGGGTGTCACCGAGGACGAGATGGCCGACGCCGCACAGCTGTCCAGCCTCGCCGACGAGACGCCCGAGGGCCGTTCGATCGTGGTGTTCGCGAAAACCGCGTACGGCAAACGCGAGCGCACTCCGGGCGAGCTCGCGGGCGCGACCTGGGTGGAGTTCAGCGCCCAGACCCGGATGTCGGGCGTGGACCTGCGCGACGGGCATCGGTTGCGCAAGGGCGCGGCGAGCGCGGTCACCGAATGGGTACGGGCCCACGGTGGTTCGGTGCCGGAGGAGGTCGGGCGGACCGTGGACGGTATCTCGGCCTCCGGTGGCACACCGCTGGTGGTCGCCGAACTGCTCGACGGGCGGGCCCGGCTGCTGGGTGTGGTCCATCTGAAGGATGTGGTGAAGCAGGGTATGCGGGAACGCTTCGACGAGATGCGCCGCATGGGAATTCGCACGGTCATGATCACCGGTGACAATCCGCTGACCGCCGCGGCGATCGCGGACGAGGCCGGGGTCGACGACTTCCTGGCCGAGGCGACCCCCGAGGACAAGCTGGCGCTGATCAAGAGCGAACAGGCCGGCGGACGCCTGGTCGCCATGACCGGCGACGGCACCAACGACGCGCCGGCACTGGCGCAGGCCGACGTCGGCGTCGCGATGAACACCGGGACATCGGCGGCCAAGGAGGCCGGCAATATGGTGGATCTGGATTCGGATCCGACCAAGTTGATCGAGATCGTCGAGATCGGCAAACAGTTGCTGATCACCCGGGGCGCGCTGACGACCTTCTCGATCGCCAACGACATCGCCAAGTACTTCGCGATCATTCCGGCGCTGTTCGTGGCGTTGTTCCCGGGCCTGGATGTGCTCAACGTGATGCGGCTGCACAGTCCGCAGTCGGCGATCCTGTCCGCGGTGATCTTCAACGCGATCGTCATCGTGGCGCTGATCCCGCTGGCGCTGCGCGGTGTCGGCTATCGCCCGTCGAGTGCCTCGACACTGTTGAGCCGCAACCTCGCCGTGTACGGCGCGGGCGGCATCGTCGCCCCGTTCATCGGCATCAAACTCATCGACCTTGTCGTCCGATTCCTTCCTGGGATGTCCTGATATGCCTTCGTTCTCCATGCGATACACCACCTGGTTCCGCCAGCATCTGGCCGCGGTGCGGGCGCTGCTCGTGCTGACGGCGATCACCGGAATCGTCTATCCGCTGGCGGTTTTCGCGCTCGCCCAGCTGCCGGGCCTGCACGACCGGGCCGAGGGCTCGCTGGTCCACCGGGACGGAAAGCTGGTGGGCAGCAGCCTGATCGGTCAGGCCTTCACCGACGGCAAGGGCGCGGCGCTGCCGCAGTACTTCCAGACCCGGCCGTCGACTTCCGTGCCCGCCGACGGCAGCCGCCCCGACGGCTACGACCCGACCAACACCGCCTTCGGCAACAAGGGCCCCGAGGATGTGCTCGACTCCCTGGCGGCCGACCCGTCTCAGTCGACGACCGGTTTGCTGACCACGGTGTGCACGCGCAGCAAACAGATCGGCGAGCGCGAGGGCGTCTCGGGGGCGCGACCGTTCTGCACGCCCGGCGGAGTCGGTGCGGTGCTGGCGGTCTTCGGCCCCCGCGACGGCCAGGGGCAGGTCACCGCGCCCACGAAGGTCGTCAGCGTGAACGAGGCGTGCCCGGCGGTGCCGTTCCAGGACGCCTACCGCGGCGTCCGGGTGGACTGCGCCCAGCCCGGGACGGACTATTCGGCCGGCCTGATCGTTCCGGTTCGCGGTGACGCACCGGCCGACACCCCGGTGCCCTCCGACGCGGTCACCGCATCCGGGTCCGGACTGGATCCGCACATCTCACCGCGCTACGCGCAGATCCAGAGCGCGCGAGTGGCGGCCGCGCGGGGCATCACGGCCGAGCAGGTCGCCGCCGTGGTCGCGGCGCATACCGACGGTCGCGACCTGGGTTTCCTGGGGGAACCCCGGGTCGACGTCCTCGGTGTGAATCTCGAGCTGGATCAGCGCTACCCGACTCGGCGCTGAATCTCGGCGCCCGGCCGAGACGACGTGCCGTGATTGAGCGGTGCGGTGGCGATCAGGAGTGCAGCGCGCTGCCGGCCACCCACTGATCCCACGGCACGATCCAGTCGCCGTTGTTCCACGAGGGCAGCGGCGGACCGCTGGTGTTACGGACTTCGACCACATCGCCCGGGACGGCGAAGTTGTAGAACCAGCGCGCGTTCTCGAGATTGAGGTTCAGACAGCCGTGCGAGGTGTCGGTATTACCCTGCGCCCACACCGTGGAGTCGAGCTGGTGCAGGTAGATCCCGTCGCCACTGATCTGGGTGGCCCATCCGATCGCCTCCTTGTAACCCAGGCGCGAGTTCACCGGCAGGCCGTAACTCGAGGAATCCATGATCACCGGATTGCCCTTGCCCATCACGGTGTAGATGCCCGCGGGGGTGTTGAAGTAGATCGTCTTACCGCCGACCTGCTCGCTGCCGCCGCGGCCCATCGAGGTGGGCATGGTGCGGATCAGTTTGCCGTTCTCGAACACCTGCACTTCGTGGGTGTTGTCGTCGGCGATGGAGACGTGCGAGTCGCCGATGGTGAAGCTGGTCTTGGAATCCTCCTGGCCGAACAGACCGGGGCCCAACTGCGCGCCGAAGATGTTCGCCGCGACGGTGACCTTGGTGCCGGGCTGCCAGTACTGCTGCGGCCGCCAGTGCGCGTTCTTGTCGTCGAGCCAGTACCACGAACCCTGGACCTGCGGTTCCGTCGTCACCGAAAGACGCTTCTCGGCCGCCGCGCGATCACCGACCGCCTCGTCGAAGTGGGCGACGATCACGGTGCCCACACCGTAGGTTCCACCGTCGGCCAGCGGCTGCCCGCCGGTGGTGGTCAGATACGCCTTGACCTGGTTGCTGGGAGTGAGCGTGGTGAAGGACGAGGTCATCGGACCGCTGGGTCCGGTG
>NZ_BAFW01000180.1 GCF_000308535.1 Nocardia cerradoensis NBRC 101014 | reverse complement strand
GCTGGTGGACAACGCGGTCGCACAGCATGTGGACGGACTCGTGGTGTCGATGGCCAATCCGCAGGCGCTGCGCCCGTCCATCGAGCACGCCGTCGCGGCGGGCATTCCGGTCGTGACGATCAATTCCGGTGAAGCCGACAGCGCGGCCGCCGGCGCGATCGGGCACGTCGGGCAGAGTGAGCGCCAGGCCGGGACGGCCGCCGGGAAACGCCTGCGCGATGCCGGGAAGACCAGGATGCTCTGCGTCATTCACGAGGCCGGCAATATCGGCGCCAACGACCGCTGCGCCGGCGCGATCGACGGATTCGGCGGCAACGCGACCACCCTGCAGGTCGACATCAACAATCCGGCCGATGCGCAGTCGCGGATCAAGGGAGCCCTGGAGGCCGATCGCTCCATCGACGCCGTGCTGACCCTCAATTCGCAGATCGCCGCCCGCGCCGTCGACGGGGCCCGCGAATCCCACTCCCGCGCCGCCGTCGCCACCTTCGACCTCAACTCCGATGTGGTGGAAGCGATCCGGGCCGGAACCCTGCTGTTCGCGGTCGACCAGCAGCAGTACGAACAGGGATATCTGCCGGTGGTGATGCTGCAGCTGTATCGGCGCAATCTCAACACGGTCGGTGGCGGGATGCCGGTGCAGACCGGGCCCGCCTTCGTGGACAAGAACGACGTCGACGCCATCGCCGCCCTGGTGGCGCAGGGCACGCGCTGAGCAGGGAGCCGGCATGAACGACACCGCAACGGTTTCCGAATCCACCACGCCCGCCGCGATCGGGCCGTCTCTGGTGAACCGGCTGATCGTCCGGCCCGAGATCGGCGCCGGTCTGGGCGCGCTGGTGGTTTTCGCCTTCTTCGCCGTGATCACCGACCGGTTCCTCAGTCCCCTCGGGGTGGCCACCTGGCTCGACGACGCCTCGACACTCGGCATCATGGCCGTCGCGGTGGCCCTGTTGATGATCGGCGGCGAATTCGACCTGTCCGCGGGCGTGATGACAGCGTCGACGGCCTTGGTGACCGCCATGCTCTCGGTGCACGCGGGATGGAACGTATGGTTCGCGCTGGGTGCCTCGCTGCTGTTCGCCCTGGCGGTCGGTGCGCTGAACGGATGGGTGGTGATGCGGACCGGCCTGCCCAGCTTCATCGTCACCCTGGGCACATTCCTGGCTCTGCAAGGTCTCAACCTCGGTGTCACACGACTGGTCACGGGGACCGTGCAGGTGTCGGGCATCCGGTCGGCGCCCGGGTACGCCTCGGCCGGTTGGGTTTTCGCGGCGACGACGAATCTCGGTGACGCCCGCATCCAGGCCTCGGTGCTGTGGTGGATCGCGGTCACCGCGGTGGCGACGCTCGTGCTGGTGCGCACCCGCTTCGGCAACTGGATCTACGCGGTCGGCGGTTCGCTGCCCAGCGCTCGTGCCGTCGGCGTACCGGCGGCACGGACCAAGATTCTGCTGTTCATGGGCACCGCCTTCGCGGGCTGGATCGTCGGCTCCTGCAATCTGCTGCGGTTCGCGAGCGTGCAGGCGAATCAGGGCGTGGGACTGGAATTTCAGTACATCATCGCCGCGGTCGTCGGCGGTTGCCTGCTCACCGGCGGATTCGGATCGGTGCTGGGCGCGGCCATCGGCGCGCTGATCTTCGGCATGGCCAGGCAGGGAATCGTGTTCGCGCGCTGGGACAGCGACTGGTTCATGCTGTTCCTCGGTGTGCTGCTGCTCGCCGCGGTACTGGTCAACAACGCCTTCGCCAAGCGCGCGGAAAGGTTGCGCCGATGACCACTCGACAGAGCGACACCGAACAGCCGGCCTCCGCGCCGCTGATCGAGACGGCCGGAATCGGGAAGAGCTACGGCGGCGTCGTCGCCCTCGCCGACATCTCGATGGTCGTCCGGGCGGGGGAGGTCACCTGCGTGCTCGGCGACAATGGCGCCGGAAAGTCGACACTGATCAAAATTCTCGCCGGCGTTCACCGCCACGATGCCGGTGAACTGCGCATCGACGGTGAACCGACCCGGTTCTCCTCGCCACGCGAGGCATTGGACCGCGGTATCGCCACCGTCTACCAGGACCTGGCGGTCGTGCCGCTGATGAGTGTGTGGCGCAATTTCGTCCTCGGCTCGGAACCGACCAGGGGTGCCGGACCCTTTCGCCTGCTGGACCGTGCGACCGCACGCGACATCACGCGGACGGCGTTGTCGGACATGGGAATCGAGATCCGCGATCTGGAACAGCCCGTCGGCACACTGTCGGGTGGGCAGCGCCAATGTGTCGCGATCGCCCGCGCGGTCCACTACGGCGCGAAGGTCCTCATTCTCGACGAACCGACCGCCGCGCTCGGCGTCAAACAGTCCGGTGTGGTGCTGCGCTACGTCGCGCAGGCCCGGGATCGCGGTCTGGGAGTCGTGCTGATCACGCACAATCCGCATCACGCCTACCCCGTCGGCGACCGATTCCTGCTGCTGCGGCGGGGCCGCGCGCTCGGCGGCTACGACAAATCGCAGATCGATCTTCCCGAGCTCACCCGGCAGATGGCCGGCGGCGCGGAACTGGAAGCGCTGCAACATGAATTGCGTCGCCCGCTGCCCGAGTGACCGTCGGTGCGCGGCACGGCCGCCGGCGCTGGACTGTCGGTGGGGGTCCGGTTACCCTCTGCCTGCCCCGACGTCGAGAAGTGAGTGAGAAGCGTAGTTGAACGGCACGGTGAAGTGGTTCGACAGTGAGAAAGGCTTCGGTTTCATAATCCCGGATGGTGGCGGACCCGACGTTTTCGTCGAATACACCGAGGTTCACGGCGACGGTTTCCGGCGATTGGTCCAGGGTCAGCGGGTCGAGTTCGACGTGCGCCATACCAAGGCGGGCCCGGAAGCCGAGGGCGTCCGAATCGAGCCGATGCGTCGACTGTGGCCCGACACACACGAACTGTGACCTGTCGGGCAGATCACTTTTCCCGAAATCGGGTTAACGCGCCTTTCTGGGCCCTCGATATGTTGATCGTCAGTTTGTACGACTGAATTGAAACAACGAAGAGGTATTTATGATCCCCGTTATCATCGACACCGGTAGTGCTGCTGTGAACGGCCTGTTCGACACCCTGGGCGCGGCCTTCCACGGCCTGGTCAACACCCTGTGGACCGGCTCTTTCGGTGGCTGATCACTGATTTCGGTCGCTCGACGCGACCTCGGGTCGACCCCGGACCGTAGGGTCCGGGGTCGACCCATTTCTCCGGCCGGACTGTCCCGCTCACACGATTCCGGGTACTCGCGACGGCGTGACGAGCGGCGTCGTCCGAGCTATCACGGGACAATCACGGCGGGCACCGCTCGAAAAGCGATATTCGCGGTTCGAGCGCGGTTTCCAGCCCGCGGGAGGACCGCTGTGGTGGCGCGAGGGCGCGGTCCATGGCAGGCTTGAACATCGAGAACGGGCCGACCGTGAAGTTGGTCGGCCCGGCTCGTCTACAGAAGGTATGAAATGGCGCAAGGCGTAGTGAAGTGGTTCAACAGCGAGAAGGGCTTCGGGTTCATCGCTCAGGATGACGGTGGTCCCGATGTGTTCGTGCACTACTCGGCTGTGAGCGGTAGTGGATTCCGGTCCCTCGACGAGGGGCAGCGCGTGGAGTTCGAGATCGGGCAGGGCCAGAAGGGTCCGCAGGCTCAGAACGTCAGCGTTATCTGATCGAGTCCGCTGACTGCGCGCCACTTTACGTAGCGTGAACTGTCCGCGACTTACAGTGGGGCCCCGCATCTTTCGAGATGCGGGGCCCTTCCGCATACGGGACCGCATGCGGTGCGGCGCAGGTCCGGTCGCGGTGTGAGGGCGCCTGCCTACCGGGCGGTACACCGGCGCCGAAGCGCGACCATTAAGCTGGTCCGCGGTAAATGCCGACCTCATTCCCCAGGAGTGCCCCACAGTGAGCCAAAATGGCCGTCCTGTTGTTCTGATCGCCGACAAGCTCGCCCAGTCGACCGTCGACGCGCTCGGTGACGGTGTCGAGGTTCGCTGGGTCGACGGCCCCAATCGACCCGAGCTGCTGGCCGCCGTGCCCGAGGCCGACGCGCTGCTGGTCCGTTCGGCCACCACCGTCGACGCCGAGGTGCTCGAGGCCGGTAAGAACCTGAAGATCGTCGCCCGCGCCGGCGTCGGCCTCGACAACGTCGATGTACCCGCGGCCACCGAACGCGGTGTCATGGTCGTCAACGCGCCGACCTCCAACATCCACACCGCCGCCGAGCACGCTGTCACCCTGCTGCTCTCGGCCGCCCGCCAGATCCCGGCCGCCGATGCCACCCTGCGCGAGCACACCTGGCAGCGCAGCAAGTTCAACGGTGTCGAGATCTTCGGCAAGACCGTCGGCGTCATCGGCCTGGGCCGCATCGGCCAGCTGTTCGCGCAGCGCCTCGCCGCCTTCGAGACCAAGGTCATCGCCTACGACCCCTACACCTCCCCGGCCCGCGCCGCCCAGCTGGGCATCGAGCTGCTGAGCCTGGACGAGGTGCTCGAGCGCGCCGACTTCATCTCCATTCACCTGCCCAAGACTCCCGAGACCAAGGGCATGCTGAACAAGGAGACCCTGGCCAAGACCAAGAAGGGCGTCATCATCGTCAACGCCGCCCGCGGCGGTCTGATCGACGAGCAGGCCCTGGCCGACGCCATCACCTCCGGCCACGTGCGCGCCGCCGGTATCGACGTGTTCGAGACCGAGCCGTCCACCGACAGCCCGCTGTTCGAGCTGCCGCAGGTCGTCGTCACCCCGCACCTGGGCGCCTCCACCGCCGAGGCCCAGGACCGCGCCGGCACCGATGTCGCCAAGTCGGTGCAGCTCGCCCTCGCCGGCGAGTTCGTGCCCGGTGCGGTGAACGTCGCCGGTGGTGCGGTCAGCGAGATCGTCGCGCCCTGGCTGGACATCGTCCGCAAGCAGGGTGTGCTGCTGGGCGCCCTCGCCGACGAGCTGCCGGTCTCCCTCGAGATCCAGGTGCGCGGCGAGCTGTCCTCGGAAGAGGTTGCGGTGCTGGAACTCTCGGCGCTGCGTGGCGTGTTCTCCGCGCACATCGAGGACGCGGTCACCTTCGTCAACGCTCCCTCGCTGGCCGAGGAGCGGGGCCTCGAGGCCTCTGTCACCACCCACAGCGAGAGCCCGACCCACCGCAGCCTGGTCGACCTGCGCGCCGTCTTCGGCGACGGCCGCACGCTGAACGTCGCCGGCACGCTGACCGAGCCCGCTCAGGTCGAGAAGATCGTCAACATCAACGGCCGCAACTACGACATGCGTGCCGAGGGTCTGAACCTGGCGATCCTCAACTACGACGACCGTCCCGGCGCTCTGGGCAAGATCGGCACCAAGCTGGGCGAGGCGTCCATCGACATCCAGGCCGCGCAGCTGAGCCAGGACATCGACAAGGAAGGCGCGACCGTCATCCTGCGCGTCAACGAGTCCGTCCCGGCCGATGTCCAGTCCGCGATCGCCGAGGCCGTCGGCGCCGCGAAGGTGGCCCAGGTCGATCTGAGCTGAGTGACCCGGGCCGGAATCGGCTCGGTCACAGCGCTTTCCGGTGCGCGCGAATCCACCGCGGTGACGCGGGATGGGATTCGCGCGCACCGTGTTTTCGGTCGATGCGAGTCCTGGCGTGGTCGGATACTTCCGCGTCGACGCCGGGCGTCGCGCGGGCCGGCGCTGCCGCGGACCGCCTGAATCTCACTCATTGGGAGCGGCTTGCCCTGGTTATCGGGGTGATCCGCCCGACCGATAGTGTGGCGGGTGTCGGCGATCCGGCCGGGCGTCACGCCGCCGATCGACCGCCCTTGGCTGATTCGGCCGCATACGTGTTGCGAGCCGCGAGCAGGAACGAACGGAGCGTTGTCATATGAAGCTGGCTGTCATCGCCGGTGACGGTATCGGGCCCGAGGTCATCGCCGAGGCGCTCAAGGTACTCGACGTGGTCGTGCCCGGGGTCGAGAAGACCGAGTACGACCTGGGCGCCAAGCGCTACCACGCGACCGGCGAGGTGCTGCCGGAGTCGGTGCTGCCGGAGCTGAAGCAGCACGACGCAATCCTGCTGGGCGCGATCGGCGATCCGTCGGTCCCCAGCGGCCTGCTCGAGCGCGGTCTGCTGCTGCACACCCGCTTCGCGCTCGATCACCACGTGAACCTGCGCCCGTCGAAGCTGTACCCGGGCGTCACCAGCCCGCTGTCCGGTGACCCGGACATCGACTTCGTAGTCGTGCGCGAGGGCACCGAGGGCCCCTACACCGGCACCGGCGGCGCGATCCGCGTGAACACCCCGCACGAGGTGGCCACCGAGGTCTCCACCAACACCCGCTTCGGCATCGAGCGTGTGGTGCGCTATGCCTTCGACAAGGCCCAGCAGCGCCGCAAGCACCTCACGCTGGTCCACAAGACCAATGTGCTGAGCTTCGCCGGTTCGCTGTGGCAGCGCACCGTCACCGAGGTCGGCGCGGAATACCCCGAGGTCGAGGTCGCCTACCAGCACATCGACGCCGCGACCATCCACATGGTCAACGATCCGCGCCGCTTCGACGTGATCGTCACCGACAACCTGTTCGGCGACATCATCACCGACCTCGCCGCGGCCGTGTCCGGTGGCATCGGCCTGGCCGCCTCGGGCAACATCGACGCCTCCGGCACCAACCCGAGCATGTTCGAACCGGTCCACGGCAGCGCCCCCGATATCGCCGGCCAGTCCAAGGCCGACCCGACCGCCGCCATCCTCTCGGTCTCGCTGCTGCTGAACCACCTCGGCCGCTCCGAGGAAGCCGCCCGCATCGAAGCCGCGGTAGCCAAGGACCTCGCCGCCCGCACCGGCACCGCATCCACGGTCGAAATCGGCGACCGCATCGCCGCGTCGATCTGAGTTTCCCGCCGATCCCCCTGTCGCGTAATGAATTGCGCGACAGGGGGATTGTCGTGTGTGCGGCTCCGGCACGATGCATTCGGATGGGTGTCATGAGTCCGACACACACGCAGTTCTCGTTGCGGCAGAGGGGCCGGACATAACCACAGTCCTCGTGGCTCGGTGATCGCGGCGCTGGTTGCTGTCGATCGCCACCGGCTAGCATTGACCGCCACCGACGCAGGCCGTCGATGCATGCACAGACCTGGAGGCGATATGGCGGCGGAGCGCAGCACCGGTGCCGTCGGATTCGGTCCGTACACCGTGCTCGACCTGCACGAACAACCGGAAGACGGCAAAGGGCTGGAACTCGAGGACGGGTGGCTGATCGAAGTCGCGAGGGGGGCTCGGCACAACTGGATTGCGCGCACTGTGGCCCGGGTCGTCGAATCCGCAGCGGGTGACGCTGAGGTCATAGTGCTGGACGGCGGGGAGTGGGAGATCAGCACGCCCAGTGGCGTGCGTAAACCCGATGTCTTGATCATCCCGCGTGAGGTGGCGCGGGCGGCGGTGCTGGATGAGACACCGAAGCTGATTCCGGGCACCGAGCTGCTACTCGTAGTCGAAGTCGTGTCGCGAGGAAGCGGTAGCGAGCGCACCGATCGGGTGCGCAAAGTCCGCGAGTACGCGGCACTCGGGATCCCGCAGTATTGGATCATCGAACATCAGCCGCATATCCGAATCCATCGTTCCGTGCTCGGCGACGACGGCTACCAATGGGAGCCGACGGTTGCCGAAGGAAGCAGCTTCAGCGCGGATATCGAGGCGGACAAGGTGTTTCGGGTCGAGTTCGATCCCGCGGCGCTGATCGAATTCTGATCAGGGCGATCCGCATCAAGGGGCGGGTATCGATCCAGGACGGTTCGACTCTGTCTTTCCGGCATCGTCCCTGAGCAACGACCGCTCACGTCAGGTTGTAGGTACAACCTCGAAAAACGTTGGCGGCGTAGGGTTTCCCCACGGTCGCGCTCCGTACTGTGACGGAAAGAGATGCGGCCGTGGGGAACCCGGGGGTCAGCGGTTGCGGGCGATCGGCACCATGGGGACAGCGGCCGCGGCGATGATCGCGGCGACCAGATAGGTCGCCGGGAAGCCGGCGGCGGTGATGAGGGCGCCGAAAATCGGTGCGACAGCGGCGGATGCCAGATTCTGGCCGGTGTTCTGGATGCCCAGGCCGCGCCCGCTCCAGTACGGACCGGCGATCTCGGCGACGGCGGTGAAGGCCAGGCCGTTGTCGGCCACGGTGATCACCGACGCGGCGAACAGGATCGGGATCGCCGCCCACCACCAGTGCAACCAAGCCGCGCCCGCCAGCGCCGCCATGGAGACCACGGCCGCGATCGCCACGGTGTGCAACGGCCGCAGACGGCTGCCGACGCGGTCGGACCAGACACCCGCGCCGATGCGCCCGGCGGCGCCCAGGATCTGGGTCGCGGTGACGATCGCCCCGGCCACCGGCAGCGACAACCCGGCGTCGCGATGCAGCCACAGCAGCGCGAACGTCCAGAGGGTGGCCTGCGGAACCACCAGCAGCACCGACACCGCGTGGATGCGCCACAGCGTGGAATCGCCCCGATACGGGTTGTCGGGGTGCTCCCCGGTGCTCGCCGGGCGGGGCGGGTCGACGATGCCGATCAGACAGCCGATCGCCGCGACGCCCGCCATCGCCGCCGGAACCAGGATCGCCGTGGAAAATCCGTGTGCCGCAGCGACAGCCGGTATCGACATCGCCGCGATCGCGACGCCCAGTGGCTGTGCGGTCTGCCGGATACCCATCGCCAGCCCGCGCTGATCGACGGGAAACCAGCCGACGATCACCCGGCCGCTCGCGCCATTGGTGCTGGCAGCGCCCATGCCGGCCAGAAAGAGCAGCACACCCAGTGCGCCGTAGTTGGTCGCCGTCGCAGCAGCCACACCTGCCACACACATCACGACCGGGCCGGCGACCAGGACCGAGCGCTCGCCGACGCGGTCGACGATGTATCCCCAGGCGATCAGCGTGCACACGAGGCCCACCGTCGGCATCGCGACCAGCAGACCCGCTGTGGCCAAGGGCATTCCACGGTCGGTCAGCGCCGGCAGCAGAAACGGGGTTCCGTGCACGATGACCGCGCTCGAGCTCTGGGCGAAGACTCCGAGGGCGAGCATGGTCCACCGCCGGGTCGCGCGCACCTGTGTCACGGTGGTCATCACCCTCACCTCGAATCTCATATATTGGGATCAGTGTCTTACTCTGTGAACAGAGTCCTACCGTACACCCAGGATGTGCCCGGTAGGCAACTCGAAATTCGTCACATTCGTCCGTCGCAGACCGGGTGGTCGGCCGTGTTCGGGCAGGTGGATAGACTCTTCGCCATGCGTCTAGGTCGTGTTGCCAGCCCCGATGGGGTCGCGTTCGTGAGTATCGAAACCGACGGTTCCGACGAGATCGCTCGTGAAATCGCCGAGCATCCGTTCGGTACCCCGACATTCACCGGCCGTACCTGGCCGCTGGCCGATGTGCGTCTGCTGGCTCCCATTCTGGCCAGCAAGGTGGTGTGCGTCGGGAAGAACTACGCCGCGCATGCCGCGGAGATGGGCAGCCCGGCACCGGAGGATCCCGTGATCTTCCTCAAGCCGAACACTGCCATCGTCGGGCCGAACCTGCCGATCCTGTTGCCGCCCAATTCC
This sequence comes from Nocardia cerradoensis NBRC 101014, assembly GCF_000308535.1. Lineage (GTDB taxonomy): Bacteria > Actinomycetota > Actinomycetes > Mycobacteriales > Mycobacteriaceae > Nocardia > Nocardia cerradoensis. Next base: position 23,759 of record NZ_BAFW01000180.1, on the reverse strand, counting down.
TCTCAGGTCGAATACGAGGGTGAGCTGGCGGTGGTGATCGGCCGCCCGTGCAAGGACGTGCCGGCCGCCCGGGCCGCCGACGTCATCCTCGGCTACACCGTCGCCAACGATGTCACCGCGCGTGACCAGCAGCGCCACGACGGACAGTGGACGCGCGCCAAGGGCTACGACACCTTCTGCCCGCTGGGACCCTGGATCGAAACCGAACTGGATCCGGGCGATCTCGAGATCACCACCGAACTCGACGGTGAGGTGCGCCAGCGCAGCCGGACTTCACTTCTGCTGCACGACATTCCGAAGGTGATCGAGTGGGTGACCAGGGTGATGACATTGCTACCCGGTGATGTCATTCTCACCGGTACGCCGGAAGGTGTAGGACCGATGACGGATGGGCAAACCGTATCCGTGACGGTTCAGGGTATCGGCACCCTCACCAATCCTGTTGCCGCCAAACGTTGATCGAGAGAAGGAATATGACTGACGTACGGGTCCGATTCTGCCCGTCACCCACCGGCACACCGCATGTCGGCCTGATCCGCACCGCGCTGTTCAACTGGGCGTTCGCTCGCCACCACGGCGGCACCTTCGTCTTCCGTATCGAAGATACCGATGCCGCACGCGATTCCGAGGAGTCGTACCGCGCGATTCTGGACGCGTTGCGGTGGCTCGGACTGACCTGGGACGAGGGGCCGGAGGTCGGCGGTCCCTACGGTCCGTACCGTCAGTCGCAGCGTCGTGAGCTTCATCTCGATGTCGTCCAGAGGTTGCTGGCGGCCGGTGAAGCCTATGAATCCTTCTCCACCCCAGACGAAGTCGAGGCCCGTCACCGCGCCGCCGGACGCGATCCGAAGCTCGGCTACGACAACTTCGACCGCGATCTGACCCCCGAGCAGATCGCCGCCTACAAGGCCGAGGGCCGCCCGGCGGTGGTGCGGTTGCGGATGCCCGCCACCGATCTGGTGTGGAACGATCTGGTTCGCGGAGAGATCACTGCCAAGGCCGGAACGGTGCCCGATTTCGCGCTCACCCGCGGCACCGGAGATCCGCTCTATACGCTGGTGAATCCGGTCGACGACGCACTGATGAAAATCACACACGTGTTGCGCGGGGAAGATCTGCTTTCGTCCACTCCACGCCAGCTCGCGCTGTATGCCGCATTGCAGCGGATCGGGGTGGCGGAGTTCACCCCGGAGTTCGGTCATCTGCCCTTCGTGATGGGCCAGGGCAACAAGAAGTTGTCCAAACGTGATCCGGAGTCGAATCTCTTCGCGCATCGGGATCGCGGATTCATTCCTGAAGGTTTGCTGAATTACCTGGCTTTGCTCGGATGGAGCCTCGCCGACGACCGCGATGTCTTCTCGATGGCGGAGATGGTCGATGCGTTCGAGATATCGAAAGTAAATTCGAATCCGGCGCGCTTCGACCAGAAGAAGGCGGACGCGATCAACGCCGAACACATTCGTTTGCTGGACACCGGGGATTTCGCCCACAGGTTGCGGGAGTTCCTCACCGCGCAGGGCCACATCGGCGCCGAAGTGGACGACGGAGTTTTCGCCGCGGCGGCCGAGTTGGTGCAGACCCGGATCGTGGTTCTCGGTGATGCGTGGGATCTATTGAAGTTTCTGTTCGTGCCCGCCGAGGAGTTTGCTGTCGACGAGGCCGCGGCGCAAAAAAATCTGGGCCCCGACGCGGTGCCGGTGGTGCGGGCGGCCGTGGCGGCGCTGGACGGTGTTTCCGAATGGACGCCACCCGTGCTCGAGGAGGCGCTGAAAAAGGCTCTGGTGGACGATCTGGGGCTCAAACCGCGTAAGGCCTTCGGTCCGGTACGGGTGGCGGTCACCGGATCGCACATCAGCCCGCCGCTGTACGAATCGCTGGAGCTGCTCGGCCGCGAGGTGACCATGCAGCGGCTGCGCGCCGCGCTGGCGTAGTAGCCGTGCCGGCTGGTGCCCGAATCGGTCGTTGCGTCGGGCGGTCGCGGCTTCGTGACCGCCCGATGGGAGCCAGGCGGGCCGTACCGGCGCTGAAAAGTGGCTCTGACCAGACGATTTGTATATATCGGGGAGGGGTTTGGTACTCTTCTTCTCGGCCCGGAACGAGGGCCTCGAACCGGCAGGGGAGAGGCTGAAAGCCCAGGTCATTGGGGTATGGTGTAATTGGCAACACAGCTGATTCTGGTTCAGCCATTCTAGGTTCGAGTCCTGGTACCCCAGCGGAGAATGTTGATTCGCTTCGTTCGGTCGAGACGGAACAGCATCCCGGCGATTTGGTCGCCGGGTCTCGGCCGGTTAAGCTTGCCGAGCCTCCTCGATCGAAAGATCCACGGAGATCTCCCCTCGGGGAAGTCCTCTGGCCCCGTCGTCTAGCGGCCTAGGACGCCGCCCTCTCAAGGCGGTAGCGCGGGTTCAAATCCCGTCGGGGCTACATTCGAAAGCCCTCCAGCGCGAGCTGGAGGGCTTTTCTCGTTTCCGACGTCTCTTGCCGGCGTGCGGTCAGTCCTGCACCGGCCAGGTCGATCCACCCGGCGGCATCGCGGGCATACCGAGCTTCCGGTGGTCCCAGCTGCGCACCCGTTCCGGCACCACGCGGATCGCGATGCGCTTGTTCAGCATCGCCTCCACCATGGGGCGCAACTCCTCGGTGTAGGGGCCGGTGTAGCGCTCCCAGACGCTGACGCCGACCTTGAACAGTGCTTCCGGGTCCTCCACGATCTCCGCGCGGCCCTCGATCGAGACCCCGCGCAACTGGTCGTAGGTGTCGCCCGCCTCGACCAGGACGGTGACGCGCGGATCGCGCCGCAGATTCACCGCCTTCTGCGACTTGCCCTTCGTCTCGAACCAGATCTCCCCGTCGACCAGGCCGTACCACATCGCCGTGAGATGCGGCGTTCCGTTCTTGCCCAGGCTCGCCAGCGTCATGATGCGGCTGCGTTCCAGGAATTCGGTGATCTCCGTCTCGGACATCACGATCTGCGCGCGTTGGTTCACTCCCATGGGGTCACGATACTTTACGGCGTATGGCCGGAATCACAGCTCGTGATCCGGTGCTCAGAGTCGCTTGTGCAGGGCATCGGCGGCGGCGACGAGGTCGGCGGCCCAGCGCGCACCCGGGCGCCGGCCCATGCGATCGATCGGACCGGATACCGAGACCGCGGCGATCACCTGAGAGGATCCGTCGCGCACCGGCGCGGAGACGCTGGCCACACCCGCGGACCGTTCGGCGGCGCTCTGCGCCCAGCCGCGGCGGCGGACCTCGGCCAGGGCGCGCTCGCCGAAGACCGCGTCGGCCAGGACGCCGCGCTGCAGTTCCGGGTCGGCCCAGGCCAGCAGGACCTTCGCGGCCGATCCGGCGGTCAGCGGCAGGCGGGCGCCGACCGGGACGGTGTCACGCAGGCCGGAGGTGGGTTCGAGGGCGGCCACACAGATGCGGGAGTGCCCGTCGAGCCGGTAGAGCTGCACGCTCTCGCCGGTGATCTCGCGCAGCCGGGGCAGGATGACGGCGGCGGCGTCGAGCAGCGGGTCCTCGGCGGTGGTGGCCAGCTCCGACAGCGCCGGGCCGGGCCGCCACGAACCGGCGGCGTCGCGGGCCAGCATGCGATGGGTCTCCAGCCCGACGGCCAGCCGATGCGCGGTGGCCCGGGGCAGTCCGGTGCGGGTGCACAGCTCGTTGAGCCCACACGGTTGTTCGGCCACGGCGTAAAGCACGGCCATGGCTTTGTCGAGCACCCCGATACCGCTATGCTGTCTCATAGAACGATATTAGCGTCTCGCATAGTGAGATTGGCAAGTCTGATCGAACCCCGCGAGTACGCACCTCCAGTGGACTTCTGACAGGGGTTCCACCTGCGAGTTCGCGGCCCGCCTCGATTTTGGACCGACGGAGCGAGGGAGCGCAGCGACTGAGTGGAGGAGGGAAAGATCGAGGCCCAAGGGGCCGCGAACCCACGACGGCGAAGCCGTCGCGGATAACACAGGAGGTGGTTGTCATGGCCGAACGGCCACGCACGCTGGCGGAGAAGGTCTGGGATCAGCATGTCGTCGCACGGGGTGCGGGGGAGGGCGCGCAGCGCGAACCCGATCTCATCTACATCGATCTGCACCTGGTGCACGAGGTCACGAGCCCGCAGGCCTTCGACGGGCTGCGTGCGGCGGGTCGTCCGGTGCGCCGGCCGGATCTGACCATCGCGACCGAGGACCACAATGTGCCGACGGTCGATATCGATAAGCCGATCGCGGATCCGATCTCGCGCACGCAGGTGGAAACCCTGCGGCGCAATTGCGAGGAATTCGGCGTCCGGCTGTATCCGATGGGTGATATCGAACAGGGCATCGTGCACGTGGTCGGTCCGCAGCTGGGTTTGACCCAGCCGGGCATGACCGTGGTGTGTGGTGATTCGCACACCTCCACCCACGGTGCATTCGGTGCGCTGGCGATGGGAATCGGCACCAGCGAGGTCGAACATGTGATGGCGACGCAGACGTTGTCGCTGCGGCCGTTCAAGACCATGGCGATCAATATCGACGGTGAGTTGCCGCCCGGCGTCACGAGCAAGGACGTGATTCTGGCGGTCATCGCGAAGATCGGTACCGGCGGCGGACAGGGCTATGTGCTCGAATATCGCGGCGAGGCCGTGCGCGCCATGTCGATGGAGGCGCGGATGACGATGTGCAACATGTCGATCGAGGCCGGTGCCCGGGCGGGCATGGTGGCCCCCGACGAGGTCACCTACGAATTCCTGAAGGGCCGCGAACATGCTCCGACCGGCGCGGACTGGGATGCGGCGGTGGCCGCCTGGGAGGCGCTGAAGACCGATCCGGACGCCACCTTCGACGCCGAGGTGCACCTGGATGCCTCGTCGCTGACACCGTTCGTCACCTGGGGCACCAACCCCGGTCAGGGCGCCCCGCTGGGCGCCGCGGTGCCGAATCCGGAGGATTTCGCCGACGAAAACGAGCGAGCGGCCGCTGAGAAGGCGCTGACTTACATGGATTTGGAGCCGGGTACTCCGCTTCGTGAGGTGTCCGTGGATACCGTTTTCGTCGGGTCGTGCACGAACGGCCGGATCGAGGATTTGCGGGCCGTGGCGGACGTTCTGAAGGGCCGCAAGGTGGCCGAGAGCGTGCGGATGTTGATCGTTCCGGGTTCGATGCGGGTGCGCGCCCAGGCCGAATCCGAGGGTTTGGGCGAGATTTTCACCGCCGCCGGCGCGGAATGGCGTCAGGCCGGCTGCTCGATGTGCCTGGGAATGAATCCGGATCAGCTTTCTCCCGGTCAGCGGTGTGCTTCGACATCGAACCGCAACTTCGAGGGGCGTCAGGGTAAAGGCGGCCGCACGCATCTGGTTTCGCCGCAGGTCGCGGCCGCGACGGCGGTGCGGGGCCGGTTGTCGGCGCCTGCGGATCTGAACTGACCGGCCGGAATTCACCTCAGGACTACAGGAGCAACTATGGAACCGTTCAAGGTGCACAAGGGGATCGGCGTGCCGTTGCGCCGGTCGAATGTCGATACCGACCAGATCATCCCGGCGGTCTATCTGAAACGGGTGACCCGAACGGGATTCGAGGACGGTCTGTTCGCCGCCTGGCGTTCGGATCCGGGCTTCATTCTGAACACCAGCCCGTTCGACCGGGGAAGTGTGTTGGTCGCGGGTCCGGATTTCGGTACGGGATCGTCGCGAGAGCATGCGGTTTGGGCATTGATGGACTATGGCTTCCGGGTGGTGATCTCTTCCCGCTTCGCCGACATCTTCCGGGGCAACGCCGGTAAGGGCGGCTTGGTGGCCGCGCAGATGTCACAACATGATGTCGAATTGCTCTGGAAGTTGATCGAAGAACATCCCGGCCTGGAATTGATCGTGGATCTCGAGGCGCGCACTGTGGCCGCTGGAACCACCGTGTTGCCCTTCGATATTGACGACTACACCCGGTGGCGGCTGCTGGAAGGTCTGGACGACATCGGACTCACACTTCGGCAGGAAGAGGCCATCGAGCAGTTCGAAAAGGCAAGGCCGTCTTGGAAACCGACCACCATTCCAGCGGCTATTTCCGGGGACTGAACAGTCTCGAGTGTTAGCTGAGAGCAACCAATCGAGGTTGCTGCGCGTGTGCCACGCCACATGAAATTTGGCGTGGCACATAGACTCTTGCCCATTCAGGGTTTACCGTGGTACCTAGTCGGTCCGACGACGGGCCATTAGTCTGCGGAGGATTCAATGAACAAGGCGGAACTGATCGATGTTCTGACCGAGAAGTTGGGTACTGACAGGCGCACGGCCACTGCGGCAGTCGAGCACATTGTCGACACGATCGTGCGTGCGGTGAACAAGGGTCAGAGCGTCACAATCACCGGATTCGGTGTATTCGAACAGCGCAAGCGGGCGGCACGGGTGGCGCGTAATCCCCGAACCGGCGAGACGGTGAAGGTGAAGCCCACTTCGGTGCCCGCGTTCCGCCCGGGTGCGCAGTTCAAGGCGATCATCTCGGGCAAGCAGAAGATCGCGGCGGCCGGTCCGGCCGTGAAACGCGGTGTGGCAGCGCCGGTGTCGGGTGCGGCGAAGAAGGCCGCCGCCAAGAAGACCACGGCCAAGAAGACCGCCGCGAAGAAGACCACGGCCAAGAAGGCGGCCCCGGCGAAGAAGACGACCGCCAAGAAGGCAGCCGCGAAGGCGCCCGCGAAGAAGGTGACCACGGCGAAGAAGACGACCGCGGCGAAGAAGGCTCCGGCCAAGAAGACCACGGCCACCAAGGCGACGGCCAAGAAGACCGCGGCCAAGAAGACGACCGCGGCCAAGACCGCGGCCAAGAAGGCGCCTGCCAAGAAGACCGCTGCCAAGCGCACGGCGGCAACCAAGCGCACCACGCGGCGATAGCGAGTGACGCGACGACAATGACCCCGGTCCGTTCGGTCCGGGGTCATTGCGTTTCGGTGGGTACGCAGGTTTCAGGTACGCAGGTTTCAGTGGGTACGCAGGGACCGATCGAGGTGATCGGCGGCGACCAGCCGTCCGTCGGCGACCGACAGCACCCACACGCTGCCCTTGCGGTTCCGGGCCGGCGGCAGGGTGAGACCGTCGTCGTCGGCCCAGCGTTGCAGCAGATCCGGAATGACCTTGCCCTGACTGCACACGAGCGGAACGATGTCGGGGGAGACCAGTTCCCGCAGCCGATCCACACCGGCCTGCGGTGCTGCGGCATAACCGCTTTCCGACAGCAGCGGCTCGCGGGCGATATCGAGGCCGAGGGCGTCGGCGACCGGCGCGACGGTCTGCACACACCGCAGCGGAGGCGCCGAGTACACCGCTCCCGGGCCGAAGGCGAGCAGATTCGGTGTCAGCACCTGAACCTGTGCGCGACCGGCCTTTTCCAGTGGCCGTTCGTCGTCGGGACCGGTGAATCGGTCGCGGCGGCCCGCTTTCGCATGCCGCACCAGCACCAGGGTCGCGGTATCCGGCGGCAGGCGCAGGAAATTGCGGATGATGCGGCGATCCATCGGGTAGGACAGTTGATCCATCACCCGGTCCACCCGGTGCCAGCGCAGCTGGTCGACTTCGGAATTGGTGACGAACTCGCCGTCGACGGGAGTGGCCGCCCAATAGTCCACTCGTTTGAGTTTGCGATGTCCGGGCACCGGATATGTGACCCGACCGAGATAGCGCCCCAGACGGCAGTTCAGGCCGGTTTCTTCGGCCACTTCGCGCACGGCCGCGACCATTGGGGTTTCGCCCGGGTCGAGCTTTCCTTTGGGCAGCGACCAATCGTCGTATTTCGGCCGGTGGACGAGGGCCACCTCGACCGGGCCGCCGTCGCGGGGCCGGCGCCACACGACCGCGCCGGCGGCGATGATGTTGGCGGTCACCCGCGGATCCGAGATGGTGTCGCCCGAACTGCTCTCACCTGCATCCACCTTGCCGTCGCTCATCCACCCGCCGGTGTCGCCGGGGCGATCGAGGGCGGTGTCGCCGTCGTCCGGGGACCGATCGAAATCTCGTGTCGCCGAGGATTTCACTGCTGGTCCGGCCTCCGCAGTCGCATGAGGAACTCCTGATGGTCACGCACCTGCACGCCGCGACCCAAGGCCTCGGGGCTCGGCTGGGCCGCCCAACTGCCGTCGGGCTGCAGCACCCAGCACCGGGTCGCGGGATCGAGTGCGGAATCGAACACCACCGCCAGCCGCTCGCGCAGCTTCGGATCCTTCACCTGCGCCATGACCTCCACGCGCCGGTCGAGATTGCGATGCATCATGTCGGCGCTGCCGATCCAGTACTCGTCCTGGGCCTGGAAATGCATGATGCGCGAATGTTCCAGGAACCGGCCGAGAATCGAGCGCACCTCGATGTTGTCGCTCATCCCGGGCACACCCGGGCGCAGCCCGCAGATGCCGCGCACCACGATCTGCACCGGCACTCCGGCCTGGGACGCGCGATAGAGCGCGTCGATGATCTGCTCGTCGACGATCGCGTTGGCCTTGAGGCGAATTCGAGCCGGCACACCCTGGGCTGCCAGTTCGGTCTCGCGCCGGATCCGTTCCACGATGCCCGAGCGCACGCTGCTCGGCGCGACCAGGAGGTTGCGGTAGTTGGCCTTTCGCGAATAGCCGGTCAGCGAGTTGAACAGGTCGGTGAGGTCGGCGCCGATTTCCGGTGCGGCGGTGAGCAGTCCGACGTCCTCGTAGAGCCGCGCGGTCTTCGGGTTGTAGTTACCGGTCCCGATATGGCAGTAGCGGCGGATGGTGGCCCCTTCGCGGCGCACCACCAGACAGGTCTTGCAGTGCGTCTTGAGGCCGATGAGGCCGTAAACCACGTGCACGCCCGCTTGTTCCAGGGCGCGTGCCCATTTGATGTTGGCCTGTTCGTCGAAGCGGGCCTTGATCTCGACCAGCGCGACGACCTGCTTACCGGCCTCGGCGGCATCGATGAGCGCGTTGACGATGGGAGAGTCGCCGGAGGTGCGGTAGAGGGTCTGTTTGATGGCCAGCACCTGCGGATCGGCCGCGGCCTGTTCGATGAACCGTTGCACGCTGGTGGAGAACGAATCGTAGGGGTGGTGCACCAGCACGTCACCCTCGCGCAGGGCGGCGAAAACGTTTCGCGGCGTTTCCCTTTCACCGAACGCGGGCGGGGTGGCCGGAACGTAGGGGGCGTCCTTGAGCAGCGGCCGGTCGACGCCGTAGACCTGCCACAGGCACGACAGGTCGAGCAGGCCGGGTACCTGAATCACATCGCCCGGGTCGACGTCGAGTTCGCGCAGCAGCAGCTCGAGCATGTGCTCGGTCATATCGTCGGAAACTTCCAGGCGCACCGGCGATCCGAAGCGCCGGCGGGCCAATTCGCGTTCGAGGGCCTGCAGCAGATCCTCGTCGCGGTCCTCGTCGACCTCGAAGTCGGCGTTGCGGGTGATGCGGAACGAATGATGTTCCACCACTTCCATTCCCGGGAAGAGCTGATCGAGGTGGGCGGCGATCAGATCTTCCATCGGCAGGAAGGCGGCCAGCCGGGGGGCAGCGGTGATGTCGGAATCTCGGCGGGCGCCGGGGGTTTCGTTGAGAGTGCGGCGCACCCGGACGAAGCGGTCGACGTTGTCGGGCACCTTCACGCGGGCGAAGTGCTCCCCGCCGGTCTCGGAATCCTTCACCGTGACAGCCAGATTCAGGCTCAGGCCGCTGATGTAGGGGAACGGGTGGGCGGGATCGACCGCGAGCGGGGTCAGCACCGGGAACACCTGGTCGAGGAAGTACCCCGACAGCCGGCCGCGTTCGTCGTCGTCCAGATCGGCCCAGCCGATGATGGCGATACCGTCCTCGGCCAGTGCGGGCCGCACCTGGTCGAGGAAGACCCGCGCATGCCGGCCGGCCAGTTCCTGGGTGCGTTCGGCGATGAGGGTGAGCTGTTCGGTGGGTGACAGGCCGTCGGCGGAGCGGACCGAGAGGCCGGCCTCGGCGCGGCGTTTGAGGCCGGCCACCCGCACCATGTAGAACTCGTCGAGGTTCGAGGAGAAGATGGCGAGGAATTTGGCGCGTTCCAGCAATGGTTCCGAAGGGTCCTCGGCCAGGGCCAGTACGCGGGCGTTGAAATCCAGCCAGCTCAGTTCTCGATTGAGGTAGCGATCGGCGGGCAACTGTGCCGCGGCGGCCGTGGTGGGCGGTGGCGTGGCCGCCGGCGGGGCCGCCGGTAGCCGGGGCTGTTGCGGGACGGTCTCCGTTTCGCTCACGCTCACGATCATTCCTTACGGCTCGGGTGGTGTCGCGCTCGACACCACCGTTGTGCGGCCTCTCATCGAGGCCTGGCGATCATCTAGCACACATGTGACGGTGCGGCACACCTCCGGATGAGGTTCTCGTGAACACCTACCGGCCAGCCGATGTCGCGCAACAGCGCGGCGGTGGCCGTGCCGACCCCGAGCGACAGCGCACGGTCGAGATCCTCCGCGGTGTCGACGTCCAGTCGCAGACCGGGCCAGTGCCCGCCCAGTTCCACCGCACCGGATTCCCGGTGGCGGCGCGCGGAATCCGCCCCGAAGCGGGGCAGCAGGGCGGCGACATCGGCCATCGCCGCCGGGGCGAGCGAATCCGCCGCGTGGGTGTGACCGGCCGCGCGGACCAGCAGGGCGGCGGTGCCCCGGCCGGTGTGGTCGACGATCACGGAGCGGCCGGTGACGGGGGCCGCGGCGAGCATCGCCCGCAGCTCGTCGGCGTGCACGGCCGGTAGATCGGCTTGCAGCGCAAGCAGATCGACAGCGCCGTGGCGCTCGCGCACGGCGGCGGCGGCCGATGCCAGCGCGGTGTTCAGGCCGTCGCTGTCCGGGCGGGACCGGGCGGTATCGGCGGACGCCGCCGTGGACGGATCCGGATGCACCGCGGCACCGAGTTCGCGCACGACGGTCGCGACGCGCTGATCGGGTGTCACCACCGTGACCGAGCCCAGCCCGGCGGCCAGGGTCGCGGCGACCGTATCCGACAGCATGGCCAGCACCAGCCGCGAGCGTTCGCCGGCCGGCAATCGGTCGGCGAGTCGGCTCTTGGCGCGGTCGAGGTGCTTGACCGCGATCACGGCGTGGACGGCATCCGGACGCATGCGTTCATGGTCGCACGTTCCGGGTGCCCGCAGCCCGGGAGCGGTGACCGATCGAACACGCGAACCCCCGAGTACCGGGTACTCGCGTCGCGGCGAGTGGCATATTGAAACGATGACGAGGGCGGCAGTGATGGGTGCGGGATCGTGGGGTACCGCATTCGCGAAAGTGCTCAACGACGCGGGTACCGAGGTCACGGTGTGGGCGCGACGGCCCGAGATCGCGAAGGCCGTGGCGACCGAACACCGCAATCCCGCCTATCTACCCGATGTGTGGCTCGACGGGATCGCGGCGACCGACGACTACCGGGTAGCCCTCGACGACGCCGACATCGTCGTACTGGCGGTCCCGTCGCAGTCGTTGCGTCCCAATCTCGCGCACTGGCGCGCGGCCATCCGCTCCGATGCGACGCTGCTGAGCCTGGCCAAGGGCATCGAGACCGGAACACTGATGCGAATGAGCGAGGTCATCGCTGAGGTGACCGGCGCGGATTCCGGGCGCATCGCGGTGTTGTCGGGTCCGAACCTGGCGCGCGAGATCGCCGCCGAACAGCCGGCCGCCTCGGTGGTGGCCTGCTCCGATGCCGCGCGTGCGGAGGCCGTGCAGCATTCCTGCGCCACCGGCTATTTCCGGCCCTACACCAATACCGATGTGATCGGCTGCGAGATCGGTGGCGCGTGCAAGAACGTGATCGCGCTGGCGTGCGGGATCGCCGCGGGGATGGGCCTGGGCGACAACTCCGTCGCCAGTCTGATCACCCGCGGGCTCGCCGAAATCATCCGGCTCGGGGTGGCGCTGGGTGCGAATCCGGTCACGCTGGCCGGTCTGGCCGGGGTGGGCGATCTGGTGGCAACCTGCACCTCGCCGCTGTCGCGCAACCGGTCCTTCGGTCATGTGCTGGGCGCCGGCGGTTCGATGCGCGCCGCGCAGGACGCGACGCACGGGCAGGTCGCGGAGGGTGTGAAGTCGTGTACCTCGATCCGGGCGCTGGCCGAGACCCACCATGTGGAGATGCCGCTGACCACCGCGGTGCATCGGGTCTGTCACGAGGGGCTCTCGGTGTCCGATGCGGTCGGGCAATTACTCGGTCGGCGGATCAAACCGGAATGAATGATTTCGGTCCGGCCGGGGTACGGTTCGGACTATGACAAACCGGATCAGGGTTGCGGTGGTGTTCGGTGGCCGCAGCAACGAACACGCGGTGTCGTGCGTTTCGGCCGGCATGGTGCTGACGAACCTGGATCCCGAACGCTACGAGGCGGTGCCCATCGGCATCACCCGCGAGGGCGCCTGGGTGCTCAGCAGCGCCGATGCGCGCGCACTCGCCATCCGCGAGCGCGCGCTGCCCACGGTCGACTCGGCCGGCACCGTGCTGACCCTGGCCGCCGATCCGAGCCGCTCGGGCGCCCTGGTCGCGCTCGACGGCGCCGAAGCGGTCCTGGGCGTGGTCGACGTGGTGTTCCCGGTACTGCACGGTCCGTGGGGTGAGGACGGCACCCTGCAGGGGCTGCTGGAGTTGGCGGGTGTGCCGTACGTCGGCCCCGGCGTGCTGGCCAGCGCCACCGGCATGGACAAGGAGTTCACCAAGAAACTGCTTGCCGCGGAAGGACTTCCGGTCGGCACGCAGGTGGTGCTGCGCCCCGGCACCGATTCGGTGAGCGAGGCCGACCGCGACCGGCTCGGCCTGCCCGTCTTCGTCAAACCCGCGCGCGGGGGGTCCTCGATCGGCATCACCAAGGTCGAGGACTGGATCGATCTCGATTCGGCGATCGCCGCGGCCCGCCTGCACGATCCGAAGGTGATCGTGGAAGCCGCCATCGTCGGCCGCGAAGTCGAGTGCGGCGTACTGGAATTCCCGGACGGCCGGGTGGAGGCCAGCGTGATCGCCGAGATCCGCATGCCCGACGACGCCATCTCCGAGCGCGAAACCGCCTCCGGCGCACCGCAGTTCTACGATTTCGACACCAAGTATCTCGACGACGTGTGCGAGTTCGATATCCCGGCCAAGCTGAACGACGATATCTCGCAACAGATCCGGGAACTCTCGGTGCGGGCGTTCCGGGCGCTGGACTGCCAGGGGCTGGCGCGGGTCGACTTCTTCGTCACCGAATCCGGACCGGTGATCAACGAGATCAACACCCTGCCCGGATTCACCTCCATCTCCATGTATCCGCGCATGTGGGATGCCACCGGTATCGACAATCGCACCCTGATCACCACCCTGATCGAGACGGCGCTGACCCGGGGCACCGGACTGCGCTGAGCGGCGGTGCGGCGCGCGTAATCTGGGTGGGATGATTCTCGCGATGACTCTGCCCGGATTGGCGCTGCTGATCATCGCGGTCGCGTTCGCCGAGGTGGCCTACCGGAAGATGACCGGGCGTGCCGCGTTGCCGTGGATGCGCGAGTCCGCGGGGCCGAGTGCGGCGGGGATGGGGTTCGAGCAGTTCGACGCCCTGTTCGACGCGGGTAAACGGCACGAATTCGAGGAGCGGCAGACGGTTCTCATGCACCGCGAGAACCCGGGCGACGGAACTCCCGGCGCCGCGGACATCGACCTGAGCTCCGGACGGGCGCGGCTACCGCGATCCTGACCGGCTCAGTTCGGCACGGGTCCCGGGTCGAGCGGCTTCGCCGGCAAGGACTTGCCGATCGTGTTCGACATCTCCTGCAGGGGAGACGGTCCCGCCTTGGTGGGCATCGTCACAGCGATGTAGGTGCCGCGATCCACCGCGTACCAGGTGCCGGAGGTCACGCCGCTGGTCTGATCGCGCACCTCGAACCAGTTCACGCCGTTGACCACCTGTAGCGCGGAGGCCTTGGTGAATTCCAGCGGCCGGTCCAGGCCGCAGCGCAGCACGATCGGATCGCCACCGCCCGGCAGCTGCCAGGCCGCGGTCGCGGGCGGAGCCGGTTGGGCCAGTTCGGATTTGGTGTAGTCGTCGCCGAGTGACTCCGGCAGCGCGGCCAGCAGGGTGGTGCAATCCTGGCTCGGCGCGGCGGGCGCCGGTACCGAGCCCAGCGCCAGCGGCTCGCGCCCGGCCGACTGTCGCGACATGGCCGCGATGACGAGGACGACGACGATCAGCGCGACCGGAAGTGCGACAGCGGTAGCGATCAGCGCCGGATGCAGCTGGGGGCCGGCATCGTCGGCGGATGCCTGCTCGGCGGCGGGTGCGCCGTCGGAATCGCCGCGCTCGGTGGGCTCGGAATCGCTGCGCTCGGTGGGCTCGGAGTCCGCCGGCTGCGACCCGGACGACTCGGCCGCTGCATCCGCGTCCGCGCGGTCGGAGCTGTCGGTCTCATCGGCCCCGGGGCTTGCGGGCGTCTCGGCCACGGTCGGCGCGGAGTTCTCGGGCCGGTCGGTAGCGGATTCCGGGGCGGCCGCGGCGGGGAGGCCGGGCTCGGACTCCGGTCGGTCGGGCTGCGGGGTGCCCGCTGTCGGCCGGTCCGTCTCGCTACTCATCCGGGATTCGTCTCCACTCGTGCCGAGCGGGCGTCGCGCCCGGCTGATTGTCTGGAAATGCGTGTTCGAGGGTATCGAACGGCCGTCGGCGCGCTCCCGCGGCGTCCGGGCGCCGCGCCCCGAGGAGTCCACAGCGGGCCGGTGCCGCCGCACAGGCACAGGGTAGCGTCGGAGTGTGATGTCCCCGGTGACCTGACCGGGTGTGGAGAAGGAGAGCGACATCACCGAGAGCGGCCCGCGCACCGTGCGCGACCTGGGCGAATTCGCATTGATCGAACGGATGAACGCCGGGCGGTCGTTCGGTGGCGGCGTCGAGCTGGGGCCCGGGGACGATGCGGCGGTGGTCGCGGCGCCGGCCGGGCGCTATGTGGTCAGCACCGACATGCTCGTGCAGGATCGGCATTTCCGGCTGGACTGGTCGCGTCCGGAGGAGATCGGGGCCAAGGCGATCGCGCAGAACGCCGCCGACGTGGTCGCGATGGGTGCCACGCCCAGCGCGTTCGTGGTGTCGCTGGGGTGCCCCGCCGAGACGCCGGTGACATTTGTCGACGGATTGGCCGACGGCATGTGGGCCGAGGCCCGGCGGGCCGGGGCCCCGATCGCCGGGGGCGATGTGGTGCGCAGCCCGCAGCTGGTGATCTCGGTGACCGCATTCGGTGACCCCCGCGGCCGGGCCGTGCTGCGCTCCGGGGCACGCGACGGCGATATCGTCGCGGTCGCCGGGCGGCTCGGCTGGTCGGCGGCCGGGCTGGCGGCACTGTCGGCCGGTGCGGACAGCGGTTCCGATGCCGAGCTGTTCGCCGATGTGGTTGCCGCCCATCGTGTTCCGCGACCGCCCTATTCCGCCGTGCTGGAGCTGCCGGATGGCACGGAGATCACCGCGATGACCGACGTCTCCGACGGACTGCTCGCCGATCTGTCGCATATCGCCGAATCCTCCGGCGCGGCGGTCGATGTCGACGCGGCGGCGGTGGCGGATCCGGCGCTGTCTCCGGTCGCCGCCGCGCTGCACGCCGACGCGCTCGGCTGGGTGCTCACCGGCGGTGAGGATCACGCGTTCGCCGCCACCTTCGCGGCCGGCGCAGTGGTCCCGCCGGGCTGGCGGGCGATCGGCCGGGTGTGCACCGGCTCGGGCGTTTTCGTCGACGGAGCGCCGTGGTCGGGGCCGCTGGGCTGGGAGTCGTTCGGAGGGGGCGAATGACGATGCGGCCCGACGATGCGACGGCGGGTGGGTGGCGTGCGGACGCCGAGCCGCGGCGACTATCTTTTCCCGACATGGGCGCGAAACCACTGCCGCAGATCATCGATACGGGCTGGGCCGAGGCATTGGAACCGGTGGCCGACCGGATCTCCGAGATGGGGGAGTTCCTGCGGGCGGAGAACGCCGCCGGCCGTGGCTACTTTCCCAAGGGCGAGAACGTCTTACGCGCCTTCACCCGCCCCTTCGACAAGGTGCGCGTGCTGATCGTCGGACAGGATCCGTACCCCACTCCCGGGCATGCGATGGGATTGAGTTTCTCGGTGGCGCCGGATGTTTCGCCGGTGCCGCGCAGCCTGGCGAACATCTTCTCCGAATATTCGCGCGATCTCGGCCATCCGACCCCGTCGTGCGGCGACCTGTCGCCGTGGTCGGATCAGGGTGTGCTGCTGCTGAACCGAGTGCTGACGGTCTCGCCCGGCCAGCCCGCGTCGCATCGCGGCAAGGGCTGGGAAGCGGTGACCGAGCAGGCGATTCGCGCGCTCGTTGCGCGTGAGCAGCCGCTGGTCGCGATCCTGTGGGGCCGCGACGCCTCGACGTTGAAGCCGATGCTCGGCGACGTCCCGACCATCGAATCCGCCCATCCCTCACCGTTGTCCGCCTCGCGCGGTTTCTTCGGATCGAGGCCTTTCTCCCGCACCAACGAATTGCTCGGTACATTGGGGGCCGCCCCGGTCGATTGGCGCTTGCCCTGACCGCGGCGTAACAGTTCGAGCGAAACAGGAGCAGATGCATGCAGATCACATCCGTGCGCGGTGCCGTAGTCGCCGTCGCCGCCGGTGCGGCGGTCCTCGGCGCACCCGCGATAGCGCAGGCCGCCGGCCTGCCGCTGGAGCCGGCCACCCCGCAGGAAGAGGTCACCACTCAGCACGCGGGACCGGTGCTGGCCCTGTGGGATCCGCAGACGGGTTCGTCGTCGCTGTCGTCCAACGTCAATGCGCGCGGTCTGTGCATCTTCCAGAGCATCAGCGCGCAGGGCGGACTCGACTGCTTCAACGGCGCCCAGTAATCGGGCGGCGGGCGATCATCCGGATCTCGCTCGCCAGGGAGAACGGTTCGATTCGGCGGGCCTCGTCGGCGGCGAATCCGAACTTTCGATAGAAATTCCGGGCGCGTGGATTCTCCTCGAACACCCATAACGCGGTGTCGGTGTCGGGGAGGAGAATCGCACGCAGCAATTCCTGTGCGATTCCGGTGCCGTATCGGTCGGCCCGGACATAGAGCGCATACAGTTCCCGATCGGCGACGCGCGGTTCGTCGCGAGGCGGGCCGGCGTGCGCGAATCCGAGAACGCGGTCGCCGGGGGCGCGGGTGTCGTCGATGGCCAGCACGATGGTGTGGGCCGTTCGATCGGCCGCCGTGCTCTCGCCGATCGAGTCGATGAGCGCGGCCCACCGAGCGGCGCGACGGTCGACGTCGAAGGCGGCGAGCATATGCTCGGGCACCAGTCCGCGGTACGCCTCACGCCACGATTCGATATGGCAGATCGCCAGATCACGGGCGTATTCGGGGGTCGCCGCCGCGATCCGCGGGCGATGCGGGCTCACCATCGCGTCTCGCCGGGTGACCACATGACAACGCCCCGGTCACCCTGTGGGTGCGCCGGGGCGTCGAAGATGTCTACGCAGCTCAGCCGCGAACAACCTTTCCGGCCTTCAGGCAGGAGGTGCAGACGTTCATGCGGCGGGTGTTGCCGGGGGCAACCTGGGCACGAACGGTCTGGATGTTCGGGTTCCAGCGACGGTTGGTGCGCCGGTGCGAGTGCGAAACCGACTTACCGAAGCCGGGGCCCTTGGCGCAGACGTCGCAGACGGCAGCCATAGTCGCGAGCTCCTTCATGTCATGGGGGACCGCTGTCGGTGAGACAGCCTGTCCGGAAACTTTATCCTCAATGCCTACCGGCGCTACCGCCGGTGAACGCAACCGGCAGGGGCCGCGTGAGGCAACCCTGCAAGAGTAGCGGTCGGCCGTATTCGATGTCCAATCGCCCCGGGGCTCGCCCCAGGCACCCGTCCGCGGCCGCTTCGTCACCGCCGCCGGATCCGCGTCCCTACCCGGCTTCGCGTGTCGAGGGTGTCGGTGCGGCCGACTACCCTGGCTGGCGGGTTCGACGGTGTGATCGCGGTGGCGGGAAGGACGGTGACGTGCGCGGGGTCCGGGAGAGGCTCGATGCGGCCGCACTGCGGCAGTGGGGTGCGCTGTGTGTGGAACGCCTGCTCGCGCACCGCGAGGAGATCAACGCGCTGAACGTCTTCCCGGTGGCCGATTCCGACACCGGAACCAATCTGCTGATCACCATGCGCGCAGCACTGGCCGCGACGCAAGCGCAGGGCGACGCGGACCCGTCCGACGCCGCCGATCCGCTCGGCGCCATGGCGCGGGCCGCGACCGCCGCGGCGTGCGGCAATTCGGGGATCATCCTGTCGCAGGTGCTGCGGGGGCTGGCCGAGTCGGCCGATCACGACGACCTCACCGCGGCCACGCTGCGCATCGCGTTGCGCCGGGCGGCGGTACTGGTCCGGGAATCGCTGAGCGAGCCGGTCGAGGGCACCATGCTCACCGTGCTGGAAGCGGCCGCGGACCACGCGGAGGACTGTGTGGAACAGACGGTCGCCGCGGTGGCCGTCGCCGCCGCCGACGGCGCGGTGAAGGCGCTGGGGGAGACACCGTCACAACTGGTCGTGCTGCGCGCGGCCGGTGTGGTCGATGCCGGGGCGCGCGGGCTGCTGGTCCTGCTGGATGCCCTGGTAGAGGTGTGCACCGGGAGCGCACCCGCGCGTCCGGTCTACCGGGTGACTGCCTCGGACGCCGCGCGGACGGCGACCGGACGAGTACGTCACGGTGCCGACGAGGATTCGCCGGACGTGCATGCGAACGACACCGCGGTGCATGCGGATTCGTCTTCGGAGCTGCCGGAGAAGGCACCGTTGGAAGTGATCGCGGGCGACGGCCCCGTGACGACTCGCGCTGTACCGCCGGGGAACTCCGATTACGCACACATCGTCAGTGCGCCGACCAGGTCTGCAGATGCTGCGTTGCCGGTGATTTCGCCGCGACAGGCATCCGGCACGGAGGCCGTGCGGCGCGCCGGGAAGGAACCCGGCCGGCGTCATCGGGCGAGCGCGCCCCAGTACGAGGTCATGTACCGGATCGTCGAGTCCGATCCGGCGCGCATCGACCGCCTGCGCGATGCCCTTGCCGCGCTGGGGGATTCGGTGGTCGTGGTGGGCGACGGCGAGGGCAGCTGGTCGGCGCACGTGCATTGTGCCGATGCCGGTGCGGCGGTGGAGGCGGGCCTGGCCGCCGGCGTCCTGGGCAATATCCGGATCGAGGGTTTGTCCGGCGCTTCCGTTGCCGCGCAGGGACAGTCCGATCGAGGCATTCTCGCGATCGCCACCGGCGCGGGGGCGGTGCGGTTGTTCGAGGACTCCGGTGCGGTCGTGCTCACCGGCGCGGTGACCGCCGATCGACTGCTCGCCGCCATTCGCGCGATGCCGCAGCGGGAGGTGCTGGTGCTGCCCAACGGGGCGTTGCCGGCGCCGGAGTTGGTGGCGATCGGTATGGCCGCCCGGGACGGCTGGCGCGAGGTGATGATGCTGCCCAGCGGCTCCATGGTGCAGGGGCTGGCGGCGCTGGCCCTGCACGACAGCGGCAGCCTGGCCGTCGACGACGCGCTGACGATGTCGCAGTCGGCCGCCAGTACCCGGTGGGGTGCGGTCCGCGTCGCCGCCGAACGCGCGCTGACCATCGTCGGCACGTGCGAGCAGGGCGACGGACTCGGCCTCGTGGGCCACGACGTGGTCGTCATCGATCCGGACCTGCGCCGAGCCGCGCGGACCCTGCTCGATCGCATGCTCGGCTTGGGCGGGGAACTGGTGACGCTCCTGCTGGGCGCGCAGGCGCCCGCCGGGTTGGCGGACGAGCTCACCGCACACATCACCACGGAATTTCCCGGCGTGGAGGTCGTCACCTACGACGGCGGTCAGGCCGTGGACCTGGTCCAGATCGGGGTGGAGTAGATGGCGACACTGAGCGACCGGCTCGATCACGTGCTGGGGGTGAAGGCGGCCGAACCGCTGGCCGACGCCTTCGATATGCATATCGTCGAGGATCTGCTGCGGCACTATCCGCTGCGTTACGCCACCCAGGGCCAGCCGCTCACCGAGGAGGCCCCCGAGGAGGGCGCCCACATCACGGTGGTGGGCCGGGTGAGCAAGACCGAACTGCGGCCGATGCGCCAGCGTCGCGGCAAACTGCTCAAGGTGGAACTCGACACCGGCTCGGCGAAACCGGTGGAGATCACCTTCTTCAACGGCGACAAGGTGAATTACCTTGTCAAACAGGGTGTTCGGGCGATGATGTCGGGCACCGTGCACTGGTGGCGGCCGGACCGCTGGAATCTGTCGCATCCGTCGTATCTGATCCTGCCCGAAACCGCCGAATCGGTGGACAGTCTCACCTCCGTGCGCGGCGGCGGCGCCCTCCGCGGCCTGGCGGAGAGCGCGAAAGGCGCCGGAGGAGTGGACATCTCGTTCTTCGAACGGGAATACATCCCGGTGTATCCGGCAACCGCGAAGGTGCAGAGCTGGGACATTCTGGCGTGTGTGCGCCAGGTGCTCGACCAGCTCGACCCGATCGACGATCCGCTGCCGCCGGACCTTCGCGAAGACCACGAACTGCTTCCGGTCTCGGATGCGTTGCGGCTGATCCACCTGCCCGAACGCAAATCCGATATCGACCAGGCCCGGCAGCGGCTGCGCTTCGACGAGGCGCTGGCGTTGCAGCTGGTGCTGGCCCAGCGCCGACACGACGCCGCCGGGCGCACCGCGCGGCCGTGCCCGCCGCGCTCCGACGGTATCGCCGTCGAATTCGAACAGCGCCTGCCGTTCGAGCTGACCGCCGGCCAGAACAAGGTGATCGCCGAGATCTCCGGAGACCTGTCGCGCCCGCATCCGATGCACCGGCTGCTGCAGGGTGAGGTCGGTTCCGGTAAGACCATCGTCGCCCTGCACGCGATGCTGCAGGTGGTCGACGCCGGACTGCAGTGTGCGCTGCTGGCGCCGACGGAAGTCCTTGCCGCCCAGCATTACCGGTCGCTGCGGTCCATGCTCGGCGATCTCGGTGCGGCGGGTGAACTGGGCGCCGCCGACCATGCCACCAAGGTGGTGCTGCTGACCGGTTCGATGTCGGCGAGTGCGAAGAAGGCGGCACTGCTGGACGTGGTGACCGGCACGGCCGGCATCGTGATCGGCACGCATGCGCTGATCCAGGACGCGGTCGAATTCTTCGATCTGGGCATGGTGATCGTCGACGAACAGCACCGCTTCGGTGTGGAGCAGCGAGACGCGTTGCGCGCCAAGGCGAAAGACGGCATCACCCCGCATCTGCTGGTGATGACCGCGACGCCGATTCCGCGCACCATCGCGATGACCACCCTCGGCGATCTGGAAACCTCCACCCTGACCGAACTGCCGCGCGGCCGCTCACCCATCACCACCCGGGTCGTGCCCGCCCGGATGAAACCGGCATGGGTCGAGCGCGCCTGGGAGCGGATCCGCGAGGAGGTCGCGGCGGGCCGGCAGGCGTATGTGGTCTGCTCCCGCATCGGCGACGAGGAGGACGACGGCGCAACGAAGAAGGGCGCCAAGTCGAAAGGCAAGACCCGGAAAAAGGCCGACGACGACGCGGGCGAGGAACCGACCACCCACGCCGCGATCGACGTCTTCGAGACGCTGCGCACCGGGGCGCTGGCCGACCTGCGTCTGGGCTTGTTGCACGGCCGGCTGCCCACCGACGACAAAGACCGCGTCATGCGCTCGTTCAACGACGGCGATATCGACGTGCTGATCTGCACCACGGTGGTCGAGGTCGGAGTCGACGTGCCCAACGCGACCGTCATGGTCATCGTGGACGCCGACCGGTTCGGCGTCAGCCAGCTGCATCAGCTGCGCGGCCGCGTGGGCCGCGGCAAGCATCCCGGTCTGTGCCTGCTCATCACCGAAACCTCGCCGATGGGTACGGCCATGGCGCGGCTCGAGGCGGTGGCCGGCACGCTGGACGGTTTCGAACTGTCGGTGCTCGATCTGCGGCAGCGCCGGGAGGGGGACGTGCTCGGTTCGGCGCAGTCGGGTACCGCGCGCAGCCTGAAACTGCTCTCCTTGCTCGACGATCTCGACGTCATCACCACCGCCCAGGTGCTGGCGCGGGAGGTCGTCGACGCCGATCCGGGACTGACCGACCATCCGGGATTGAGGAACATGATGCATGCCGCCGTCGACTCCGAGCGGCTGGAATATCTGGCGAAGTCCTGATCAGCGGACCGCGGGCGGATACGGCAGATCGACAGTGGAATTCTCCGTGACCGCCAGCGGGCGGCCGATCTGCGGGAACGCGCGCTGCGGGCAGGCGGGCCGCTCGCACACCTTGCAGCCGGCGCCGATCGGCACCGCGGCGGCCGGCTCGTCCAGTTGCAGGCCTTGGGAATACACCAGCCGATCGGCGTATTCGATATCGCATCCCAGCCCGACCGCGAATTCCTTGGTGGCGGTGCCGAATCCGTGCGGACTGGGATAGGTCGTGCGCGCGATCCACAGATAGCGGCGGCCGTCCGGCATGGCCGCGACCTGCGTGAGGATCCGGCCGGGATGGGAGAACGCCTCGTGCACCACCCACAGCGGGCAACTGCCGCCCACCCGGGAGAAGTGAAACGCGGTGGCGGACTGGCGTTTCGAGATATTGCCCGCGCGGTCGGTGCGGACGAAGAAGAACGGCACCCCGCGCTGTCCCTGCCGTTGCAGCGTGCTCAGCCGGTGGCAGACCGTCTCGAAGCCGACCTCGAAACGCAGGGAGAGCAGGTCGATGTCGTAGGACAGTTCCTCGGCCGACCGCAGGAACTTCCCGTACGGCAGCACCACCGCGCCCGCGAAATAGTTGGCCAGGCCGACCCGGGCCAGGGCCCGCGATTCACCGACGAGCGACGGGGTGGCGTCGAGGACCTCGTCGAGCAGATCGCCGTGCAGCAGGAAGGCGAGCGTGGTGGCGATCTGGAATGCCCGCTGACCGGGGCGCAGCCGGCGCGCGAGGATGAGGGTGCGGGTCTCGGGGTCGTAACGCCGTTTCGGAACAGCGGGGTCGGCGCCGTCGCCGCGGACCAGAACGGTGACCCCGGCTCGCTCCTCGGCCACGCGGGCCAGTTGGCGATCGATCGATCCGATGGTCAGGCCGCATTCGTCGAACAGCTGTTCGGCGGCCAGATCCAGCTGGGGGATGTGGTTGTGGTGGTCGTAGAAGAAGTCGCGCACATCCTCGTAGGGCATCGGGACGCCGGGTGCCCCGGCGGGTGCGGCGACCTTCGACGACAACAGATCGAGCTGATCGGTCGTGGCGCGCAGACGGCGATGCATCGCGACGATGGTCTTGGCGACCTCCGGTAGCCGGGTGGCGAGGTCTTCGACCTCCGCGGCCGGCGGGGCGGTACCGCCGGCCGCCTCCACCAGCACCTCGTGCAGGTCCGACACCAGGCGCGCGTCGGAGTCGGCGGCGAAGAACTGCACATCCAGATCGAAGGTCGAATTGAGTTTCAGGAGAACGGGAATCGTCAGGGGTCGCTGGTCACGTTCGAGCTGATTGAGATAGCTGGGCGAAAGCTCCAACGACTTGGCCAGGGCGGCCTGGGTCATCCGTCGTTCTTCGCGCAACCGCCGTAACCGGGCACCCGCATACATCTTGCGCACGCCGCAGATGCTACCTTCACATCTTCGCAATCATTGCAATTTCGCGACTCGGCGCGTACAAAAATCTGCTGTTGCAAGGAGTTTTGATCAACTTCGGTAATGCGTAGCGTGCGAAGTATGCGGCCGGATCCGGTGTGTGCACGATAGCGGACGTGCTGCTCGGAGGTGGTGAACTACCGGGTGGAAAAGGTTGCCGGAAAGGCTGCTGGTGCCCGCCGCAGACAGCTTTCCGGCAG
>NZ_BAFW01000181.1 GCF_000308535.1 Nocardia cerradoensis NBRC 101014 | reverse complement strand
TCGTGCCCTGCGTCGCTGTCCTTCGTCGGTCGCTCGCCGGTTGGGTTCGCGAAATCTCGCGTCGCGTACCCGGACGTTGCAATGGTGAAAGTTCCAGCGCCGCAACGGCCGGCCGCGCCCGCTCCGCCGCCCATCCGCCGGCGCCGCCTCCCGCCGCCGCGGTCGCCGGAGCGCCGGGCCATAGACCTATCCCGTCGAAACCCCGCGCGATAACGCGGCGTAGCTGAACAGCGTTGCGCGACAGCCACTTGCGCGCCCCTCGGGCGGTCCGCGATGCCGCCGCACCGATGTGTGCGGCGGGGAGAACGCGCCGGTCGTGATTGCCGGTACTTCCACCCGAGCGCCGACGCCACCTGCGCGCGGCCGATGCGCCGCGATTCGAATCCGACCCCGGCAACGACGAACTCGACGGTGGCGCTGTGCATTGTCCTTCCCGGCGCGGCCGGACGGTGCGGCGGACGATGGCGAACAACGCCGCCACCATCAGCAGCACCATGCCGACGCGGACCAGGATGTGGGCGAGTTGCGGTCCGAGTTCCGTTCCGGACAGCTGCCGGCCGAACAGGTATTCGGGCATCGGCGCGGCGTAATTCTGGCGGCGGGAGTTCAGATCCACCGCGGCGGTGGCGACCGACGCCATCGTGGTGCAGCGGGCGCGGGCGAGCAGGTCGTCGCGCGTATCGCAGGCGGCGAACATCCGGGTTTCGAGGGCGTTGTCGATGGCTCGGCGCGCCCAGGCGCCCAGGGGGTGGCCGCGGAGCTCGGCGTAGCGCAGCAGGTCGTAGCCGAGGTCGTGTGCCTTGCAGGCGGTGTCGAATTCGGCGGGAAGCGGAACCGGCGAGGAGCACTCCCCGGACGGGTCGACCGGCATTCCGGCCATCTCGACGGGCCGATAACCCTGTGTCGCAGCGAAATCCGCCGGAATCACCGCCAGCCCCGGCCGATCACCGGTCAGCGCCCGCACCGCATCCCGCGCGGCCGTGTTCTCCGACGCGGGCCCGATCTCGGCTGCCCCCGCTCCCGGCGACAACGCCACCAGCATCGCGATCACCGCCGCGACAACGGCCGCAACGCCGACGCCCCCGCGCACATACCCACGCCGCCAACGACTTACGAAGCGCTCGTACCTCCCGTCCCGACCGGGCCTCGCGGCCGACGACATACCGTCATCCCCACGCCACGCACGACGGCCGCCGTGGCTCGGTCCAATGCCCACCGTGGTCCTGCTGCCCCCGCGCGGCGACCCATCCGCAATTTCGCTCATGGCGGTCGAAGGTAGGAATCGGGAACCGGCGCGCACGTCCCGCTGCGGATCGATTTCGGCACCGCTACCGGGGTGCGCGCGGTCGGCGGTCTCATACCCGGGTAGGGGGCGCGATGTCGATCCCGGGGGTGAGGACGGATCGCCGGGAAGTTCCTAGGCTCGTCACCATGACACGGGCGATACGAGTGGCGCGGCAGGCGCGGGCGGCGGCGCGGACTCCGGGCCGGGCGCGGCTGTGGTTCGACATGGCGACGGTGGTGGTCGTGGGAACGCTGTTCGCGGTCGGCTGGCCCACCCTGCACCTCACCCATCAGGTGCCGGCCGGCGCACAGCCGTTCATCGCCGCGCTGGCCGTTTTCCCGCTGGTGCTGATTCGCGTCAATCCGGCTCTGGGCTGGGCCATCTCCGCCGGCGCGGCCCTGCTGATCGCGCTGGCCATCCCGCATCAGCCGGGCAACGATCTGCCGTTCCAGGTCGTCCACATCCTGGTGTTGTTCGCGTTGCTGTTCGCGGTGGCGGTGCGGGCGCCGATGCAGATCGTGCTGATCGCCTGGATCGCGTCGTCCCTGTTGTTCGCGACCACCATGGCGGGAACCAGCTCGTTCGCGGAGGCGGGGTTCGGCTGGCCGCTGGCGATGACCGGGCTGGTCGGATTCGGTTTGCTGGTGCGCTGGCTGGTGCTGTCGCGGCAGGCGCTGGTGCGTCAGGAGGAGCAGAACGAACTGGAACGGGCCCGCCGCGCGATCCTCGAGGAGAAGGCCCGCATCGCGCGCGATTTGCACGACGTGGTCGCTCACCACATGTCGATGGTCGTGGTGCAGGCACAGACCGCGCCCTACCGGGTGCCGGACGTGTCCGAGGCGGCGCGCGCGGAATTCGACTCCATCGGCGCGTCCGCCCGGGAGGCGCTCAACGAGATCCGCAGCATGCTCGGCGTCCTGCGCAGCGACGGTCAGCTGCCCGAACACGCCCCGCAGCCGGTCGCCGCCGACGTGGTGTCGATGTTGGACGGTGTGCGCCGCGCGGGTGTGCACATCGACTGGACCATCGACGGTCCGCTCGCCGCGGTTCCCGATACCGTCGGCCTCGCGCTGTACCGGATCGTGCAGGAGTCGCTGTCGAACGTCTCCCGGCATGCGCCGGGTGCGGCGGTCACCGTGACCGTGACGGTGACCGCGCAGGCGGTGGAGGTTCTGGTGGCCAACGATGCCGGGACGGGCGGGGCGCCGGTGGGGAGTTCGGACGGCAGCGGCATCTCCGGCATGCGGGCCCGGGCGGAATCCATCGGCGGCATGCTGGCCGCCGGCGAGCGCTCCGAAGGTGGCTTCCAGGTGTACGCGCGGTTACCGATCCACGTCGAGGAAGGAACCGTCGAGGCAGCCGCCGCGACCGCCCTGCCGGGCGCGCGGAACTGAGCCGGCCGTCGTGTAAGACTTAGCGGCGATGCTCACCTATTTCCAAGCCATCGTGATCGGCGCGCTGCAGGGCGTCACCGAATTGTTCCCCATCTCCAGCCTGGGCCATTCCGTGCTGGTGCCGGCCTGGCTGGGCGGCAGCTGGGAGAAACTGGTCACCGAGGGCGACTCCGACAACGGCACTCCGTACCTGGCCTTCGTGGTCGCCTTGCACGTGGCGACCGCGATCGCGCTGCTGGGCTATTACTGGCGGGATTGGCGCGACATCATCGTCGGCTTCGTGACCACGCTGCGCACCCGGCGCATCGAGACCTCGTCACAGCGGCTGGCCTGGCTGATCGTGCTGGCGACCATTCCCGTCGGTGTGCTCGGCCTGTTGCTGGAACATCCGCTGCGCACGATGTTCGCGACGCCGATCTACGCGAGCATCTTCCTCACCCTCAACGGTGTGGTGCTGATCGTCGGCGAGGGCCTGCGGCGGCGCAACGCACCGTCGCTGGCCGAATACGGTCGCCGCTTCGCCGCCGACGAGGCCCGAGCCGACGCGCAGGCGCGCGGTGTGGCACTCGAGGAGGACCTCGAGGTCCCCTCCGACGAGCGGCTGGCGGCACTGTCGGTCAAGGATGCCCTGGGCATCGGCCTGGCCCAATCTGGTGCGCTGCTGGCCGGATTCAGCCGCTCCGGCCTGACCATGGTCGGTGGTCTGCTGCGCGGACTCGACCACGAGGACACCGCGAAATTCGCCTTCCTGCTCGCCACTCCGGTGATCCTGGCCGCGGGTGTGCTGAAGCTGCCCGAACTGGCCGGTCCGGAGGCCGCCGGAATCCACGGACAGGCGCTGGTCGGCGCGATCGTCGCCGGCCTCGCGGCGTGGTTCGCGGTGCGATTCCTGGAGCGGTTCTTCAAGTCCCGCACGCTGCTGCCGTTCGCGGTCTACTGCTTGGTGGCGGGCCTGCTGTCGATCATCAGATTCCTCTGAGGCGGGTATGCCCATCACCGTATTGATCGCCGACGATCAGGCGATGGTCCGGCAGGGGTTCGGCGCGCTGCTGGCCGCCCAGCCCGATATCAGCGTCATCGGCGACGCGGCCAACGGCGCGATCGCGGTGGCCGAGGCCAAACGGCTGCGACCCGATGTGGTGCTGATGGATGTGCGCATGCCGGAGATGAACGGGCTCGAGGCGGCGCGCGCCATCCTGGCCGCCGGTTTCGATCCGCCCGTGCGGGTGCTGATGCTGACCACCTTCGATATCGACGACTACGTGTACGAGGCATTGGGGTTGGGCGCCAGCGGATTCCTGCTCAAGGACGCACCCGCGGACGAACTGGTGCGCGCGGTGCGCGTCGTGGCCGAGGGGCAGGCGCTGCTGGCGCCGACGGTCACCCGCCGGTTGATCGCCGATGTCACTCGCCGTCGCGCCCGCCCCAAACCCGCGCCCGCGCTGAACGCGTTGACCCCGCGCGAACGCGAGGTGCTCGAGCTGATCGCCAAGGGCATGTCCAACACCGAGATCGCCGAGGCGCTGTTCGTCGCCGAGCAGACAGTGAAAACCCATGTGTCCAAGGTGTTTTCCAAACTCGATCTGCGCGACCGCGCGCAAGCCGTGGTGATCGCCTACGAATCCGGCCTGGTCACGCCGGGTTGAGCGATCCGGGTAGGATCGCCACCTGGTACGTCGCCGGAAGGGGGAACGTAGGTGTTGAACAACGGTGACGTGTTCGCCGGCTTCACCGTGGAGCGACTGCTCGGTCAGGGAGGGATGGGATCGGTCTATCTGGCGCGGCATCCTCGTCTGCCCCGGTTGACCGCGCTGAAACTGCTGAATCGTGAGCTGTACACCGATGCCGAGATTCGCGCTCGCTTCGAACGCGAGGCCGATCTGTGCGCACAACTCGACCATCCCGGCATCGTCGCCGTCTACGACCGCGGCGTCGAGGACGATCAGCTGTGGATCTGCATGCAGTACGTCGACGGTGTCGACGCCGCCACGGTGAATCCGCTGACGCTGCCGCCCGAGCGCGCGGTGCAGATCGTCGAAGGTGTCGCCGACGCACTGGATTACGCGCACGGCAACGGTGTGCTGCACCGGGATGTGAAGCCCGCCAACATCCTGCTGGCCCGGGCGGTGAGCGGCAAGGGGGAGCGGGTCTTCCTCACCGATTTCGGAATCGCCCGGCTGCGTGAGGATTCCACGCATCTCACCCAGGCCGGCATGTTCACCGCCACCCTGGCCTACGCGTCACCGGAACAGATGACCGGTGTGGAACTCGACCACCGTTCCGATCAGTATTCGCTGGCGTGCGCCCTGTACTGGCTGCTCACCGGAACCGGACCGTTCGACTCCGAACACCCCACCGAGGTGATCCGCGGCCACCTGCAACTGCCGGTCCCGCCCGCCAGTGCGCGGCGCGCCGGACTGTCTCCGGCGATGGACGGGGTCATCGCCCGCGCCATGGCCAAGCGGGCATCCGAAAGATTCGGCAGCTGTAGGGAATTCGCGGCCGCCGCGCGGGCGGCGCTGACCGCGCCCGCGGGGATGCCGACGGCGAGCGGTGCCGCCCCGACCATGATCCGGCCGGGCGGCCCGGCACCCGTGCAGCCGAACTCGGCGCGAGTGCCCGCCGGACCGCAGCCCGGAACCCACACACAGGGATACCCGCCCGCGAACGGTGCGAGCGCGCCCGCCGGACCGCATCCCGGCACCCATACCCAGGGGCACCCGCCGGCGAACGGTGCTCACGCGCCGACCGTGGTTCCCGTTGGGGGACAGCATTATTCGTCGGCCGCGCACACCGCCGGCCCAGCGAATGCCGCGTCCGCCCGGGTGCCGATGCCGGCCGCGACCCACTCTCCGGCAGCACCTCCTGCGGTGATGTCATCGCCCGCAAGGCATTCTCCCGCAGGGTATTCCGGGCCGCCGCCCGGTTACCCGCCCGCCCCGGGCTACGGGCCGCAGCCGCGCAAGCGCTCGGGTGCGATGGTGGCCGCGATCATCGTCGCCGTGCTGGTGGTGGTGGCCATCGTCGTCGCGGTCGTCGTGGTGGTGCTGCAGCGGAATGAGAGCAAAGGTGCCGAGGGTTGGCTGCATGAAACCCAAGCCCTCGACAAGGAGGCGGCCACCATCACCGAGCTGTTTCCCGCACTCGCGCTCTCGGGCTCCGAGCGTGGATACAACGGTGCGACCTGCATCCGGAAGCCGAACGGGCAGAATGTGCTGGCCTTGTCGGGGGCCGATCTGGAGCTGGGAAAGTGGACGATCGGCTGGGACTGTGTGAACGATGGCGACACGCCCAGTTATGCCGTCCTGAAGTACGCTTCGCCCGCCGATGCTCAGGCAATGGTCGCTCAGCTGACCGGTTCAGTGCAGGGCAGCGGCAGAACCGGCACCGTCAGCTATACGAGCCACGTCAACCCGCCGAATTCCGCGGCGCTGTACCACCGATGGGTCGTGCTGTCCTTCGGCCCCGACTCCGAGCGGGGCCGATGTCTCGTCATCGCGAGCAGTTGGTATTCCTCGGTCATGAATTCCTCGGACGGACTCAGTGAGTCCGAATTCGCCGCGTGGTGGCGGAAGATGCCGCTGGAGTGAGAGGCCGGCGCGGCGCCGGCCTTCCTCACCCGAAGAACGCGGCGGCTTCCCCGTGCCGATCGTTCGGCACCAGTTTGAGCTGCTTCGTCGCCTCCGCCAGCGACACCAGACCGATCTCGGTGCCGTGCAACGCCACCATCTGGCCGAACCGGCCGTCGTGGACCGCTTCGGCGGCGTGCAGGCCGAACCGGGTCGCGAGAACCCGGTCGTAGGCGGTGGGTTTGCCGCCGCGCTGCACATGGCCGAGCACGGTGGTGCGGACCTCCTTGCCGATGCGGCGTTCGATTTCCACGCCCAGCTGGTGGGCCACACCGGTGAACCGTTCGTGCCCGTATTCGTCGACCCCGCCCTCGCGCAGGTGGAACGAGCCCTCGGCGGGTTTGGCGCCCTCGGCGACCACGCAGATGAAATGCGAATCACCGCGCTGGAAGCGGCGTTTGATCATGGTGCACACCTCGTCGACGTCGAAGGGCACCTCGGGGACGAGGGTGAGGTGGGCGCCGGAGGCGATGCCGGAATTCATCGCGATCCAGCCGGCGTGGCGGCCCATCACCTCCACCAGCATGACGCGCTGATGCGATTCCGCGGTGGTGTGCAACCGGTCGATGGCGTCGGTGGCGATGCTGACGGCGGTGTCGTGGCCGAAAGTCGTGTCGGTGCAGTCGATGTCGTTGTCGATGGTCTTCGGCACGCCGACCACCGGCACACCTTCGTCGGAGAGCCAGTGCGCGGCGGTGAGGGTGCCCTCCCCGCCGATCGGGATGAGGGCGTCGATGCCGTTGTCGTCGAGGGTGCGTTTGATGCGGCCCAATCCCTCGAGCAGCACGTCGGGATTGGTGCGGGCCGTGCCGAGCATGGTGCCGCCCTTGGTGAGCAGCCGGTCGGTGCGGTCGTCGTTGTGGATGTGGATCTTGCGATCCTCCAGTAACCCGCGCCAACCGTCCTGGAAGCCGACGATCGCGTCACCGTAGCGGCCGTTCGCAGTGCGAACGACAGCTCGGATGACCGCGTTCAAGCCTGGGCAGTCCCCGCCTCCGGTCAAGACTCCGATGCGCATGCCGCTATCTTGCCGCGCCCGGGCGCGCGGCGCAGCCCCGCCCCCGTTAACCGGCGGTTACAGCAACCGGCTACCACAGACAGGAGTCACTGCTGATGCTGTTGCGCGGGCGCGCAGTGGTGCTGTTGCGCGGGCGCGCAGTGGTGCTATTGCGCGGGCGCGCAGTGACCGGCTGGAAGGTCGTCGAGATGTTTGGTGATCAGGCCCGCCATCTTGTTGAGAATCTGGGTGCCGTCGTCGAAGGTGCCCGAGGTCGCCTGGGCGGCAAGGGAAATGGCGACGTCGCCGTTGGGTGTGGTCAGCAGGCCGAATTGGCGGACCAGGTAGTTGCCGCTCGGATCCGGCCCCCAGCCACCTTTGAAACGGGTGTTGTCCAGATGTCCGAGGCCCCACTGCTGGCCCCAGACCACCTTGCCCATGAGCGTGGTCACGGTGTCGGCATCGGGCAGGCAGGGCAGCCGCGCCGCCCAGCGCACCTGGTCGGCCAAGGACCAGTCGGCCTGCCCGAACGCGGAGTACTCGGCACGCGCGCGGGTCGCGGGGACGGTCGTGGTGGTGTCGCCCCCTTCGCGCAGCACCGACTGCACCGCCTTGGCCGCGGCGTCGGGTGCGCCCAGCGCCTGCCACAGCCCGTCGGCCGCGGAGTTGTCGGACTCGGTGATGGCCGCCGACATCTGATACGTGCTGGTGTTGCCGTTGGTGCGCAGAACGGCAAGGGTCAGCGGGACTTTCATCGTCGACCAGGACGGCCCGGTGGTCCAATCGCCCATCTGTGCGGTGCGCTGGCCGCCGACCGCCATGATCGCCATACCGGCGCGTCCGTCCAGACTCGGTCGCAGCGCGGTGAAATCGGCTGCCAGCGAACCCGGCAGCGCGAACATCGTGACGGGAGCGGACGAGGTGCTCGCGCGGGTCGTGGTGGTCGCCGCGGGGGTGTCGCCGGCGTTCGAGCAGGCCGCCGGGCTCAGTAACAGGCTCGCCCCGAGCAGCGCTGCCGCGCGGCGGCACACTCGAAAAGCCATGGCCCGCTTCGTGCTCGGCCGGAGTGGTGCGTGCACCCGTTCACCTCCACATCGTGCGGACGGTCCCGCACGGCACCATCCGTCAGACGAGGAATTGTGTGCGGTCGCGGCCCGCGGGTCAAATGCGCGGACCCTCGGCGGCGCATATGAGCCGACTGCGCAATCACCGCTCGCATTCCCCGCCGCGCAGTTCGTGCACGTGTTCGGACAGCAGCGCCGACATCCGGTCCATCATTTCGACCGCGTCATCATAGGATCCCGAATCCGGTTGTGCCGCAAGGGCTACCGCGATCTGGCCGGACCAGGTGGGCACCAGGCCGAACTGGCGGACCAGATACGCTCCGGTGTCGTCGTCGGGTCCCCAGCCGCCCTTGTACTCGGCTCCGACGAACGAACCCAGGCCCCAGCTCTGGCTGTCGGTGATCTGCTGCATCAGATCCACGACCCGCGAGGCGTTGTGCAGGCACGGCAGCCGGGCGGCGAAGCGCAGTTGATCGACCAGACTCCATGGGGTGGCGCCGAAAACCATCGGGTCGTCGATGGATTGGCGCGCATCCGGATTGTGCCGGTCGGCGACATCGGTGGTGGTGTCGCCGGCCTCGCGCAACACCGCCTCGACCGCTTCGGCCGCAGGCTCACCGCCGCCCAGCGCGATCCAGAGTGCTTGCGCCGCATCGTTGTCCGAGGTGGTGATGGCGGCCTGGGCGGCATCGGCCAGCCCCACCGGATCCCGGCGCAGCGCCGCGAGGGCGAGGGGCACCTTGATCGTCGACCAGGCGACCCCCGTGGTCCAGTCGCCGAGGGTGATCACATGGTCGCTGCCCACGGCCATCACCGCCAGGCCCATGCGGCCCGGCAGTTGCGCGCGCAGGTTGGCGAAACCGGCCACCAGCCCGCTGGGCAGGATGGGCGTCGAACGGGGAACGGGCGCCGGACGCACCAACTCGGTGGCCGGCCGGGCCAGGCCCGGGCCGGTGCTGACCGCGGCACCGTGTGCCGCGCACGCCGAAACGAGAAGTGTGACAACTGCCAAGAACAACCGCCGCCGACCCTGGCGCCCGGTGGGCGTCGGGTCAGTAGACATAGACCACCGCGTTGTCACCGCCCGTACAGGTGACGACCTTTCCCGAACTGGTGCAGGTCATCGGATAGGACCGGCCCGTCACCGGACTCACCGCGATGATCGAGGTGCTGGCCTCGGCGGTGGCCGCGCTGGTCGCGCCGTGTGACTCGGCGGCCTGCGCGTACGCCTTGCGCACCGCTTCCGCGAAACCGCAGGAGGTCACCTCGGATCCGGTCGCGGTCTTGCCGAACGAGCCCTGCGACGTCGAGGTCTGCGAGCACGGGGTCGCGCCGACCGGAAGGGTGGCCGACGTGCCGGTCGTGGTCGGCGCCGCGGTCGTGCTCCGCGCGGAGCTGGTCGCCGGTTGCTGGGCGGTCACCGCCGGGGCGGCCGGCGCCGCCGCGGTGGCCGGGTGATCGTTGCTGCCCGACGAGCCGAAGACCTGCCAGCCGACGATGCCGAGGCCGGCCAGGACCACCGCACTCAGGACGCCGAGAACGACCGGAACCCTGACCGATCGCGAGCGCTTCGCCGGACGTGCGTCTTCCGAACCCGTTGCCGCGAAGGCGAATTCGTCATCGTAGTCGTCGTCGGCGTAGCGGTCGTCGGCGTACCGGGCGTCGTCGTACCGGGCGTCGTCGTAGCGATCGTCCTCGTCGTAGCGCGCGTCGTCGCGGAAGCGCAGATCGTCGTCGTAGCGGGTGTCGTCGCCGTAGTCCTCGTCGCCCGGCCGGGCGACGTCGAGGAACCGGGTATCGCCCGCTCCCTCGGCGACGGTGCCGAACTGCGAGACGTCGAGGAAACGGGTGTTTTCCTCGGCGCCGGGGGCGTGATCGGTGCCGCCGGTCCGGAACTGGGAGACGTCGATCAGTTCGGTCTTCTCACCGGGCTGCAGATCCGCGTCGGATCCGAGGGCGGTGTCGGCATCGGATCGCGCCGTCGCCTCGGGATCGGTGCTGAACTGCGCCGGGTCGAGCAGCTGAGTGCGGTAATCCGAAGCCGGTATCGAATCCTGCTCGGCCACAGGCTGTTCGGTGCGGTCGTCGGTCTCCTCGCTCCCGATCACGCCGTACGCGCGGGACGATTCGGCCGCGGGCCGGCGGGCCGGTTCGGCCGCGCGTGGCACGACCGGTTCCGATGTCTGCCGTGTCGATCCGGCCGCGCCGGCCGCGGGCGGCTTGCGCATCGGCAGGCTCGGCAGCGTCGCCGGCTTCGACTGCGCCGCAGGGGTTTCGGTGGGCAGCGTGAAATGGAATTCGCCCGGTTCGACCAATGTCGGGTCGGCGGGCCGGATGATCGGCAGATCGCCGGACGTATCGCGCTCGTCCTTGTTCGGCGGCGGGATGATGCGCAGCGTGCCCGTGGTCTCGTACGCGCGAGACGTGGCCGCGGGGGCGTCGGCTGGACGGTTCGCTCCGGCCGGGCCGTCCTGGACCGGGCCGGCTCCCGATGCGGCTGAAACAGACTGTGCCGTAGCGGCATTCGCGGTGCCCGTGGACGCGTCGGCCCCGCCCGCGGCGCTGTCACCCGCGGCGGCCGAGCTGCGTGGCTGGAAGTTTGCCGCGATCGTCGGTCCGTCGGGTCCGAACGGCTGGAACGTCGTCGGCTCCGGCGTGCGGCGGTAGTCGTTGTCCCGTGCCGCCGCCACGGACACCGGGTCGGGGCCGTGGGACGGGCTCGCGCCGCGCGGAGTGTTCGCGAGCAGTTCCGCGCCGAACACCTTCGGCGTCCCGGAATCGAACGGCGTCCCCGCCGCACTCGAGTCGGCGGGCATACGTCCGCCCAGCCCCAGCGCCGCCCGGGCGGCGGCGGCGAACTGTCCGGCGGTCTGGTACCGGTCGGCGGGCGCCTTGGCCATCGCGCGCGCGATCACGTCGTCGATCGCCTCGGGCACGCCGGCGCGTGCGGCGCTGGCCCGTGGCGGCGGTTCCGACAGATGCGACCGGATCAGCACGCTGACGCTCTCGGCGGGGAACGGCGTCGCACCGGTCAGGCATTCGTGCAGGACACAGGCCAGCGAATAGATGTCGGCGCGGGCGGTCACGGGCCCGGAGTCGAATCGCTCCGGCGCCATATAGGTGTAGGAACCGGCGGCGTGGCTGCCCGTGGTGTGCGGGTTGTCGCCCTCGTCGCGGGCGATGCCGAAGTCGGTCAGATACGCGAAGTCGGCCGGGGTGACGAGGATATTGGCCGGTTTCACATCCCGATGGACCAGCCCGGCGGCATGGGCCGCATCCAGCGCGGCGGCCACCTGCTCGACGATCGCCACCGCGCGGTCGGCATCGAGCTTGCCCTGCCGGCGCAGCAGCGTGCGCAGGTTCTCACCGCGCACCAGCCGCATATCCAAGAACAGCGAGCCGCCGGTCTCACCCCAGTCGTGGATCGGGATGATGTGCGGTTCGGCCAGCCGCGCCGCCGCCTGCGATTCGCGGCGGAAGCGTTCCTGATACGTCGCGTCCTGCGCAAGTTGTTCGGGCAGGATCTTGAGCGCTACGACGCGATCCCTACCGGTATCGAACGCCTCGTACACCTCGCCCATACCACCGCGACCGAGCAGCGAGCGCACCTCGTACGGGCCGAATCTGGTGCCGACCCGTGACCTCGGCACATCCACCGGTGAACCTCCAACTCCTGGGCAAGGTGGCCAACCTGCCCGGCGCCGCACCGGGTTGCCTGCCCCTCAGAACGCCGATTCTCCGGGTGCGACCACGCCGTGGTCAAACGCGAACACGATCGCGGCGGCCCTGTCCCGTAACCCGAGCTTGCCGAAAATGTGTCCGACGTGGCTCTTTACCGTTACTTCGGAGATGCCGAGTTCGCCGGCGATCTCGGAGTTGACCCGCCCGCGGCCGATCAGTTTCAGCACCTCGAGCTCGCGCGCGGTCAGCTCCGCCATGCGTGAGCGGGTGTCCGCCGGGACCGGCCGCGCCGTCCGATAGGCCGACAGCACCCGGCCGGTGACGGACGGATCGAGCCAAGAGCCGCCCTCGGCGACGGTGCGCACCGCGCGGATCAGATCCTCGGCGGGGGAGTCCTTGAGGATGAAACCCGCCGCACCGGCCCGCAGCGCGCCCGAGAGCAGATGGTCGTCGTCGAAGGTGGTGAGAACCAGCACCGGCGGCGCGTCCGGCCGGGTCCGCAGCCGGCGCGTCGCATCGATGCCACCGACCCGCTTCATCCGCAGATCCATCAGGACCACGTCCGGACGGTGTTCGGTCAACGCGGCCGGCACCTCGTCCCCGTCGCCGCATTCGGTGACCACGAACCCGTCGCGGCGGCGCAGGATCCTGCGCAGCCCGCCCCGCACGAGTTCCTGATCATCGACGACGAGCACGGTGGTGGTGGTGGCGGCGGTATCGGTCTCGGTGAGCGGGGTCTGACCCGGATTCACAAGCCCTCCTGTGTTCTGCGGGACGCCCGCACCCGGTCGGACCGGCGAGCGGCTGCGCGAGGATGTCTCACCGGTCCTCGTGTCTTGCGGGACACCCGCACCCGGTCGGACCGGCGAGCGGCTGCGCGAGGATGTCTCACCGGTCCTCCTGGCGTTTGCGGGTCAGTGAGGTGATCGCGTCGCGCACCATCGTCAGGGGATCGTCGAGTCCGCTCACCGGGCAGACCTCGTCGGGAGCGAGGGGAATGCGGGCGCGCACCTGCCAGTACTCGCCCGAGCGGCCGGCCGACAGGTTGCCGTTCAGGGTGGCGGTGCGCTGGCGCATGCCGCTGATCCCCATGCCGCGGCCGGTGCGCGGGGCCGGGCCCTGCGGCAGCGTATTGCGCACGCGCACGGTCACTTCGCCGGGCACCACGGCGATATCGAGGGACGCTTGTGCACCGGGAGCGTGTTTGGCGATATTCGACAGCGATTCCTGGCTGATCCGATACAGCGCCAGACCCGTCGACGCGGACACCGCCGCGGTGTCGCCGCTGAGGTGGTAGGTCACCGGCAGCCCGGCGCCGACGAAATCGGAGACCAGATCGGCGATGTCCTCGAGCCCCGGTTCGGGCGTCAGCGCGGAGGGGCGCTGATCGAGCAGGCCCACGGTGTGCCGGATGTCGGCCATCGCCTGGCGGCCGAGGCGTTCGGCATCGCCGAGTGCGTCGATGGCCTCGTCGACATCGCGATCGGTCTCGAGCGCGTGCCGGGCCGCGGTCAGGTGCAGCAGCGTGACGCTGAGGGAATGGGCGATCACGTCGTGGACCTCGCGGGCGATCCGGCGGCGTTCGTCGTCGGCCGCCTGCGCGGAGCGGATGGCCTGATTCTCGCGTTCCTGATCCAGCGACTGCCGCTGGAACTGCAGCATCAAGCCGACCATCCAGCCCAGCACGATCGCGACGACGTACACCTGCACCAGTTCGCCGTAGCCCAGGGCGTAGAAGATCAGCATCTCGGCGACCGCGGCGAGCATCCAGAACAGGCTGACCCGTTTCGGCGCGATCGCCCCGATCATGCCGACCATCACGGTCAACACGAGTGGCGAGCAGTCGGGCGAGACCGGCTGCAGCAGGAACAGCGCCTGGGCGGTGAGTGCGGACAGTCCGAACACCGCCGGCTTCGGAGGCAGATCGAAGAAGAACAGCAGCGGATAGCAGGCGAACAGCAGCGCTACCGCGAGGAAGGGCACCCCCGTCGAGAAGTACTGGCTACGCAGCGACGCGGCCGCGACCGCCGACACCACGACCGCGATATCCGCGGTGACGACCACCGAGACGGGATAGCCGTAGGACATCTCCTCGACCCGCTGCCGCAGCGTGCCGGCCGGATCGTGGACGAGGTCCAGGAGTCGCCGGGCGACCCGCCCCAGCGCCAGCCGTGCCCGGCCCGGGCGCCGCGGTGCGTGCGGCGATACCTCCGCACGGTCGTCGGCGCTGGTCAGGTCCATAACAGCCAGGCTAGTCGCCGACGGGTGGTCGCTGCATCGTTCCCGGAAAGGGCCGACGCTCCTACCGTGGTAGGACGCGAAGTCTCGTCTGCGGCACGACGTATCCGCGGTGGTGCCTCCGTAGCGTGAGTCGCACAGTGTCCGGCGGACAGGTTCGGACACCCGGCCCGAGGAGATGGGTGCGATGACTTGGCAAGACCAGCACGCTCGTACCGACATCCTGCACGAGGTGCTCGCCCGCGCGGCCGTCGATCCGGCCATGCCGGGTCTGTTCTACGACCTGCCCGAGTGCGATCGGCTCTTCGGCGGGCCCACCGGAGTGCTTGCCGCCCTGCGGTATCGGTGGGACAACCACCTGCACGCCAAGCTCGACCAGGCCCAGCTGCAGGGACAGTCCCCGAGCGAGGCCTATCAGGAATTGGCCGCCGAGCAGCCGGTCCTGCGTGCCGTGCTCGACGCATACGAGGTCCGGCATTGGCATCGGGAGCCGGCCCTGGCACGCTGAGCGACGATCCGACCCGGTTGCGGCGCAGTCGAACCCGCGCCGTCACCGCGACCGACAGCAGAAAGAGGGTGGGGCGACCGCCATGTTGGAATTGACCGACGTAGTCAAGGAATACCGGGTGGGTGAACAGCGGGTTCGCGCCCTCGACGCCATCAGCCTGCGCATCGAGGCGGGTGAATTCACCTCCATCATCGGCCCGTCGGGCTCCGGGAAGAGCACGCTGCTGCATCTGCTCGGCGCGCTGGATTCACCGGATTCGGGTTCCATCACCTTCCGGGGTGAGGAGATCGGCTCCCTCGACGACAACCGGCAATCCGAATTCCGCCGCCACCGTGTGGGTTTCGTCTTCCAGTTCTTCAACCTGCTGCCCACCCTCTCGGCATGGGAGAACGTCGCGGTCCCGAAACTGCTGGACGGCACCGGATTACGCAAGGCCAAGCCGCGGGCGCTGGAACTGCTCGACCGCGTGGGCCTGGCCGATCGCGCCGACCATCGCCCCGCCGAAATGTCCGGCGGCCAGATGCAGCGGGTGGCCGTCGCTCGCGCGCTGATCATGGACCCGCCGCTGATCCTGGCCGACGAACCCACCGGCAATCTGGATTCCAAGACCGGCGCCTCGATTCTGGAGCTGCTCGGCGACATCTCCGGGGCGGGCAATTCGGTGGTGATGGTCACCCACGACATGGGGGCCGTCGAATATTGCGATCGCGTGATCACCCTGCGGGACGGGCGCATCGGCTCGAACGAGCTGGTTTCCGCGCGCGGCCGCGAGGTGCACGACGGTGACGAGGTGGTGCGCGCGTGATCACAGCCGGCTGGGATCGGTTGCGGCTGTTCAATATCGGAGAGCTGTTCACCCACAAGGGCCGCACCGCCATGTCGATGGCGGTCATGGGCGTTTCGGCGGGGCTGCTGGTGGCGGTGCTCAGCATTTCCGGTTCGGTGGACCGGCTGACCTCGGCGCTGGGTGGTAAGGCGCAACTCGAGATCTCCGGCGTCACCGAGAGCGGATTCGGACAGGACCTGGTTCCGCAGGTGCGTGCGGTGCCCGGCGTCGAGGCCGCGGTGCCGATGATTCGCACCGGAGTCGGCAATCCGGCCGACCGCACGCTGCTCATCGGCGCCGACGCGTCGGTCTCCGCCCTCGGCAGCGACCTCAACGGGGCGATGAGCGCGCAGGCGGCGAAACTGCTGTCGGTCCCCGGCGGGGTTCTCGTCGGCGCGGGGCTGGGCCGGCACGAGGGCGACACCTTCACGCTCGGTAACCGCCAGGTGACCGTGGCCGGGGTGCTCGACGACGCGACCTCGCACAAACTCAACAGCGGGCACATCGTGATCGCCACGCTGCCCGTCGCCCAGCAACTCGCCGGGCGGGCCGGCATGCTCGACTCCATCCAGATCGTGCCGAAGCCGGGAACCGATGTGGGACAGCTGCGTTCGGCGCTGACCACGCTGGTGAACGGCCGTGCCGTGGTGGCCGACCCGAGTCTGCGCACGGCACAGGCGAGCGGCGCGATCCAGCTCGTCCGCTTCTCCACGACGATGGCGTCGGCCGCGGCGCTGATCGTTTCGGGCTTCCTGATCTACAACGCGATGAGTATGGCGGTGGCACAACGCCGTCCGACATTGTCACTGTTGCGCGCGATCGGCGGGCGGCGGCGGCCGATGGTGCGTGATCTCATCGTCGAGGCGGCCGTCATCGGGTTGATCGGCGGTGCGATCGGTTCGGTGGTCGGGATCTTCGCCGGCCGCATGTCGATCGACACGATTCCCTCGGCCATGGTGGCGGCGGTCGACACCCGCACCGAATACATGGTGCCCGGATACGCGATTCCGTTCGCGATCGCCGCCTGCGTGCTCGCCAGTGTCGCCGCCGCGGCGATCGCGGCTCGCCAGGTCTACAAGGTGCAACCGATCGAAGCGCTCGCACCGGTCGGAGTGTCGAAGGCCGATGCGGTGGGGCCGTGGCTGCGCTGGGGTGCGCTGGTGGGCGGCCTGGCCATGGTGGGTGGCGCGATCGTCATCGCCCGCGCCGACCTGGGACGGGCCTCGCTCGCCGCGATCTCGCTGTCCATCGCGGGCACGGTCGCCCTGTGTTTCGCCGCGATGGGCCCGATCGTGCGCCTGGCGGCCGCGGTCGCCCGGATCTTCGGAGCGCCCGGCGCGCTGGGGGCGACCACCATCGAGCGGGCTCCGCGTCGCGTCTGGGCGACGGCGATGACGGTGATGATCGGCGTCACCGCGACCGTCGCGATGGGCGGAGCGTCGAGCAATCTGGTCGATTCGGCGACGGACTCGTTCTCCGATCTCGGCCGCCGCGACGCCTACATCAGCCCCACCTCGCTGGCCGAATTCCCCACGGGGCCATTGCTTCCGGCCGATCTGAAGGAGACCGTGCGGCGGGTTCCCGGCGTCGCGGATGTGGGATCGGCCCAGATGGCCTTCGCCACCGTAGGCAGCGATCGGGTGATGTTGCAGGCCTATCAGTCCAATATCCGGTCGTCGGTGCTCGCGGATCTGGGACCCGATGTGTTGCAGCAGATGTCGACCGGCGAGGGTGTGGTGCTGTCGCGCGACGTGGCACGCTCCCTGGGCGTCGGCGCGGGCGCACAACTCGAACTGCCCACACCGACCGGCATCCATTCCGTGCGGGTCCTGCGGGTGATTCCGTACTTCTCGGCGCTGTCGGGCATCGTGCTGATGGATCTGGACGTCCTGCGGCAGTGGTACGACCGCCCGGGTGAGACGATCCTCGGCGTCAACTTCGCACCCGATGCCGACAAGGCCCAGGTGATCGACGCGATCCGCGCGGTGGTGCCGCCCGGACTGCACGTGGACACCGGAGCGCAGGCGCTCGCGGCGGTATCGCAAGGGGTGCAGCAGGGTACGTCGCTGTCCGGTTCGATCCTGTGGATCGTGGTGCTGGTCTCCACCGCGGCGCTGCTGAACACGCTGATGCTGTCGGTCCTGGAACGCCGCCGCGAACTCGGCGTGCTGCGCGCCATGGGCACCAGCCGCCGATTCCTGTTGCGCACGGTGCTGACCGAGGCCGCCGGCATCGGATTGGCCGGTGCCGCACTGGGGCTGGTGACCGGCGCGGCCGTGCAATACCTGGCCACCATGGCGATGGGCCACGCGATGACCATCGACGTGGTGTACCACCCGAGCCCGATGTTGCTGGTCTACGCCGTCGCCGCGCTGGTGCTGGCCCTGCTCGGCTCGATTCCGCCGTCGCTGCGCGCGGCCCGCATGCCGATCGTCGAGGCCATCGCCGTCGACTGATCGAATCAGGAGGGGAAGTCCCACGCGGCCGGGCGCGTGGGACTGCTCCGCGGTCATGCGCCGGAGACCCTCCGGGCCAGTCGGATGACGTCGCGGACACGGCGGCGTCGTCGGGGGCTCGGGGCGGCGGCGGCCCGTCAGGACCCGCACATAAACTGTTGAACATGACTGCACCCACGGTGGACTTGATGGACTATGCCGACGTCATCGACCGGTACGAGCCGGTGCTGGGCATGGAGGTGCACGTCGAGCTGGGCACCGAAACCAAGATGTTCTGCGGGTGCCCGACGGCCTTCGGCGCCGAGCCGAACACGCAGGTCTGCCCGGTATGTCTGGGCCTGCCGGGTTCGCTGCCGGTGGTCAACCAGCAGGCCGTGGAGTCGGCGATCCGCATCGGTCTGGCGCTGAACTGCTCGATCACCCCGTGGGGCCGGTTCGCGCGCAAGAACTACTTCTACCCGGATCAGCCGAAGAACTACCAGATCAGCCAGTACGACGAGCCGATCGCCACCGACGGCTACCTCGATGTGGTGCTCGACGACGGCTCCGTCTTCCGGGTCGACATCGAGCGCGCCCACATGGAGGAGGACACCGGTAAGTCCCTGCACGTGGGCGGCGCCACCGGCCGCATCCACGGCGCGAGCCATTCGCTGCTGGACTACAACCGGGCCGGCGTGCCGCTGATCGAGATCGTCACCAAGCCGATCACCGGCGCCGGTGAACGCGCCCCCGAGGTGGCCCGCGCCTACGTCACCGCACTGCGCGATCTGCTGAAGGCCCTCGACGTCTCCGACGTGAAGATGGAGCAGGGTTCGCTGCGCTGCGACGCCAACGTGTCGCTGATGGCCAAGGGCGCCAAGGAATTCGGCACCCGCACCGAGACCAAGAACGTGAACTCGCTGCGCAGCGTCGAGGTCGCGGTGCGCTACGAGATGCGCCGCCAGGGCGCGGTGCTCAGCTCCGGCGGCACCGTGATCCAGGAGACCCGGCACTTCCACGAGGGCGACGGTTCCACCTCCCCGGGCCGGGTCAAGGAGACCGCCGAGGACTACCGGTACTTCCCGGAGCCGGACCTCGAGCCGA
This sequence comes from Nocardia cerradoensis NBRC 101014, assembly GCF_000308535.1. Classification (GTDB taxonomy): domain Bacteria; phylum Actinomycetota; class Actinomycetes; order Mycobacteriales; family Mycobacteriaceae; genus Nocardia; species Nocardia cerradoensis. The sequence goes on along the minus strand of NZ_BAFW01000181.1, from coordinate 15,088 downwards.
TCGCTCCCGACGCCGACTGGGTCGAGAAGTTGCGCGGCACCATCCCCGAATACCCGTGGCTGCGCCGCGCCCGCATCCAGGCCGAATGGGGTCTGTCCGACGAGGTGTTCCGCGATCTGATCAACGCCGGCGCGCTCGACCTGATCATCGCCACCGTCGACGCCGGCACCACGGTCGACGCCGCCCGCGCCTGGTGGGTCAACTACCTGACCGAGCAGGCCAAGGAGCGCGAGGTCGCGCTCGAGGATCTGCCGATCACGCCGAAGCAGGTCGCCGAGGTGGTCGCGCTGGTCGACGCCAAGACCGTCAACTCCAAGGTGGCGCGCCAGGTCGTCGATTTCGTGCTGGCCGGTGAGGGCGATCCGGGGCAGATCGTCGAGGCCAAGGGACTGGGCATGGTGTCCGACGACTCGGCCCTGCAGTCCGAGGTCGACAAGGCCCTGGCCGCCAACCCGGACATCGCCGACAAGATCCGCTCCGGCAAGGTCCAGGCCGCCGGCAAGATCGTCGGGGACGTCATGAAGGCCACCCGAGGCCAGGCCGACGCCGCCCGTGTTCGCGAACTGGTCCTCGCCGCCTGCGGCGCGGCCTGATTTCTCACCCCGAGGCCCGGTCCACCGCGGCCGGGCCGGGAAGGCCCTGGCTGACTAGTCCGGTCCGCCGCCCGCGCCGCCCTTCGGCGGCGGGATCCGCACGATGCGGTCGTCCAGCGGCCCCGCGGCGGCGGGCTTGTTGACCGTTCCCACCCAGACGTTGCCGTCGGCGCCCAGCGCGGCGCCGCCGAGGGAGCCGTACTTGTCCTGGGCCACCATCGTCGGCGCGGTGGTCACCGCGTGAGTGGTCGGGTCGGCGTCGGCGAAGGCCAGCGCCTTGGCGCCCGACATCGAGACCGCGACGCCGTCCACGGCGGCCGCGCAGCCACCCGCACCCGGTTTGTCCGGCCACGTCCACGCCGTGGCGACGGCGCCGTCGGGGCCGAGGCGCTGCAGCCGGTCCTCGGTGGCGGTGCGGTCGGTGAACCAGATGGTGTCCTTGTGGTCGGGGCACACCCCGCCCGCGGTGCCGATGCCCGACGCCACCACCTTCGGATTGGCGTTGCCCGGCGCTGGATTGTCGATCTCGAGCAGCTTGCCCGCCAGCGATCCGGGGTCGTTGGCCGCGCCCGGATTGCCGGCGTCGCCGGTCAGCACCGCCAATTTGGTCGGTGAGACGAACGCGAGCGACCCGTGATTTCCGTTGGCGCCCTTGGGGATTCCGGTGAGGATCGGTTTCGGATCACCGCCCGCGCCGATGCGCACGACGCGATTGTCCGAGGCGGTGGTGATGTAGGCGTAGACCAGGCCGTCCTCGCCGTAGCTCGGTGAGAGCGCGACGTCGCTGAGCCCGCCGTCGCCGACCGCGTCGACATCGACGCGGGTGACCTCGAGCGGCTGCGGCGGCGCCTGGCTCGGATCGACGGCGGTGACCTTCAGGACGCGCCCGGTGGTGCGTTCGGTGACCAACGCCTGTTGCCCGTCCGGCAGCACCGTCAGCCCGCCGGTGGTGTCCAGGCACGACACCACGACCGCCGGATCGGGATCGATACACGGGCCCGTGGGGCGCTGCCCGGTCGGCGGCGGCGTTTTGGGTTCGCTGGTCGGGCCCTGACCTTCGGGTTCGATGGTCGGCGCGGGAGTGAACGGTTTGGACGCGGAATCGTCGAAGCGGGCACAGCCGACCACCAGGCTGGCGGTGACGGCGAGGATCGACGCGACACGGCCGACGACAACCACACTCATTGCCCAAACGTTACGGAAATACCGCCGCGCGCGCTCGCAGGGGTCGGGGCCACACCGCGCGGGCCGTCCCGGCACATGCGGTTCGCGCTGGCGGGGCACGCCGCAGGACCGGCGGGGCGCGGCTGACACGCCGGGACCAGACCACGCGCCCGCGCGTTTGGCGTCATACTCTGTGCCCGTGACGGACAAGCCGAATCAAACACCGGAATCGAATCAGCCGTCGGGGCGGCCGTCGGGCTCCGGACCGACGGCAGGCAGCCCCTACGACAATCCGACCGGCGAATTCCCCTCCGTGAAACCCGCGGTGGGCAAGGATGTTCCGCGCACGGAGGACGATTTGGGCCTGGATCCGGACGTACCGGCCGCGGGCGCCGAGCGCACCGGCGCCACGAAAGGGCCCACGGGCACGGCGGCCGCCGGCGCTACCACCGCGAGCGCAGCGCACCCCGGCGCTGCCCGGGGCACCGAACATCCCGGCACCGAGCACCCCGGCACAGAGCACCCCGGCATCGAGCACCCCGGTTCCGAGCACATCGACGCCGAACATCCCGGCACCGTACCCGCCGGCGCCGCGCCCGCCGATGCCGAAGCGCCCACCTACGCCTTCGCTACGATCCCGCCCGCGCGGGCCAACGGCGACACCGAGCGTCTCCGTCGCCCGCGCGAATATCGGCGCGGCACACTGGATCTGGGTCTGCTGGGCCTGCGCCTGACCGTCGGCCTCACCTTCCTGTACCACGGCCTGCAGAAGCTGGCGGGCTGGTTCCACGGACCCGGTCTGGACGGCACCCGGCACATGCTCGAACAGGGCGGCTGGAAGCACATCGAACTGTCCACCGCGATGCTCACCGTCTCCGAGGTCGGCGGCGGCGCGCTGATCATCCTCGGCTTGGCCACCCCGCTCGCGGCCGGCGCTGTCCTGGCCTCGATCTCGACCGCGTGGCTGTGGAAGCAGGGCATGGCTCCCGACTTCCAGTACCGCCCGGTCGAATTGGAGTCGATCCTCGCCGGCGCGGCCGCCTCGCTCATCCTGACCGGCCCCGGCCGCCTGTCGTTCGACCGCAACCGCGGCTGGGCCGTCCGCCCGTCCTGGGGTTCGTTCGTCTGCCTGGTCCTGGCGTTCGCGGCCGCGGCCGGTGGGTGGATTTTCCTGCACGGCGGCAACCCGTTCGTGGGAATCTTCTGAACCGTGCCTGATCCCGCAATCCCGAATGCCGCGGCCCCGAATGTCATGGAGCCGCCGAGTTACCGAGCGATCGAGCGCCTGATCGCCGACTATGCCCTCCTGGTCGACCAGGGCGATTTCGCGAGCGTCGGCGCCCTGTTCGCCACGGGCGCGTTCGGCGGCAGCGCCGGAATGATCGAGGGCAGTGCCGCCGTGGAGAAGATGCTGTCCGCCACCGTGATCCGCTACGACGACGGCACTCCCCGCACGAAACACCTGGTCACCAACCTGGTGATCGAGGTCGACGAGGCCGAGGACACCGCCGCGGCCCGCTCGTATTTCACCGTCCTGCAAGCCACCCCGGACCTACCGCTGCAACCCATCGTCAGCGGCCGCTACGCCGACCGCTTCCACCGCCCCGATGGACAGTGGGCCTTCGCCGAACGCGCGGTCACCATGGACCTCATCGGCAACGTCAGCCATCACCTGCGCAGGTAGGTGACCGCGACCACGACCCACTGAAAACGGCCGCTCCCGTCGGAGAGCGGCCGTTTCGCGGTCACTGGTCGCCCAACTGCCGCAGAGCCGGCGGACCCGGCCCGGATGGGCTCCGGCGCGGAACGACCGCTCAGGAACGAATGAATGCGAGCAGGTCGGCGTTGATGGTCGCGGCTTCGGTCGTCGGCATACCGTGCGGGAAACCCGGATAGGTCTTCAGGGTGCTGTTGGGCAACAGTTCGGCGGAGCGGATACCGGTGTTCTCGATCGGAACCACCTGGTCATCCTCCCCGTGCATGACGAGGGTCGGGATGGTGATCTTCGTGAGCTCATCGGTGAAGTCGGTCTGGGAGAATGCGACGACACCGTCGTAGTGGGCTTTGGCGCCGCCGGCCATGCCTTGGCGCCACCAGTTGGCGATCACTCCTTCGGAGGGCTGTGCGCCGGGCCGGTTGTAGCCGTAGAACGGTCCTTCGGCGAACGTGCGGAAGAAGTCCGACCGGCGGGTGGCGACCTGGCCCTGGATGTCGTCGAAGACCGACTTGTCCAATCCGCCCGGGTTGTCGGCGGTCTTCACCATGATCGGCGGCACCGCACTGATCAGAACGGCTTTGGCCGCCCGATCCTGTCCGTGGCGAGTCAGGTAACGCACGACCTCCCCACCGCCGGTGGAATGACCGATATGAACCGCGTTCGTCAGATCGAGATGCGTGACGACGGCGGCCAGGTCATCGGCATAGTGGTCCATATCGTGCCCGTCGGCGACCTGAGCGGAACGCCCGTGTCCACGCCGGTCGTGTGCAACCACCCGGAAACCGTGGGACAGGAAGAACATCAGTTGTGCGTCCCAGTCATCCGAGGACAGCGGCCAGCCGTGGCTGAAGACGATGGGCTGTCCGCTGCCCCAGTCCTTGTAGAAGATGTCGACGCCGTCCGACGTGGTAATGAAAGGCATGGGGGACTCCTCGTGATCGGATTCTCGGTTGCTGCCCGCAGGCGTCGACCGGAACCGGTTGGGGCGCCGACGCTTCTGAACGGTCGGCGCCCCGTAAATGGTGCTCGATTCGGGCATGGTGCGCCCCGCTGTGCGCGCCACGAATCCCCCTTTTTCCGCCATCCCGGTTCGCGGTCGCCCGAACGTTGGGGCGATCACTTCCTCGGGGAGGCGGCACAGCTCACGGCACGCGGCGGACTGCGCCCTTGTCGGCGGAGGTCGCCAGTGCGGCGTAGGCCCGCAGTGCGGTGGTGATCGGCCGATCACGCTGGACCGGCTGCCACGGCCGCTCCCGCGCCTCCATCTTGGCGCGGCGCTCGGCGAGCACCTCGTCGTCGACGAGCAGCTCGAGTGCGCGGGTGTGCACGTCGATGCGGATGCGGTCGCCGTTCTCGATCAGGCCGATGGCGCCGCCGCTGGCCGCTTCGGGGGAGATGTGGCCGATGGACAGACCGGAGGTGCCGCCGGAGAAACGGCCGTCGGTGATCAGCGCGCACACCTTGCCCAGGCCGAGGCCCTTGAGGAACGAGGTGGGATGCAGCATCTCCTGCATACCCGGGCCGCCGGCGGGGCCTTCGTATCGGATCACGACGACGTCGCCGGGGGTGATCTTCTTGCCGAGGATCGCCGAGACCGCGTCCTCCTGAGATTCCAGCACCACGGCCGGTCCCTCGAAGGTGAACAGATCCTCGTCGATACCGGCGGTTTTCAGGATGGCACCGTCGAGGGCGATATTGCCGCGCAGCACGCACAACCCGCCTTCGACGGTGTAGGCGTGCGCGATATCGCGGATGCACCCGCCCTCGGCATCGGTGTCGAGCGAGGACCAGCGGTTTTCGGTGGAGAACGGCACGGTGGTCCGCACGCCGCCGGGCGCGGCGTGGAACAGTTCGATCGCTTCGTCGGAAGCCTTGCCGGAGCGGATGTCCCAGGTGTCGAGCCACTCGTCGAAGGAGGCGGTGTGCACGGTGGTCACATCGGTCTCCAGCAGTCCACCGCGGCGCAGTTCGCCCAGGATGGCGGGGATGCCACCGGCGCGGTGCACATCTTCCATGTGGTAGTCGGAGTTCGGGGAGACCTTCGACAGGCAGGGCACCCGGCGCGAGATCTCGTCGATGGTGGCGAGGTCGAAATCGATCTCGCCTTCCTGCGCGGCGGCCAGGGTGTGCAGCACCGTGTTGGTGGAACCGCCCATCGCGACGTCGAGGGCCATCGCGTTGCGGAAGGCCTTGGCGTTGGCGACGTTTCGCGGCAGGACGGAATCGTCGTCCTCGCGGTACCAGCGGTTGGCGATGTCGACGACGGTGCTGCCGGCCCGCTCGAACAGCGCGCGCCGCGCCGCATGGGTGGCGAGGGTGGAGCCGTTGCCGGGCAGTGCCAGGCCCAGTGCCTCGGTGAGGCAGTTCATCGAGTTCGCGGTGAACATGCCGGAACAGGAACCGCAGGTCGGGCAGGCGCTGCGCTCGACTTCGCTCAGCCCCTCATCGCTGACCTCGGTGGAGGCGCTGGCGGCGATCGCGGTGATCAGGTCGGTGGGCGCCTGGGCCACACCGCCGACGACCACGGCCTTACCGGCCTCCATCGGACCGCCGGAGACGAACACGGTCGGGATGTCGAGCCGCATGGCGGCGTTCAGCATGCCGGGAGTGATCTTGTCGCAGTTGGAGATACACACCAGCGCGTCGGCGGTGTGCGCGTTGACCATGTATTCGACCGAGTCCGCGATGATTTCGCGGCTGGGCAGCGAGTAGAGCATGCCGCCGTGACCCATCGCGATACCGTCGTCGACGGCGATGGTGTGGAATTCGCGCGGCACACCGCCGGCGGCGCGCACCGCGTCGGCGACGATCTCGCCGACATCCTTGAGATGCACGTGGCCGGGCACGAATTGGGTGTAGGAGTTCGCGATCGCGACGATCGGCTTACCGAAATCGGAGTCGGTCAGGCCGGTGGCCCGCCAGAGTGCGCGTGCGCCTGCGGCATTGCGTCCGGCGGTGGTGGTGCGTGAGCGAAGCGGTGGCATGAATTCGGTCCTCGGTGGTCGGCGCGGTGGCCGGAGCGGCTCTACTCGGCAGGGCTCTGCTCGTCGGTGCTCATCGTCCGGTGGGTCGCCGGGGCCGGGGCCGAGGGCTGGTCGGCCGCCGTGCGGAGCGTCTCTTCGGCGAGTGGTGTCGTCGGCAGAGGTGTCTGTTCGCAAGAGCAGAGTGTCTGTTCGGCGCTTCAACGTTACTCCCGCCACCGGAGCGGGCTCACCGGAGGCGGGTGGTCGTGCGGCCGCGGGGTGGCGCGGCGGCACGACGCACGTCGAGCCGGTCCGAGCGGCCGTCACCGGGTGGGTCTCGACCACGGACCCGCACCGCGACGCGATGATCGCGGCGACTGCGCCCCGAGTGGGGACGTCCTCAGGGCAGCGCCGCGAAAGCGCGGATTTGTTCCCGGCGTTCGGGGTTGGCGCGAGAGTGTGAAACATCCCACTCGATCGCCGTCCGGCAGAGCGAAACAACCTGCGCGGGTGGATCGGACACGCCCCGCACTCGACCGGTTCCGAGGACGGCGTGTGAAGTGAGGTCGTGCGCGACGTGAACAGCCGGCCCGAAGCGGCGGAGCCGAACCCGAAGCGGGCTCGGGCACAACCCGCTCAGTCGTCGGTGGAGGTGTCCTGCTTGTCGGCCACGTCGGTCGACGCGCTGTCCGCGGCGCCGGATTCCGCACCCGTGTCAGCGCTCGGGTCCTGCTCGCCGCTCTTCTCGTCCGCGCTCGCCGCGTTCTTCGCCGGCCGCGCGAACGGATCCGGAATCCGCCCGTCCGAGGCCGCGACCAGATCCTTCAACCGGTCATAGCTCACCGCCGGCAAAGCCACCTCGGAGTCGTCGCTCAGATGCACGCGCACCCAGCCGCGCTTGGGGATCCGCAGCCCCTGAATCTGCGACCAGTCGACGTGCCGGGTACCGAAGATCGTCCGCAGATCGAGCCCGCCGGCCGACACCGTGGTGCGGGAGCGTTCGACCCACCACGCGGCCGCGATCGGGATGAGGAACAGGATCCACAGCACCGCCGGCCAGCCGAAGAACGGGAACGCCGCGCAGAACAGCAGAATGAACACGCCGAGATGCGCGAGCCGGGGGATACGGATCACCCGCCCCGTATCGGTTCCGCCTTCGGCGGTGTGGGACGATTGAGCTGGTGGCACGGACTGCTGCGGCGATGACACACCCCCATCCTCGCATCATGGTGAAGCGACACTCGAACCGCCCCGTCTCACATAATGAGACACCGCACGTCAAGTAATTTGACTCATCGACTCTCGCGCGCATACCGTCGAGCGCGTGAATCGAAACGAGCTTCTCGTAATCGGCCGGCGCGTCCAGCGCTGAGCCTGACGACTCGAGGTCGACTACGTCAGCTCGCAACTGCGACGCGCCACCCTCGCTCAGCCATCGGCTGACGGGGGCTTTTTTGTGTTCGGACAAGTTGTGTTCACGGCTTCGATGTTCGCTCGAGCGCCGCGCAGGCGCCGCGTGAGAGCGAAGCGGTGAACGACAAGCAGTAAGGAAAAAGACGGTGAGCGCACCAACTGCACGGCCCGGGCCCTCGGCCCGCAGGCCAGCGCCCTCGGCCTCGCAGCCGACCCCCGCGGCTGCCGCCGCGACCGGAAACCGCCGCCAGGTCCCGCCCGAGAAGGTGACCGGCGCCCAGTCCGTCGTCCGCTCGCTCGAGGAGCTCGGCGTCGACACGGTATTCGGCATTCCGGGTGGTGCGATTCTCCCCGTCTACGACCCGCTCTTCGACTCCACTCGCGTCCGCCACGTCCTGGTCCGGCACGAGCAGGGCGCCGGACACGCGGCGACCGGTTACGCCCAGGCCACCGGCAAGGTCGGTGTGTGTATGGCCACATCCGGTCCGGGTGCGACGAACCTGGTGACCCCGATCGCGGACGCGCAGATGGATTCGGTGCCGCTGGTGGCGATCACCGGACAGGTCGGTCGCGGCCTCATCGGTACCGACGCCTTCCAGGAAGCCGACATCTCCGGCATCACCATGGCGTGCACCAAGCACAACTTCCTGGTCAACGACGCCATCGACATCCCGCGCATCATCGCCGAGGCGTTCCACCTGGCGTCGTCCGGCCGGCCGGGCGCGGTGCTGGTGGACATCCCGAAGGATGTGCTGCAGGCGCAGACCACCTTCAGCTGGCCGCCGGAGATGCGGCTGCCCGGCTACCGCCCGGTGACCAAGCCGCACGGCAAGCAGGTGCGCGAGGCGGCCCGGATGATCGCCGAGGCCAAGGCTCCCGTGCTCTACGTCGGCGGCGGCGTGATCAAGGCCGACGCCTCGCCGGAGCTGCTGGAACTGGCCGAGCTGACCGGCATCCCGGTGGTCACCACCCTGATGGCGCGCGGCGCGTTCCCCGACAGCCATACCCTCAACATGGGTATGCCCGGTATGCACGGCACCGTGGGAGCCGTTGCGGCCCTGCAGAAGTCGGACCTGCTGATCACGCTGGGCGCCCGCTTCGACGACCGCGTCACCGGCCAGCTCGATTCCTTCGCCCCGCACGCGAAGGTGATCCACGCCGATATCGACCCCGCCGAGATCGGTAAGAACCGCCACGCCGACGTGCCGATCGTGGGTGACTGCCGTGAGGTCATCACCGAACTGATCGAGACCCTCAAGTCCGATCCGGCCTTCACCAACGCCGAGGCTCCGCTGCTGGATCTGACGTCCTGGTGGACCTACCTCGACGGGGTGCGCAAGCAGTACCCGCTCGGCTACGGCCCCACCTCCGACGGCTCGCTGTCGCCGGAGTACGTCATCGAGACCCTGGGCCGCCTGGCCGGACCCGATGCCATCTATGTGGCCGGTGTCGGTCAGCACCAGATGTGGGCCGCGCAGTTCGTCAAGTACGAGAAGCCGCGCACCTGGCTGAACTCCGGTGGCCTGGGCACCATGGGCTACGCCGTGCCTGCGGCGATGGGCGCCAAGATGGGCGCGCCGGACAAAGAGGTGTGGGCGGTCGACGGTGACGGCTGCTTCCAGATGACCAACCAGGAGCTCGCGACCTGTGCCGTCGAGGGCGTGCCGATCAAGGTCGCGCTGATCAACAACGGCAACCTGGGCATGGTCCGGCAGTGGCAGACCCTGTTCTACGAGCAGCGCTACTCCAACACCGACCTGGGCACCCACACCCTGCGCATCCCCGATTTCGTGAAGCTCGCCGAAGCGCTGGGTTGCCACGGCATCCGGGTGGAGAAGGAAGAGGACGTCGAGGCCGCCATCCGCGAGGCGCAGTCGATCAACGACCGTCCCGTGGTGATCGACTTCATCGTCGGCAAGGACGCGCAGGTGTGGCCGATGGTCGCCGCCGGCACCTCCAACGACGAGATCATGGCCGCCCGCGGCATCCGCCCCCTGTTCGACGAGGACGAGCAGGCCTCCGAGCCCGCCGTCATCCATGAGGCCATGTCCCACGACAAGGCGACCCTGTCGGCGCACGAACGGGCCTCGCAGAAGGAGACCAACCTGTGAGCACGACCCATACCCTCAGCGTGCTGGTGGAGGACAAACCCGGCGTGCTGGCGCGGGTGGCGAGTCTGTTCTCCCGGCGTGGATTCAATATCGAATCCCTGGCCGTGGGTGGCACCGAAGTTCCGGAGATCTCGCGGATGACCATCGTCGTCACCGTGGAGGATCTGCCGCTGGAGCAGGTGACCAAGCAACTCAACAAACTGGTGAACGTCATCAAGATCGTGGAGCAGGACGCCGATGCCTCGGTGGCCCGCGAACTGATCCTGGTGAAGGTGCGCGCCGATGCCAGCGTGCGCACCCAGGTGATCGAATCGGCCAACCTGTTCCGGGCTAAGGTCATCGACGTGTCGCCCGACGCGCTGACCATCGAGGCGACCGGCACCCGGTCCAAGCTCGAGGCGCTGCTGCGGATGCTGGAACCGTACGGCATCCGTGAGATCGTGCAGTCCGGCGTGGTGGCCGTCGGTCGCGGGCCGAAGTCCATCACCGCGACCCGCTAACACTTATTCAGAAGAATCAACGAAGGGACACAACCACCGTGGCAGTCGAGATGTTCTACGACGACGACGCCGATCTGTCGATCATCCAGGGCCGCAAGGTCGCCGTGATCGGCTACGGCTCCCAGGGCCACGCACACTCGCTGAGCCTGCGTGACTCCGGCGTCGAGGTGCGCATCGGCCTCAAGGAAGGCTCCAAGTCGCGGGCCAAGGCCGAAGAGGCCGGCCTGACCGTCGGCACTCCCGCCGAGGTCTCGGAGTGGGCGGACGTCATCATGCTGCTCGCCCCCGACACCGCGCAGGCCAAGATCTTCACCGAGGACATCGAGCCGAACCTGAAGGACGGCGACGCTCTGTTCTTCGGCCACGGCCTGAACATCCACTTCGGCCTGATCAAGGCTCCGGCCGACGTCACCATCGGCATGGTCGCCCCCAAGGGCCCCGGCCACCTGGTGCGCCGCCAGTTCGTCGACGGCAAGGGCGTCCCGGCCCTGATCGCCATCGACCAGGACCCGAAGGGTGAGGGCCAGGCCCTGGCGCTGTCCTACGCCAAGGGCATCGGCGGCACCCGCGCCGGCGTCATCAAGACCACCTTCAAGGAAGAGACCGAGACCGACCTGTTCGGTGAGCAGGCCGTCCTCTGCGGTGGTACCGAAGAGCTGGTCAAGACCGGTTTCGAGGTCATGGTCGAGGCCGGCTACGCGCCGGAGATGGCCTACTTCGAGGTGCTGCACGAGCTGAAGCTGATCGTCGACCTGATGTACGAGGGCGGCATCGCGCGGATGAACTACTCGGTCTCCGACACCGCCGAGTTCGGTGGCTACCTGTCGGGCCCGCGGGTCATCGACGCCGACACCAAGGAGCGCATGAAGGCGATCCTGAAGGACATCCAGGACGGCACCTTCGTCAAGCGCCTGGTCGCCAACGTCGAGGGCGGCAACAAGGAGCTCGAGAGCCTGCGCAAGCAGAACGCCGAGCACCCGATCGAGGTCACCGGCAAGAAGCTGCGCGACCTGATGAGCTGGGTCGACCGGCCGATCACCGAAACCGCGTAAGGGTTTCACCCCGCGCAACGACCCGCCGGGCATTCTGTCCGGCGGGTCGTTGCGTGTCTGCGCTGGGCGTTCGGTCAGCCGACACATATGCCTCATCGAGCGCCACTCACGACGAAGATCGTTTCGGTGCGGCGCCAGTTCACCCTGCCTGGAGACCGGCGGTGCGTGCGTGAGTGCCGGCACTCGCTATGTCTCGCAGCGCTCAATCCCGGCGACTGTGGCGACTGCCGCCCACCGCGACGGTCAGTGCTCGACGATGCCGGCCACAGCCCGGGCGGTGCGTCGAGTGTCCTGCAATTCGCCAGGGCGGCAACAGGTTCCACCTGCTTATGCGCCGCATCGACCGCGCAGATGGCATCCTGCGGCGGCGCTGCGTCGGTAGCGTCCGGCGGGGGCGGTCGTCGTGTCTGCCCAGCCCGCGTTCCTGGCGTCGACGGCGGCCAATGCCGTCCCGGAAACACCGGTGAGTCTTCGACGGCGCCGCTCACACGCCATGGGACCGTCCATGATGCAGTCGGCCGCGCGGTTCAAGCCTGCTCAGCGCGCTTCATGCGGCGTCGACGGTTGCAAAGGCTGCCCACAGTAGCGGTGAATCCTCCACTGCGCCCGTCTCACGCCAAGCGGCCAGCCGCCCACACTGCCAATTCGCCAGGGCGGCAACGGGTTCCATTTGTTCGTGCGCCTGGTCGACCGCGCAGATGGCCTCTTGCAGCGGCGCCGCGTCGGTGGCGTCGGAGAACTGCTGGAATGCCAGATCGGTGGGTAGTGGCCAGCGGGTGGCGGTGACGAGTTCGGCACCGCCGTGGATCATCGCGGCCACCAGGCCGAGCGCCTCGGTGAAACGCAGATCGCCGCCGCTCTCGCAGGCGATGAGCGCGACCCGGCTCGGAATCGGCCAGAGCTGAGGTCCGGCAACGGGTTCGGGCTCCAGCGTATGAGTGCCGAGCAATAGATCCTTGGCCGACAGCGGGCGATGGGTGCGTTGCGGCCGAGCGAAACCGGTGGTGTCGGCGGTGCAGGCGAGGTGCAGTTCGGCGTTCTCGCTGAGACCGGATTCCGGGCGTTCGGCGGTGACGTGGCCGACGTAGACCAGCCGGGCCGCCCCTTCCCGCAGCAGCGCGCTCAGGCAGGTCCGGTCGAGGTCGGTGCGCCGGAAGGCGTGCAGCGGGTCGTCGACCGTCGGCCGGAGCCGCTGTCGCGCAACGTATTCGGATACTCTCCCGGTGAGTGGTGAGCTGGAGCCCATCCGACCGAGCACCGAACCGAGTTCGGAATCGGCCCGGAATCCGGGCACGCGCGGATCGAGCACCGCGACCACCGGCAGCGCGCGGTCGACGACCCAGCTGCGCGCGGTCCGGCCGGGCGCGTGGACGATGCTCGTCGGCGCGAGCAGGCTGAGATCCGCGATATCGATCAGCCGCAGGTCCGGATCGGGGGCGATGATCTCCCACGGCACCTGCGCGACTCGCGGCGACGGCTGCAACCGGATATGCGGCCGGACACCGCGCACGAGCAGGTCGTGCAGCTGGACCGCGAGGGCTTGGGGGAGCAGTGCGCGGCTGAGTGCCTGGGCCAGTGTGTATTCCGACTCGCGCGTGGCGAAAGCGGCTGTGGTGAGGGCGGTTTCGAGTCCGCCGGGATGCGAGGGATCGGGCAGCGCTGACGCGAGCCGCCGCACCACGGCGTCGATGTCGGCGCCGGGCAGTGCAGCCACGCCCGGACTCGCGGTATCTCCGAGCCAGCGCCACGACATGTACAGATCGCCCGCGTCGGCCATGCGCACGATCACCGTCGGTTGTGCGCCGGGGGTCTCCTCGCTCATATCGCCAGTACCCGATCGTCCCGGACCGGCCGGCCGTAGCGTTGTTCGGCGGCGGCGATGTAGGTGTCCAGGGCGATGTGGCCGTCCGGGGACACCGACAGCCGTGGCGGCGGGGAGACGGGCAGTCCGGCCGCCGCGGCGACCTGGGCCAGCGCCGAGCCGAGTTGCAGGGAACCGGCGTCGGGAAGGTCGAAGGCGTCGTCGGGTGTCGGTCCCGGGTCGAACGGAAGCCTGGGCGGTCCGCTTTCGGTTGCCGCAGCGGTATCGAATGCCGTTCCAGCACACACGGTCTCGATAAGATCGGCGATCAGCTCGCCGTTACCGCACAGGTGGGCGAAGCGGAACGCCAGCCGCACGGCGGGTGCGGCGATCTCACGGTTCCACTGTTCACGCTGGGTCCCATTGGCGAAGCTGTAGCGCACCGCGTCGATGGCGAGCGCGGAGGTGACGGCCAGATCCCGAGCCAGGGCGAGTACCTCCGCGGGCGGCGGCGTGACCATGTCGGTGATGACCGAGTCCCACAGTGCGGCATGCCAATAGTCGACCCGCGCGCACTGCAGACCGAGCCCGCGCACCGCATAGATCTCGTAGGCGGCCGCCAGCTGTGCCTGCCCGTCCCCGACTCGGCCGTATGCGAAATCCAGTGTTGCCAAACGGATTCGAACACCCGCGGATTCGAGTGCCGCACCGGATTGCTCGAACGATGTCAGCGCCCGGCGATACAGCTGTCCGACGTGGTCGAGGTCACCGTGTCGTTCGCCGAGATATGCCATCAGCTGGAGTCCCAGCCCGGCGCGGTAGCCGAGACCGGCCTGTTCGAAATACTGCTGGCTGGCAGACAGATACGGCTCGGCCTCGTCGGAACGGCCCAGCCGGGCGTACATCATCGCCAGCGTCTGCTGGGTTTCGGCCGCGCCGTTCCCGTCGCCCGCGGCGTCGAAGGCGGTCAGGGCCTGGTGGGCGAAGTCGAGACCGAGTTCACCGCGCCCGGACTCGAAGTGGGCGGCCGCGAGATTGGCGAGCGGGTGGCCGCGCAACGGCGCCGCGAATCGCGTGGTGAACTCCAGTGATTCGGTGGCCGATTCGATGGCCCGTGCCCACTGGCTGCGATGCATCGCGACGGCGGTCAGCGAGATCAGGCACGACACCCGCAATGTCGACAACTCGTCGTGGCCGATGAGAAGATCGCGCGCCTGCTCCAGCGCCGTCTGTGCGGCGTCGAGGTCGCCCACGTGCTGGAGTGCCTGCGAATAGTTGACGAGTGTGGACACGCGCTTTTCCGTCGCGTCGTCGGGTATTTCGGTGAGCGCGGCGCGGAATCCGGTGATCGCGCCGGCGTGGTCGCCGAGTTCGTCGCGCATACTCGCCGCATTGACCAGGGCGCTGACCCGCACGCCGCCGCTGGTGGTGTGCGCGGCGCGCTCGAATATCCGCAGTGCCTCGGTGACGTCGCCGCGAGCGTGGGCTGCGGCGCCCTCGTGGAGCAGTTCCAGGCCGGGAGGAACAGCGTCGGCCATCAGAAGTCCGTATCGGATGCGGCGGCGGTGCGCTCGGCCTCGAGTAGCGGCATGGACGGCTGTGGCGACCGCAACCGGTCGATCACGAATTCCCTGATCCGCTGCCGTTGCCTCGGCCCGTAAGGGTTCTCCGATGCCGATGCCGATGTCTCATACAGGGCAGGCCCCACCCCAGGAACGTAAATATCCACGCGCACAACATTTTCGGCGTCGACCCGCGCCCCACCGACCCAGGT
>NZ_BAFW01000182.1 GCF_000308535.1 Nocardia cerradoensis NBRC 101014 | reverse complement strand
CCTTGACATGTCCACTATCGGAAAAACGGCCGATACGCAGCATCTTGTCTCACTGATTCAATCAATGATTGAAACCTGTTCTGTGTCGTGGTTCACTAACCGAATGGGCGAGAAGGTGGCAGCGGGTACCCGGGCCAAACTGCTGGCGGCCGCGGAGCGGTTACTGCTGACCGAGCGCTACGAGGACGTCTCGGTGCGGGCGATCTGCGTGGCCGCGGGCGCCAACCCGGCCGCGGTGCACTACCACTTCGGCTCCAAGGAGGCGCTGATCGCCGCCCTGATCGAGGATCGGCTCGGACCGCTGTGGGCCGAGGGGCTGGCGGCGGCCACGGCCACCGAGCCCAGCTCGGTCCCGGCGGTGGTCGATGCGGTGCTCGCACCGTTCGTCGACCTCGCCGCCGACCCGATGGGCCGGTTGCATCTGCGGCTGCTGGCCGGATTGATCCTGCGCCGCCGGCCGATGTCCTGGCAGCACCAGTGGTTCCGGATGGAGTCGTGGTCGCAACTACTGCCCGAGCTGAGCTCCGGCGAGGCACGCCGGCGTTGGCAGCTGGCCTTCGACCTGATCATCATGCGCTTCGGCAGCACCGAGGACTACGACATCGCGCCGTCCTCGGTGGCGACGCTGCGCGAATTCGTCATCGCCGGGTTGAGCGCGCCGCCGCCCGTGCCCGCCTCCACCGCTTCGCAATCCGCCGTACAGGAGTTGTAGTGAACGATATTTTCGAACCCGTCGATCTGGGCCCGATCACGCTGCGTAACCGGGTGATCAAGGCCGCCACCTTCGAGGGCCGCACGCCCGATGCGCTGGTCACCGACGAACTGATCGAGTTCCATCGGGAGATCGCGGCCGGCGGCGTCGGGATGAGCACCATCGCCTACTGTGCCGTCGCGCCGGGCGGGCGCACCGATCGTCACCAGATCTGGATGCGCCCCGAGGCGCTGCCGGGACTGCGGCGGCTCACCGACGCCATCCATGCCGAAGGCGCCAAGGTCAGCGCGCAGATCGGCCACGCGGGACCGGTGGCCAATGCCGCCTCCAACCGGGCACCCGCGCTGGCGCCGACGCGGCTGTGGTCGCCGCTGAGCATGAAGATGATGCAGTCGCCGTCGGTGGCCGAGATCCAGGATCTCGTCGCCGCGCACGTGCGGGCGGTATTGCTGGCCGAGGAAGCCGGATTCGATGCCGTGGAACTGCATTTCGGCCACAACTATCTGGTCAGCTCGTTCCTGAGCCCCCTGCTGAACCGCCGCAAGGACGCCTACGGCGGGCCCTTGGAGCATCGCGCCCGGATGGCCCGCGAGATCGCCCTCGCGGTGCGCGAAGCCGTCGGCGGCCGGCTGGCGATTCTGGCCAAGCTGAATATGGAAGACGGTGTGCGCGGCGGGTTTTCGCTGGCCGAATCGCTCCAGGTGGCGTCCTGGCTGGAATCCGACGGCGGACTCGACGCCCTCGAACTGACCGCGGGCAGTTCGCTGCTCAACCCCATGCTGCTGTTCCACGGCGACGCGCCACGGCAGGCGTTCGCCAAGACGCTGCCCGGCCCGACCCGGCTGGGTTTCAAGCTCGTCGGCAAGGCCTTCCTGCGCGAATACCCGTATCACGGCACGTATCTGCTCGAACGGGCCCGCCAGTTCCGCCGCGAGTTGTCGATGCCGCTGGTGCTGCTGGGCGGGATCACCGATATCGACGATATGCGGCGGGCCCGGCGCGAAGGCTTCGAATTCATGGCGATGGGCCGCGCCCTGCTGCGCGAGCCGGATCTGTTGCAGCGCATCCGGTCCGATGCCGAGACCCGATCGGCCTGCATCCACTGCAACGAATGCATGCCCAGCATCTACACCGGCACCCGATGCGTGCTGCGGCTGGACGGCCCGCCCATACCCACCCACTGACCCGGATCGACAGAGAGAAGAGAGACGAATTCATGAGTGGACGTTTGACGGGCCGAGTCGCCCTCATCAGC
>NZ_BAFW01000183.1 GCF_000308535.1 Nocardia cerradoensis NBRC 101014 | reverse complement strand
GTTCTGACCTGCGAGAACCGGTATAGCACACGGCGGGGGACGGGCGGGCACGGTGGTCGGCTGGGTGGGAGCCGGTGCCGTGACCGCCCCGGCTACCGTCATCGACCTCAGCAGCTTCCGAGCGCGGTGCCCTGGTCCGCTCCGTAGCGGTGGCCGTGGCCGGGGCCCGGGGCGAGCGCGGAAAGCATATCGGCGGTGGTCTGCACCCAGCTCAGTCCCGGCAGCCACATCGGATGTGGTGCGTCGTGGCGGGTCCCGGTGAGATCGGGTGCGCGCCAGAGCAATCGCGGCGACCACTGCACCACCGGATCGGAGGAGTTGGCAAGGACGGTCGCGCCGCCACGGTGCACCGCCGAGGCCGGTGGGCCCGCCCACAACGCGGCGCAGACCCGGGCGCTTTCGTCGCGATCGTCGGCGAAGATCGCGCTGCCCGCGGTCGCGCCCAGGCTCTGGCCGTAGACGTAGAGCTTCGGCGGATGGGCCAGGCCGGCCAGGTGTCGTTCGATTCCGGTGAAGAGGGCCTGTGCCGAGCGCTCGGCCTCGGCCCGGGCGAACAGGAACGTCGCCCAGCTGGGAGCCTGCGAATACTGCATGCCGACCAGCGTCGCGTCACCGTCGAACCGCTCGTCCAGGCCGCGGGCGGCCCCGGCGTCGAGCCACCCCGATCCGGTCGGCACCATCACCACGAGGTGCCCGCGGTCGAATCCGCCGGACCGCTCGATTTCCCGAATGGCCAGGGCGACACGGGAATCGAGATCCGGCGCGGAGTTCAGACCGATGTAGACGCGCACCGACCGGCCGCGTTCGGTGACGAATTTGCGCCCTTCCGCTCCGAGCGAGGCCCAGCTCACCGCCGAATCCGGACTGCCCGAGCGGGTGTAGGAGACCGGCCGCACCAGCGTCGGGTCCATGGCGGCGTCGGCCGAGGCGAATGCCGACCGCTGCCAATTCACGACGGCCGGAAGCAGGGCGAATTGGCAGGCCAGGACGGTGGCGGTGACCAGCGCCGCCGCCTGCAGTCGTCCCACGTACCCTGCCGCCCACCGCAATCCACGCAGAACGAGCACGATCGGGACGACCACCGCGACGACGCCGAACGCCCATTGCAGCCAGTACCGCACACCGACCGGCGGAAAATTCATGGCCTCCCGCAGCCGGTTCTGCCAGTACCAGGCGTGGATGAGAGTGGCACCGGTCACGGCACAGCACGCGATCATGATCGCACTCCGGAACCGCATCGTCCGCGCCTCCGTGTCGATCGCCCAGTGTCCCAACACCTTCCGGCCGAGTCCCGCCACACTCAGCGCGATCAGCACCAGCAGGGCGGTGAGCAACGCCTGCGCGACCGACGTGCGCGGAAGTAGCCCCGGCGCGAGCGAGGCGGAAATCCCCGCCGCCGAGGCCATCAGGGTGCCGGTCCGGGGCTTGCCGATGGTGACGAGACGGCGGATCGCCGTGCCGAGTGCATGCCGCGCGCGCTCGGACGAGCGGGAAGACGGTGTCGTGGCGGTCGCCTCGCCGGGTGACGGTGGTGCGAAACATGTTCGGACGGTGGCGTCCGGGACACCGACCGACGACGAAGTGCCCGGCGCGCCAGTCGTACCGGCGGGACGGTGGT
>NZ_BAFW01000184.1 GCF_000308535.1 Nocardia cerradoensis NBRC 101014 | reverse complement strand
GGATGCCGCCGCGCCAGCACGGCGGCGGAGGTGCCGTAGTCGTAGCGCTGCCGCAACCACGCCCGCAGCGTGGTGCGCGGCTCGTGCCGGACCACCGAATCGGGTTGATAGCGAACAAGTTCGCCGTCGCCCACGAGCCGCCAGATCAGATCGACGTCCTCGCCGTAGCGCAGGCTTTCGTCGAATCCGCCGGCCTGGTCCACGGCCGAGCGGCGCACGACCAGCGCCGCGGTCGGGACGTAGGAGATGCGCCCGCCCGGCCGCACCACCGCCGGCTCGCCACCCATATCCAGGCTCGACCGGTGAGCCTCGTAGCTGCCGAGCACGCCGTGCTCGAAAGTCCGCACTCGCGGGGCCACGGCCGCCACCGCCGGATCGTCGAACAGTGGCAGGAGCGGGTCGAGCCAGCCCGGATCGGGCACGATGTCGGAGTCGAGAAAGGCGATCAGCTCGGTGCGCGCCGCGCAGTATCCGCTGTTGCGTGCCGCCGCCGGACCGCGCGCGGACGCGTGCCGGACGATCGTGACGGTCGGCGATGGTTCCCCGTCCCCGGCGCTATGACCGGTGATCGGTACAGCGGAACCGTCGTCGACGACGATGCGCGAACCCACGTCGCCGGTCGCGGCGAGCAGCCGGGACAGCCCGGCAGGGTTGTCCTTGACGGGGACAACGACAGTGACATCGGCGATGGTGTGACCGCCCCGGTCGATCGTCGGATGCGCGACGCCCGCCGCGAGCATCCGCTGCGCCAGCGCCTGCGCGCCCGGGTCACTGCCCACCGGTTCGCCCGCGAACCAGGCCCGCACCCGGCGGGCACCGGCGGGGGACAGGCGCAGCATCCGCAGCGGACTGCCGCCGAGCAGCACTCGTCCGTCGGGTGAGGACCGCAGTCGCGCGTCCGGGCGCAGCGTGACGGTCACAACGGCACATCCTCCATCGGCACGACCCGGCCGGCATCGGCCGCGTCCGGAACGAACCAGACCAGGCTACGTGTACGGCCGGAGGGCGTCGCCGGTGGATTACTCGATGCCGAGGGTGACCTCGGTCGACTTGATCAGCACCTTGACCGTCGATCCCGCGGCGAGGCCGAGATCGTCCACGGCATCGCGGGTGATGGACGATGTGATCTCGTCCCCGCCGGTGAGGCGGACCCGCACCACGGCCATGGCCTCACCGCGAGTGACCGAGACGACGGTGCCGTCGAGCTGATTTCGGGTGCTCAGGCGCATGCGGCGACCATACGCCCGCCACCGGCTACGGCGAGGGAGGGCGGCGTCAGCGCGTTCAGCCGATCTTTGTCAGTGCGGGCGCGATCGACACCAGCTGTTCGATGCCGGAGGCGAATTCGGTGCCGATCGGCGTCAGCAGCGCCACATGGTCCGCACCGGCGTCGAGTTGTGCGCGGATCGTGGCCGTGATGGATTCCGCCCGGCCGTGGGCGACGAGTGCGTCCACGACCCGGTCACTCGGTTCGTCGATCTCGCTTGCCGCATAGCCCAATTCGATGAGCGTCGCGCGAAACGACGGTCGGGTGGCCCAGTTTCGTACCACCTCCCGGGCGGTCGTGCGGGCTCGCCCGGGGTCGTCGTCGACGACGACCGATTGTCCGACGACCAGCAGTTTGTCCGGGCCGAGCGTGTTTCGGGCGCGCGCGGTATGTTCCGCGGGCAGGGCGGCCGGCAGGGCGCCGTCGGCGATATCGGCGGCGAGCGCGAGCAGCTTCGGGCCGTTGGCGGCGAGAATGCGGGGATAGGGCGCCTCGGGTGCGGGTGGCCAGGTCTGCGCGTCCATACCCGCGACGTAGTCCCTCATGGTCGTCACGGGGCTGCCGAATTCGCGGCCGACGCTCTGCGCCTGCTGCGGATACCCCACGCCGAGGCCGAGCACGAACCGCCCCGGATGTGCCTGGGCGAGGTAGGCGGCGGCGCCGTGCGCGGTCTGCGGCGCCCGAGCCCAGATGTTGGCCACGCAGGTTCCGGCCGTCAGCCGTTCGGTGGCGGCGAGGAGCACGGCCAGGTGCGCGAAGGCGTCCTTGCCGATCACCTCGTTGGTCCATACCGCCCGGACTCCGGCCGCTTCCAGCCGGCGGCCCGCGCTGCGTTGCTCCTGCGCCGACGGAGTCCGGGTGAACGACACCGGAAGCGTGACGCCGACGGGTCCCAGCGCGCTGCGCGCGGCCTCCACGACGGTGTTGCCTGTCATCGATCGTCCCTCCTGGGATGTACGGAGATTCGTTGGAATGGTTGTGCTGGTGAGGAATACATAGGTCTCGACGGGTGTCTCGGGGTCGGCGGCCGGTAATGCCACCTGGGTCGCGGACCGGCGGCTGGTGGTGCAACCGGTGCAGCGGACCAGTGGCCGGTAGTGCAACGGGTGCCGTTGACCTGAGGGCGCGCAGGCAGGGTCGTGAGGCGTCGGCGCGGGGTGGGGCCCGATCCTGTCGCCGCCGCCTGATCTGGGTCGGTAATTCACTCTCGCACCGGCGACGGACGCGGTGCCAATGACTCTTTCGTCTGACGCAATACATTTTCCGTATCACCGCAGGTAGATGCTGCCGAGCACTCCGGCCCCACGGCTAAGCTGACGGCATGCCCGAGACGTCGCCTGTGGACCTCGATCTACGGCTGGTGCACTGTTTCACCGTGGTCGCCGATCACCGGCATTTCGGGCGCGCGGCCGAGGCGCTGCATGTCACCCAGCCGTCGCTGAGTCGCCAGATCCACCGGCTGGAACAGCAACTCGGCGCTCGCCTGCTGGACCGCACCCCGCAGGGGAGCCGGCTCACCGAGGCCGGTGAGGTGTTCCTGCCGCAGGCACATGCGCTGCTCCGGACCGCGGCCGCGGCGGTCGCCGAGACCCGAGCCGCGGCCCGGCCGAGTCGCGTGGTGGTCGGCTACACCAGCGGGCTGATCGTCACCCCCGCCGTCCGGGAACTGCGCCGCCGGCATCCCGATGCCGAGGTGCGCGCCCAGCACGTGCCCTGGAACGACGTCCCCGCGGCGCTGCTGGAACATCGCGTGGACGCACTGGTCACCCGGCTGCCCTTCCCCACCGACCGGCTGCACGTCACCGTTCTCTACGACGAACCGCGTGTGGTGGTCCTGCCGACCTCCCATCGGCTCGCGGGCAAGGAATCGGTCACGCTCGACGACATCGCCGATGAACCGTTGCCGCGCCTGCGTGATTCCGATCCGGCCTGGAATGCCTACTGGCGCATCGACCCTCGCCCCGACGGACGACCCGCCCCCGACGGGCCGATCATCGATGCGATGGAGGACAAACTCGAGATCATCGCCGCCGGCGAGGCCATCGCCATCGCCGCCGGCTTCCGAATCCACACCCTCCGCCCGGACCTCACCGCCGTTCCGCTCACCGATGTCGATCCGGCCCATGTAGTCCTGGCCACCCGCGCCGATCACCGCGGCCGCCTGGTCGCCGCCTTCCACAAGATCGCGCACACGGTACTCACCGGCCCCACCCCCGAGAGCTGATCACGTCCGCGACGAACCGCGCCGAAGACGTTCGCCCTCAGTCGCGTCCGCGGTCGATGCGGACGGCGCGGCGGGCGTTGGCGATCGCGGAGACGGTGGTGGTGCCGAGGACGCCGTCGCGGTCGAACATCACCGCGGTGCCGACGGCGAGGCCGTGGTGTTCGACGCGTTCGGTCAGTGCGAGGCCGACTTCCCTCTCGGCCGGCAGGCGTGTAATCGCCATCGTCACATCGGGATTGATGTATTCCAGGCCCGCGCTGCCGAGGTTGGACACCATGTTGGTGACGTCGGCGACCGAGGCCGCGAACTGGAACGGGGTCGGCTCCTCGCCGTCGACCACCGGAATGGCGAAGTGCCAGATACGTTTTCGCGGGCTGTCGCGGAAGGCGTCGGTCCACTCGCCCCAGCCCTCGGATTCGGTGTGATACAGCCGTTCCGGATCTCGTGTGGGCCGCCGGCCCGCGGCGGGGGCGGTGGGTGTGGTGCCGCCGGACCACACCTGCCCGGGCGGGGCCTCGCTCGGTCGCAGAAACAGTGCGCTCGCGCGAGCCGCTGGTTCGCCGTCCTGGGTCAGCACCGCATCGACCAGGCAGAGGCGGGGGCCTTCGCGGACGATCGCCGCGGAGGTCACCGAGGGGCGCATCCGCACCGCGCGGAACAGATCGAGCGTCCACCGGACCGGCTGCAGATCCGGACGGCCCAGGGTCTCGACCGTCCGCTCGACCTCCCGTGCCAGCGCGGCGCTGACGGCCGGCCCGCGCATCTGATCCGCACCCCAGCCGCTGCCCGCGCGGGGTTCGGGATGCAGTTCCTCGGTGTCCTCGTACTTGACCCGGAAGAACGCACTGTTCATGTGGCCGAACTCCTTCCGCACCTGCCGACGACGGCCGGGCAACCCCGATCATCGACCGCCGAAAGCCGGCGACCGCGTCCGGGGTCGGCGAAGCGTGGCCGGGACAGAGGAGACTCGGGCGACCGGACGCACCGTCGGCGATCGAATCGATGTGATTCGAACTCTGTCGCGACAGCGCATCCCCGATAGTGTGAGAGTCCCGCTGTGGGATAGGGGTTCATGGTGCGCATCGGTCTCTACATCGGCGGAACCGCGCCGGTCACCGAGGTTGTCGAGCAGATCCGCTGGGCGGAGCGGGCTGGGCTGGACAGTGTGTTTCTCAATCAGGTGCTCGGCTGGGATGCGCTGACCGTCGCCGCGCTGGCGCTGCGGGAGACCACCGAGATCGAGGTGGGAACGGCGGTCACCCACACCTTCGCCCGGCATCCGATCGCACTCGCACAACAGGCGCTGACGGCCACCGCGCTGGCACCCAATCGGTTCACCCTCGGGATCGGACCCAGCCACCCGCACATCGTGGAGGACGCGTACGGCCTGTCCTATGAGCGACCCGCCCGGCACGTTCGCGAATATCTGTCGGCGCTCACGCCGCTGCTGCGCGGCGAGACCATCGACTATCGCGGCGAGACGCTGCGAGCGGCCGGCACGATCGACGTCGCGGGGGCGACGCCGCCCTCGGTCGTGGTCTCGGCGCTGGGACCGGCGATGCTGAAGGTCGCCGGTGAACTGGCCGACGGTTCGGTCACCACATGGACCACACCCGGCATCATCGCCGAGCACATCGCCCCGCGACTTGCGGCGGCGGCCGCCGCGGCGGGCCGGCCGACACCGCGAACAGTCGTCGTGGTGTCGGCGGCCGTGACCCACCATCCGGACGACCTCAGGCAGGAGTTGGCGCAGGCGTTGGCCCCGGCGTCGCGGCTGCCGAGCTACCGGGCTCTGCTGGATCGCCAGCATCTGGCCGGTGTGCACGAGACCGCACTGCTCGGGCCCGAAGATGTTGTGGCAGAAGGCATCAGCGCATACGCCCGCGCCGGGGTCACCGATCTGATCGTCAGTGTGCGCGGGGATGCCGCGGCACAGCAACGGACTCGAGAGCTGGTTTCGGCCGTGCGCCGCGCCGCTCCCAGCGCTCGGTGAGGCGAATCACAACCAGCGCAGCAACCGGTGCCACAGGCGTCGGCGCACGTGCGCTTCGCCGGTCAGGGGCAGGGCTCGCGAGGGTGTGATCCCGGGTTCGGCAGCCGGTGCCGGGCCTGGATGGGGGCCGGTACCGGGACCGGGCGGCGACATGTCGGGTTCGCCGACCGGCGCGGGTTCCGGGCAAGCAACCCGTGACCAGGCGAGATGGGCCTGGGGATGGCCGCCGTCCGGTGGCATCGGATAGGTCAGGCGCGGCAATTGCACGGTCGGATCGTCCAGATCCCGGCGAAGTTGATTGCAGAACTGCTCGACCGAGCCGTAGCGATCGACGATCTCCTCGACCAGCAGGGCCGCCGACGGAGTTGCCGTGATCAGTTTGCCGCTCACCGTTCTCCTCACCTCACAGCCCGGGACACGATCTGCCGCATACCGGGCCGAACCGTCAATGTCTGCGAATAACCCCCAACACATCCACGGCGAGCCGGGGATATCGGAATTGCTCTCGCTCGAGCTGTCCGGACTCCACCGTGGTGATCGTTCTGCACCGGAGCCTAGTCAGAAACGTCAATATCCGCAAACTTCCCGCGAGCTGGTCGGTGGCCCGAAAATACCTGGAGTCCAGTCGTTTTCGAATGGTAGTGTTGATCCGTTCGGGCATCGGTGCGGGGTCGTGAGCAAGCCTCAGCAAATTCCGAGCATATGCTTGGTTGTCGACTGCCGGGGTGTTCCTGCGGGGAATCGGGGGCGCCGGAAATCTTCGACGGTCATCGGGAATACCGGGGGAGGGCCGCCGGGTTGCCGATGGGGGTGAAACGTAGGTGGTGCGCGGAAAGCGGAAGGATACCCCCAAGGTGTGCAGGTCAACGGTGGGATAGGCTGGATCGGTCATGATGTCGGCTTTCCCGGGTCCGGTCGCAGCGGCGCCCAAGACGGTCTACCTCGATCACGCGGCCACGACACCCATGTTCCCGGCCGCCGTCGAGGCGATGACGGCTGTGCTCGGCACGGTCGGTAACGCCTCGTCCCTGCACGGTTCCGGCCGCACCGCGCGGCGAGTGCTGGAGGAGGCGCGCGAATCGGTCGCCGCCGATCTCGGGGCACGTCCTTCCGAGGTGATCTTCACGTCCGGCGGTACGGAAAGCGACAATCTCGCGGTCAAGGGCATCTACTGGGCCCGGCGCGACGCCGATCCGCGCCGCACCCGCATCCTGGTGAGTTCGGTCGAACACCACGCGGTGCTCGACGCGGTGGACTGGTTGCAGCAGCACGAGGGCGCGCAGGTCACCCTGCTCGACGTCGACGCCGAGGGCGTCGTCTCGCCGGGGGCGCTGCGCGAGGCGCTGTCCGCGCACGCCGACGATACCGCCCTGGTCAGCGTGATGTGGGCCAACAACGAGATCGGCACGATCGAGCCGATCCTCGAATTGGCTTCCGTCGCACAGGAATTCGATATTCCGATGCACAGCGACGCGGTGCAGGCGGCGGCCCAGTTGCCCATCGATTTCGCGTCGAGCGGCCTGGCCGCGGCCAGTTTCGCCGGACACAAGGTCGGCGGTCCGCACGGATGCGGTGTCCTGCTGCTGGGCCGGCAGGTGGGCTGCGTCCCGCTGCTGCACGGCGGCGGCCACGAGCGCGATCTGCGATCGGGCACCTCCGATGTGCCGGCCGCGGCCGGGATCGCCGCGGCGCTGCGGGAGACCGTACGGGAAATGCCCGCGCGCACAGTGGAATTGATCGACCTGCGCGACCGCCTGATCGCCGGTGTACGCGACGCGATTCCCGGTGCCGTCCTCAACGGCGCCACCGGCGATCGGCGCCTGCCCGGGAATGTGCACTTCACCTTTCCCGGTTGTGAGGGCGATTCCCTGCTGATGCTGCTCGACGCCGCCGGAATCGAGTGCTCGACCGGGTCGGCGTGCAACGCCGGAGTGGCCGCGCCGAGTCATGTCCTGCTCGCGATGGGTGTGGAACCGCGGCAGGCGCGCGGTTCCCTGCGGTTCTCGCTCGGCCACACCACGACCGTGGCCGAGATCGACAGAGTGTTGGAAGTTCTGCCGTCCGTGGTGGAACGGGCCGAAGCGGCCGGACTGGCCGGTGCGAAGGGAGGTTCGCGATGAGAGTGCTGGCAGCGATGAGTGGCGGCGTCGATTCCGCCGTGGCCGCCGCGCGTGCGGTCGACGCCGGTCACGAGGTGGTCGGCGTGCACCTGGCCCTGTCGGCCACCCCCGGAACGCTGCGCACCGGATCGCGCGGCTGCTGCTCGAAAGAAGACGCCGGCGATGCGCGCCGCGCCGCCGACGTGCTCGGAATCCCGTTCTACGTCTGGGATTTCGCCGACCGCTTCAAAGAGGACGTGATCGACGACTTCGTCGCCGCGTACGCGGCCGGCGAGACACCGAATCCGTGCCTGCGCTGCAACGAGAAGATCAAGTTCTCGGCTCTGGCCGACCGCGCCGCCGCGCTGGGTTTCGACGCCGTGGTGACCGGCCACTACGCGCAGCTGTCGGACGGTGTGCTGCGCCGCGCCGTCGACGCCGACAAGGATCAGTCCTATGTGCTGGCCGTGCTCACAGCCGATCAGCTGTCGCGGGCGATGTTCCCGGTCGGTGACACCCCGAAGCCGCGCATCCGCGAGGAGGCCGCCGAGCGTGGTCTCGCCGTCGCGAACAAGCCCGACTCCCACGACATCTGCTTCATCCCCTCCGGCGACACCCGTGCATTCCTCGGCGCCTCGATCGGTGTGCGCCCCGGCGCCATCGTCGACAGCGACGGCCGCAAACTGGCCGATCACGAAGGCGTGCACGGATTCACGATCGGCCAGCGCAAGGGGCTCGGGCTGCCCGGCCCGGCCGCGGACGGCCGGCCCCGCTACGTCACCGAGATCGACCCGGACTCCGGCACCGTGCACGTCGGTCCCGCGGAGGATCTGCATGTCTGGACGGTGGAGGCGGATCGGGCCGTGTGGACCTCCGGTGAGGTGCCGTCGGGCCCCTTCGACTGCGTCGTCCAGGTGCGTGCGCACGGTGGTATCGCCCCGGCCGTGGTGGAGGCGGTCGACGGCGGGCTGGTCGCCCGGCTGCGCGAGCCGCTGACCGGTGTGGCGCGCGGGCAGGCCGTGGTCGCCTATCTGCTGGATCCGCAGGGGGATCGGGTGATCGGCAGCGGAACCATCAGCGGCACCGGACGTGAGCGAGCCTCCGGCGCGGGGGAGCTGGTCGCGGATTCCGCGCGGTGAGTGCGGGTGTCGTCCGGAACGTGACGACCCCATGGGGAGGACGGCCGACCCGCGTGCACCGATACGGTGGCGGCGTGTGTGACCGTGGCCGCGGACCGTCGGCGCGGTGATCGAGATGGGTGAAATATGATGAGCGAGAACCGATCCGGCGCGGCACCGGTCCTGCGAGGAGGTATCGCCACGGGTGTCGGTTCCTGGCCGGGCGCCGACCCGCGAGAGGCCGCCGCCACCATCGTGGGAGAGCTGCCCGACCTCGCGCATCTACCCGAATTGCCCGGGCGTGGTGCGGGTTCGGATATGGTCGGGCGCGCCTCGGCGCTGCTGATCGATATGCAGTTCGACACCACCACTCGTGGATACCGGCTGAGCGCCCGCCCCGGGGCGACCGCCCGCCGCGCTCACGATCTGCTCCGCACCGATCTCGATGCGCTCGAAGAGGCATGGGAGACAGCGGGTCTCACCGGCGCCGGCCGCACCCTCAAGGTCCAGTCGGTCGGACCGCTGACGCTCGCGGCGCAGGTCGAACTGGCGAACGGTCATCGCGTGCTCACCGATTCCGGTGCGGTGCGTGACCTGTCGGAGTCACTGGCCGAGGGGTTGCGCAACCATGCGGCCGAGGTCGGCAAGCGGCTCGGCGCCGATGTCGTCGTGCAACTCGACGAACCGTCGCTGGCGGCGGTGCTCGAGGGAAGTCTGCGCGGCGCCAGCGTGCTGAACACCGTGCGCGCGGTTCCCGAACCGGAGGCCCTGCACATCCTCGATACGGTCGTCACCGCCCAGCCCGGCCCGGTGCTGATCCACAGCTGCGCCGATACGCCACCGCTGTCGTTCCTGCGCGCCAGCGCCGCTGCCGCGATAGGTTTCGATATGGCGGCCGTAGCCACCGGCAATCTCGACGCCGTCGGGGAATTCCTGGACGCGGGCAAATACCTCGCCCTGGGACTGGTCCCGACGACGGCTCCGGCCACCCCGCCGACTTGGCGGCAGCTCGCCGAACCCGGCGTGCGCCTCGTCGATCGCCTCGGCTTTCCGCGCCGGACGCTCACCGACCGCGTCCTGGTCGCCCCCGCGTGTGGTTTGGCCGCCGCGCCGCTGACCTGGGCGCGCCGTGCCCTCGACCTATCCTCCGACGTGGCCCGTGCCTACGCCGACGATCCGGATTCGCTCACCTTCGACCAGCGGCACGGCACATCCTGAGCCCGGGATCAGAATCCGGCGGACGGCCCCGGGTCCGGATGGCCGATCTGCCAGTGCTGCGGTTTACCCGGCGGATAGGCGACCGGCAGATCTTCGCCGGGGAACGGCCACTGGCTGACATCCCACGCGAAGCGGCCGTACACGGTTTCGGCGGGCACGCTCGGGCCCGACAGCGTGCCGGTGATGGTCACGAACTGCTCGCCCTGACCGGCCGGACGCGGGCTCACGCCGGTGATGCGCAGCGTCCCGGCCTCGAGCCGGCCGCGCTGGAAGCCACCGAAACGGCCCCGGCCGCGGAAGTTCATCAACAGCGCGATCAGCGCGCCGGCGATCAATACGATGAACACGATCTGCAGCAGCATGCCTCCATGCTAGGCGGACAAACAGGACAGCCCCGATGCGCCGCCGTCACCGGGGCGCTCCGGCGGGATCAGCCGGGGCCGAGCTCGCTGATGCCGGCCGCGGTCCGGCGCACCTGCCAGACCCGGGTGCGCCGGGACTGCGATCGCCCGTTGCCGCGGTCGATGAGCGTGCGGTTACGAGTGGTGAAGATCAGCTGTGCGCCCCGGGAGTTGGTCTCCGGATTCTGGAACAGCTGGATCAGCCGGTCGGCGGTGTCCCCGGTGAGGTGGGTGTCGATATCGTCGACCGCCAGCACCCGGCCGGTGTCGAGCGCGTCGAGCACGGTCGGCAGCAGGCGCAGCAGGGCCAGGGTGGCGGTGGATTCGTCGGCGATGTCGAAGGCGGCGTCGATGCCCTCGTGGACCACCCCGAGCCCGACCCCGCGGCGAGCGACCATCCGCGCGTACAGGGTGTCGCGGGCCGCGCGCAGATTGCTCAGTTCCCGCTCGAGGGCGACGGGTTCCACGCCGAGGGTCTCCCGCACCTGCAGGGCGTGCGCGGGCGAGGCCGCGCAGGCGTCCAATTCCTTTGCCATAGCGGCGATTTCAGCGTCGATGTCGCGTAGGTAGTCCGCGTACATCGGGTCGTTCTCGGCCAGCAGCAGATCCTCGATGCCCAGTTCGGCCGAGCGCAGCAGCATCAGCAATCGCGCGGCGTTGTCCGCGGAGCGGGAGATGTGGCCGCCGAGGCGCTCGGCGATGCTGTGCGGGTCGGCGGGCCCGCGCTGGACGTCGAGCTGGGCGGAGAACCAGCGATAGGCGGGTACCAGCGCCTCGGCGTACATCTGCCCGGTCAGGCTGAGCAGCAGCGCATTCGGCCGCACCAGCGGTACCAGCGCGCTGATGCCGAAGCGAACCGGTTCGAACATCGGCCCGATCCGGATCTGCTCGCCCTCACGCTCGAAGATGATGCGTTTGCGGTTGTGCGGATGCGTATGCAGCCATTCGGCGGTGACATCGGCATTGTCGAGGCGGAACCCATAGGTGTAGGGCGTGCCCTCCGCGACGAAGGTGGCGACGAATTCCGAAGGCCGATCGGCGAATCCGAGATGCGGTGTGCGCACGGGCCCGGCGTAGGGATCCCAGCCGGTCACCGAATGCAGAACCGCGTCGCGCATGTGGGCCAGTGCGTCGACGAGACCGGATTTGCCGCTGGCGGCCGCGCCGTGCACGGCGGTAACGGGCGCGGGCAGCGCTCCGGCCCGGCTCGACACCAGGCGGAGCTCCTGTGGTTCGGCGAGGGATCGGTGATTGGTCACCTGAAAACTACGCAGCACCCGAGCCATCCTGCCGTCCGCCGTGCCGCGCCGCGACATCAGGTGCGATGTTGCCTCCGGTACAGCGAGGCCAGACAGACCACGAGGGTGCAGATCTCGGCGGCGACGGCGATCATCGCCTGCGGTGCCGGCTGCCAGCCGATTTCGGTGAATCCGAACAACCCGCTCGTCCGCGACAGCACGAAACCGCCCAGGGCGGCGACGCTGAGCACCGCCGCCGCCGCGCGCATGGTCCACGGACCGATGAGAACCAGCGCGGCCAGCGCGAAGGCGGCGGCGGCCTGGACGGCGAACGACGGGCCCACGTATCCGATGAAGCGGTAGCCGCGTGCGTAGAGCTGGGTGTGCACGACACCGGTGGTGACGAGTCCGGCGCTGATCGCCACCCGCGACGGGAACCGCGACCAGGCAGAGGAGATCGTGGTCATCGCAGTGCCTGCTCCTTGATCGCGAGCAACTGCCGGCCCTGCCGGTAGCTCACTTCCCGGATTCCCAGTGCTGCGTGCAGTTTTCCGGCCGGCAACGTCACCGGTTTGGGGGCGGGCCCCTCGCCGGGATGCGGCAGCGGATAGGCGGTGGTCGTCCCGCTGAAGAAGGTGATGTTGCCCTCGGTCTTGGTGAAGAGTTGATGCACATGGCCGTTGAGGCAGGTGACCGAGGAGAACCGCCGCAGCAGGTTCAGGACCTGCGCGGCATCGTCTGTGCCCCAACCCCATCGGGGATACATGGCGAACAGCGGAATGTGGCTGAAGACGATGATCGGTGTGTCCGCGGACAATCCCGCCACATCCTTGCGGACGAAGTCGATCTGGTCCTGCCCGAGATGACCCAGATTCTGCGCGTGGAGCGTATTGACCAGGCCGATGACGTGCACGCCCGCGATATCGAAGCTGTACCAGCCGTCACCGCGGGTGCCTTGTCCGAACACGTCGCGGTATCGCTGTCCGCCGTCGTCGGTCGAATCGTGTTCGCCGGGCACGGTGAAGATATGCGGCGTGGACAATCCCGACATCATCTGGCGGACCTGATCGAATTGCGCGGGCGTGGCCAGATGTGTCAGGTCTCCGGTGTGGATGACGAAATCCGGTGTGTACCCGAGCGCATCGACCTGACCGATCGCCTCGGTGAAGGTGTCGGTGACATTCGCGTTGGCGGCGCCCTGGAATCCGATGTGGCTGTCGCTGATCTGCGCGAATCGCAGGGTGGGTCGTTCGGATGTGGCCGGGGCCGCGCCCGCCACATGGGAGATGACCTCGCCGCCGACCACGGTCAGTCCGACGGCCGCGCCGAACCAGGCGCTGTGGCGGAGCAACTGCCGCCGGGTCATGGCGTGCGGGTCACGCGGATCGGTGTGCTGGGGATGTTGTTCGGTCACGGGGTCACCACCACGGTCGCGTGCATGAAGGGATGGATCGAGCAGAAGTAGGCGAAGGTGCCCGGCTGGGCGAAGGTGAAGCTGAAGGTGGCCCCCGTGCCCATTCCCGTGGAGTGGAACGAGCCGTCGCGCGCTACCACCGTATGCGGTTCCTCGTCGCGATTGGTCCAGGTCACGGTGGTGCCCGCCTTGACGCTCACGGTCTGCGGGCCGAAGGCGAAATTGTCGATGGTGACGGCGTTCGGCCCGGCCGCGACCGCCGGTGCCCGGGGCGCACTCGACATTCCCGGCATGTCCGGCATCGGTGCGGGTGCGCCCGGGGTCATGCCCAGGCCGGGGTCGTCGGAGCGGACGGTGGGAGCGGGCGGGCTCGTGCCCTTGTCGGCAGATGTCGCGCAGGCCGTCAGCGTCATGACGCCGAGGGCGGCCATCGCGGCGGCGGTGCCATTCAGAACGAGGTGTCGGCGCATCGGATCCGGCCTCCATCAGGACCCCGCGGAGTGCGGGGCTTCACCGACAGATAGGTGACCGGGTTACAGACCGAGGTCGATATTCAGTTCCGACGCCGCCCGCAGCGCCCGATGCTGCAGCACCTTCGCATTGGCCACGCTGATCGCCAGTGCGGCAGCAGATTCGCGCACCGACAACCCCTGCAGGAAACGAAGTTCGAGAATGCGGCGGTAGCGTTGTGGCAGTTCGCTCAATACCGCGCGCACGTGTTCCGGCGCCCGGGACTCGGCGGAATCGGTTGGCGCCGAACCGCTCTCGTCCGGAATATCGTCGTCGATCACCGTGATCTCCCGGCCCATCCGTGCTCGCCAGTGCCCGGCGAGCACGGTGCGGGCGGTGGTCCGCAGATAGGCGCGCACCTCGGCGACGCTCGCGGTGATTCGCAGCGGTTTCAGCGCGGCGACGAAAACCTCCGCGGTGAGATCCTCCGCATCCGGTTTGTTGCCGACCTTCGAGAAGATCAGCGCGTAGACCCAGCCGACATTGTCCCGGTACACCTCTTCCCAGCTGGGATAACGATCCTGCGGTACCAGTCGCAGCTCGCGGCGTCCGGGCTCCTCCGGCGACCGCGACCCGGCCGTGGATCGCCCTGCCATCCCAACCACCCTCCTGCAGCCCGGTGACGCACGCGCCTGTCACGGATAGATACGTGGTGGGGTTACGCGCGGTTCGGCGCGGACGCCGTCACGCCGGCTTCTCCGGTGCGAACACCTCGATCGAGCCGTTCGATTCACGAACCTGCAGCCGCGGCAGGGGGGCCGGCGTGCGGGGCAGCTCGTGGGTCAGAACCTCACCCTCGAAACCGAAGGAGGTCGAATGGCACGGGCAGCGCAGGCGCGCCGCGGCGGCGTCCAGCCACAATCGGCACCCCTGGTGGGTGCAGATTCCCGACAGCGCGTAGACGATCCCGTCGCGGCGGCGGAGGAAGCCGTTGACCGCGCCGAGTTCGAACGGTGCGGTCGCGCCGTCCGCGAGTTCGGTGCTGGCCAGGACCGGCTGCCAGGTGCCGTGCGACGGCACGAGCGTCTGCTGCGCGGCGGGAACCTTCGGTTCGCCGGGGCCGCTCAGCAGCGTGTGGTCGATCATCCCGCCCGCCGCGGCCGCGGCGGCCACCGAGGTGCCGATCAGTACGGTGCGCCGGGTGGGACGCCGCGTGCGCG
This sequence comes from Nocardia cerradoensis NBRC 101014, assembly GCF_000308535.1. Lineage (GTDB taxonomy): Bacteria > Actinomycetota > Actinomycetes > Mycobacteriales > Mycobacteriaceae > Nocardia > Nocardia cerradoensis. The sequence continues at coordinate 7,911 of NZ_BAFW01000184.1, read as the reverse complement.
CCCCCGGATCGGCGGCGGGCTCGTCGAGGTCCTCGGCCAGGCGATGGTGCAGCCGGGCGATGAACTCCTCGTCCGGGCTGCCCGCACCGGTCCGGGCCGACCGCAGCGCGATCGCGGCGCGGATCTGGGCGGCGTCGTCATCGTCGGGCCGGAAACCGCGCGGGCTGCGGCCGGCCAGGATGTCGTCGACGTAGCGCTCCACGTCCTTGCTGCTCACAGCGAGCCTCCTGATCCGGGACGGGCGGCCGATCGCAACGCCAGACGCTGGCGGGCCTCGGCCTCGGGAACGCCGACACCGAGCCGCGCCGCGGTGTCCTGTATCGAAAGTCCTTGCAGGAAGCGCAATTCGAGAATGCGGCGATAGGGCTCCGGCAGTTCGGCGAGCAGATCGGCGACGGCCGCGACCGGCGTGGCCGAGGAGCTGCCGTGCGGCTCGGCGTCGATCACGGTGATCTCCCGGCCCACCCGCGAGAGCCAGTAGCGGGCCAGCACCGAGCGCGCGGTCTCCCGCAGCAGCGCGGGAATCTGCGACGGTTCCACACCGATGGGGGCTGCGCCGATGGGCGATGGTTCCAGTGCTGTCATGAACACCTCCGTCGTCAGCTCCTCGGCGTCGGGCGCGGCGCCCACCTTCGCGAGCATCAGCGCGTACACCCAGTCGACATTGCCGTGGAGGATCTCCTCCCAGCCGGCGTGCTCGTCGCGGGAGGGCGGCGCCGGCTCGGGCTGCCCGCTCATCTGCCGCCGCCCTCCTCTCCGATCTCGCCGTGCTCGGTGCGGCCCGATCCAGGACCGGCCGGGTCCGCGGAGACTGTGCCTGCCGAGAACTGTGCCGCCATCAATTAGATAGCAGGGCGGTTACACACACCACCGGTTACGTGTCACGAGCCGGATCGAGTGCGGCGGCGCGTAACCACCACTCCTATCTGCAGGCACCACGAGTGCGAGGAGTGAAGAACATGAACGTGGCATTCGGTGTGCAGTGCGCACGAGGAGCGGCGGCCGCCATCGCGCTCGCCGGTGCGATCGCGGCGGCCGCCCCTGCCGGCGCTGCCGGGTCGCTCGCCCATGAGGCCGTCGAACCGGTTGCCGCACAATGCCTCTGGGCCGACACCGCCCATCCGCGCGGAGATATCGTCACCGCGGGCGGGTGGAGTTACAGCTGCGGCACCGACGCCGCCGGCATGGCGCGGTGGACCCGCGGGGCGGCGGCCGGTCCGAGCACGGTGCCCGATCCGGGCGCGGCGACCGCGCCCGCCGGGCATTTCAGCGCGGGAGCCCGGCAACCGGGTACCGAATACACCGACTACTGCGTGGGCGACCAGCTGATCGAAGGACGCGACAACGTCTTCGAAGTCGCCGCGGCCGGAGACGGTCTGCTGTTCTGGCGGCCGGTCGCGGCCGCGGATTCGTGGACCTTCGACCCCGGCACCCACCGGGCGCCGCCCTCCGCGCGCGGTTCGAGCCTCTGCCGGGACAGCCAACTCCTCTGAGTTCACCGGTGCCTCGGCGCCCGGCGTGGCCGCCGGGTGAGCCCGGTCATGGGCTGCGCGGGGAAAGCCCGAGCATGGGCGTCGGCACATCGGCGAGTGAACGACCGGCGTGCGGGTAATCGCACTGCCGAGCGGAGTTGTCGCGAGGCCGTACCCTCGGGTCCGGCGGTCGCGACGGCTCCGGTGCGAAAAGTGCGGCGGCCGGTGACGTTCGCCCGGTTCGTGTCGGTAGGACGCGGATCGGTGCGATCTCCGTAAGGTCGCCGGTGTCGACGAAAGGGGCCTCCGGGATGTTCGAGCGGGTAATGCAGAAGTCGGTGGAGACCTTCGTGCGGGCGGGGACGGGGGTGCAGGAGCCGCTGGCGGCCAAGTACGTCGACCGGTTGCGGCGCAAGAATCCGGAGCGCACGCCGGAGGATATCGAGGCCGGCTTGCGCTGGCGCTATCTGGGCGCGGTGACCGTCAGCGGCACACTCGCGGGTCTGTCGGCCGCGGTGCCCGGTGTCGGCACGATCATCGGGCTGGCGGCCAGCGGCGTGGAATCGGTCTTCTTCATGGAGGCCTCGGCGTTCTACGCGGTCTCGGTGGGGGAGTTGCACGGGATGCGCGCGATGTCGCAGCAGCAGCGCCGGGCGCTCGTGGTGGCGGTGGTTCTGGGCGAGGGCGGTGCGCAGCTGCTCGGGAAGGGCGCCGGGCAGTCGGCGAAGGACTGGGCCTCGGCGGTGGCGGACAAACTTCCGGTGGTCCGCTCGATCGACAACCCGATGGCGCGCAAATTCATCGTCGGCTTCATCGCCAAGCGCGGGGCGTTGCTGTTCGGCCGGGCGCTGCCGGCCGGTCTCGGCGCGATCATCGGCGGCACCGGTAACTACGCGATGGGCCGGGCGGTGCTCGCGAACGCGGATCGCACCTTCGAATCGGCGCCGCCGTCGTGGCCCGACGACGTCCGGGCCGCCGTGAACGCCTGATTCCGACGTGCCCGAACGGTCCACGAGCATGTCGGTGGGCTGGGCTAATGTGCCAGAGGTGAGCGAAACCGGGATCGAGGACGCACGTGCCGCCGAGGCGGCCGACGCCGCCGAGGCGGCCACGGCCGACGAGCGCACCGAATGGCAGCAGCTGGCCGAGCAGGTCCGCGAACACCAGTTCCGGTACTACGTGCGCGATGCGCCGATCATCTCCGACGGCGAGTTCGACGCGCTGTTCCAGCGGCTGCTGGCGCTGGAGGAGGCGCACCCGGACCTGCGCACGCCCGATTCGCCGACGCAGCTGGTCGGCGGCGGCTTCGCCACCGAATTCACCGCGGTCGACCATCTCGAGCGCATGCTCTCGCTGGACAACGTGTTCGACGAGGACGAGATGCGCACCTGGATCAGCCGGGTGGTCGCCGAGACCGGCGCCGATACGCACTTCGTGTGCGAGGTGAAGATCGACGGTGTGGCGCTGAACCTCGTCTACGAGAACGGCCGTCTGGTGCGCGGCGCCACCCGTGGCGACGGCCGCACCGGTGAGGACGTCACCCTCAACGCGCGCACGATCGAGGACATCCCCGAACAACTCACGCCCACAACGGAATTCCCGATTCCGGAACTGCTCGAGGTTCGTGGTGAGGTGTACTTCCGGCTCGAGGACTTCGAGAATCTGAACGCGGCGATCGTCGCCGAGGGCAAGCCGCCGTACGCGAATCCGCGCAACACCGCCGCGGGATCGCTGCGGCAGAAGGATCCGGCGGTCACCTCCCGGCGCCGGCTGCGCATGATCTGCCACGGCTTCGGCCGGATGGTCGGATTCAGCCCGTCCTCGCAGTACGAGGCCTATCAGGCGCTGGCGGCGTGGGGGTTGCCCGTCTCGGCGCACACCGTGCGCGTGCAGGGTGCCGACGCGGTGGTCGAGCGCATCCGCTACTGGGGCGAGCACCGCCACGACATCGAGCACGAAATCGACGGCCAGGTGATCAAGGTCGACGAGTTCACGCTGCAACGCCGTCTCGGCAGCACCTCGCGCGCCCCGCGCTGGGCCATCGCCTACAAGTACCCGCCGGAGGAGGCCACCACCCGCCTGCGCGACATCCAGGTCAACGTCGGCCGCACCGGCCGGGTCACGCCGTTCGCGGTGATGGAACCGGTGACCGTCGCCGGTTCCACGGTCGCGATGGCCACGCTGCACAACGCCTCGGAGGTCGAGCGCAAGGGCGTGCTGATCGGCGATACCGTCACCATCCGCAAGGCCGGCGATGTCATTCCCGAGGTGCTCGGCCCAGTGGTCGACGTGCGCGACGGCAGCGAACGGCGCTTCGTCATGCCCACGCACTGCCCGGAATGCGGTACCGAGCTCGCGCCCGAGAAGGAGGGCGATGCCGATATCCGCTGCCCGAACCAGCGGCACTGTCCCGCGCAGTTGCGGGAGCGAGTGTTCCACATGGCCGGGCGGGGCGCCTTCGATATCGAGGCGCTGGGTTACGAGGCCGCGATCGATCTGCTGAAGTCGGGTGCGATCTCCGATGAGGGCGATCTGTTCGACCTGAGCGAGGAAAAACTCCTCGGCACAACGCTTTTCGTCAACAAGAGCGGCACGCTGTCGGCCAACGGCAAACGCCTGCTGCAGAATCTCGACACCGCGAAGGACCGTCCGCTGTGGCGGGTGCTGGTGGCCTTGTCCATCCGCCACGTCGGGCCGACCGCGGCGCGCGCCCTGGCTGCCGAACTGGGCAGTATGGCGGCGATCGAGGAGGCGTCGGCCGAGGCGCTGGCGGCCGTCGACGGCGTCGGCCCGACCATCGCGGCCGCGGTGAAGGAATGGTTCACCGTCGACTGGCACCGCACCATCGTCGAGAAGTGGCGTGCGGCCGGGGTACGGATGGAGGACGAACGCGACACATCCATCGAACGCAACCTCGAGGGGTTGTCGATCGTGGTCACCGGTTCCCTGCAAGGGTTCTCCCGCGACGAGGCCAAGGAAGCGATCCTGGTGCGCGGCGGTAAGGCGGCCGGATCCGTCTCGAAGAAAACGGCTTTCGTGGTGATCGGTGACTCCCCGGGCTCCAAGGCGGCCAAGGCGGAGGAACTCGGCGTGCCCATTCTCGACGAGGACGGGTTCCGCACACTGCTGGCGGAGGGGCCCGATGCGGTGCGACCGGGGCCGGATACCGAGGACGAATCGGACTGAGCATGGATCAGTGGGATATGCGGGTGCGGATTCGCCGCGCCCGCCCGGAGGATTTCGCGGCGATCGCCCAGCTGACGGTCGACACCTACGTCGGCGAGGGGCACGTGCATCCCGAAAGTCCCTATGTGGCCGAACTTTCCGATACCGCGACCAGAGCCCGCGAAGCCGAGGTCCTCGTCGCCGAGCGCGACGAAGACCTGCTCGGTTCGCTGACCATCGCGCGGCCCGGCACCCCGTACGCGGATATCGCGCGGGCGGGTGAGCTGGAGTTCCGCATGCTCGCGGTCGCCAAGCGCGCCCGCGGCGCCGGTGTGGGCACCGCCCTGGTCCGCACTGTCGTCGAGACGGCCCGGGCGGAGAGCTTCGCCGCCGTCGTGTTGACCACGATGCCCGCAATGGCCGATGCCCGGCGCATCTACGAGCGGATGGGTTTCGGCCATGTGCCGGAACGGGATTGGCGCACCGACGCCGGGCTGCCGCTCACCGTGATGCGGCTGGCGCTCACGCCCGGCGCGTAGGTAGAGACGGCGCGCGGCGAGCAGGGGCCGTTACGCACAACTCCTGTTCGCCGAAGTCGCTGCGCCGCAACCGGTTCAGGTCAGTACGGTGGCGACGATGCCCGCCAGATATCCCAGCCGCGCGACCTCGGACGGACGGAAATCCGGCCCGCCGGGGCGGCCGAGCAGCAGCGCCTTACCGGTGTTGCCGAGCGGGGCGGCCGCCAGTTTGGTATCCATGTCCCGCCAGATCTGCGGGACCCAGTCGGCCTCGGGATCGAGGGCCGTCGGCTTCTCGAGCGGCATCCACGGCACGCTGCCGGCCTGCGTCTCGGGTGCGCTGGCGCTGCCGACCAGACGCTGGCCGCCGCCGTGCGGCCCCAGGTCCATCACGGTGCTCCATCCGACCTGCAGGACGCGCGGGACGCCGTCGACCAGCACTTGCAGCCGGTCGTCACGCGCGGTGGCGACCTGGTCGATCAGCTCCAGTTCGCGGTGGGTGTCGAGAATGCCGGAATAGGGACGCAGCGAATCGACCCGCACATCGGCGAGCGATTCGGCCGCGGTGATCAATGTGTCGGGCAGTGCACCCGACGGAACTTCCACCACCAGATCGTCGATCGCATATCCTGCGCCGCGTTCGACGACATCCAGCGAGAGGATGTCGGCGCCGACGGAGCCCAGCGCTACTGCGAGTGAACCGAGACTTCCTGGGCGATCCGGAAGCTGCACGCGAAGCAGATATGACACGTGCTTGCCTTCCTTTCCTGTGCGACCGAGACTTTCGGACGTATACCCGAGTCTCGCAATACTTACACCCACTGCTTCCAGCAAACGATTCGAAGCGGGAGCAGTGAGGTACACCACATCCATTGTCGGCCGAACCCCGGGTGCCGTGCCAGTGCCGTTCCGATGACGTTGTGATGTCAACCTTGTTTCCGGCGAGCACCGGAACGAACAGCGCAGTCCGACCGTGACCGGATGGCTACAACACGCACCCACTAGGCTGTCCCATGCGCAGCGCCCTGCGCCATCGACACGCACCAACCTGCCGAAAGGGGATTCGCGGTGTCCGCCATCTCCCGCGACGAGGTCGCACACCTCGCCCGGTTGTCCCGGCTCGCCCTCACCGACGAAGAGCTCGATCTGTATGCCGGTCAGCTGGATTCGATCCTGAGTCACGTGCAGGTCATCACCGAGGTCGCCGCCGACGTACCGGCCACCGCGTCGCCGAACCCGACCGCCAACGTCACCCGGCCGGACGTGGTCGTCCCCGGGCTCAGCCCGGACGAGGCGCTGTCCGGTGCCCCCGCGGTCGACGAGCAGCGGTTCATGGTTCCGCAGATCCTGGGAGAAGGCGAGTAATGAGCGGCGATCTGACGAAACTGTCCGCGGCCGAGCTGGCGGAGAAGATCCACGGCCGCGAGGTGTCCTCGGTGCAGGTCACCGAGGCGCATCTGCAGCGCATCGCCGAGGTCGACGGTGAGCTGAACGCCTTCCTGCATGTGGCCGGCGAGCAGGCGCTGACGACCGCCGCCGAGGTGGACGCCGCGATCGCCGCGGGCACCGTGGCCTCGCCGCTGGCGGGAGTTCCGTTGGCGCTCAAGGACGTTTTCACCACCACGGATATGCCGACCACCTGCGCGTCGAAAATTCTCGAGGGCTGGGTGTCGCCCTACGACGCGACCGTGACGGCCAAGTTGCGCGCCGCCGGCATCCCGATCCTGGGCAAGACGAACATGGACGAGTTCGCGATGGGTTCGTCCACCGAGAACTCCGCCTACGGCCCAACCCGCAACCCGTGGGACACCAGCCGTATCCCCGGTGGTTCCGGCGGCGGTTCGGCGGCGGCCCTGGCCTCCTATCAGGCTCCGCTGGCGATCGGCACCGACACCGGCGGTTCCATCCGTCAGCCCGCCGCGGTCACCGCGACCGTCGGCACCAAGCCGACCTACGGCACCGTGTCCCGCTACGGCCTGGTCGCCTGTGCGTCGTCGCTGGATCAGGGCGGCCCGTGCGGTCGTACCGTGCTCGACACCGCGTTGCTGCACGAGGTGATCGCCGGTTACGACCCGAAGGACTCGACCTCGCGCGATGTGCCGGTTCCGGCGCTGGTGGAGGCCGCTCGCGCGGGTGCGCGCGGCGATCTGGCGGGGGTGAAGGTCGGCGTGGTCAAGGAACTGCATTCCGACAGCTATCAGCCGGGTGTGCTCGCCTCCTTCGACGCCGCGGTGGCGCAGCTGAAGGATCTGGGTGCCGAGGTGGTCGAGGTGTCGTGCCCGCACTTCGAATACGCGCTGGCGTCCTACTACCTGATCCTGCCGAGTGAGGTGTCGTCCAACCTGGCTCGCTTCGACGCCATGCGGTACGGCCTGCGCGTCGGCGACGACGGCAGCCACTCCGCGGAGCAGGTCATGTCGCTGACCCGCGAGGCGGGATTCGGTCCGGAAGTCAAGCGCCGCATCATGATCGGCACCTACGCGCTCTCGGCCGGATACTACGACGCCTACTACGGTCAGGCGCTGAAGGTGCGCACCCTGATCGCGCAGGACTTCGACAAGGCCTACGAGAGCGTCGATGTGCTGGTCTCGCCGACCAGCCCGTTCACGCCGTGGAAGCTGGGGGAGAAGGTGAACGATCCGCTGGCGATGTACCTGTCGGACCTGTGCACGCTCCCGACCAACCTGGCCGGCCACTGCGCGATGTCGGTGCCGTCGGGACTGTCCGCCGACGACGGCCTGCCGGTGGGCCTGCAG
>NZ_BAFW01000185.1 GCF_000308535.1 Nocardia cerradoensis NBRC 101014 | reverse complement strand
TGGAGCGCATGCGGGCCGAGGCGCACGTGGGCTGGGGCTCGAAGTCCCACCACGTGGCCGAGCTCGAGAAGGTGTCGAGCTAGTACCCCGCATCGAGTAGCGAAGTCCCGGCGCGGCGGCCGTCCAGTGCGACGGCCGCCGCGTTCGGCGTTTCGGGGGCGCCGCGCCGGGCCAGGGGTGCGGCGGTGCCTTCGGTGACCGGTGCGCGCCGGTGGCCGCACCCGACCTGAGAGAATATTCGCTGGCCGTCGGCGGACCGCGATCGCCGGCGCGAGGAGCTGTGACGAAGAGATGGAGTTGCGCGTGGGCACGTCCGAGTCCGATCGTGGCACCGCCACCGAGACGACGGTGCTGATCACGGTCACCGGACCCGATAAACCGGGCGTGACCTCGGTGCTGCTGGCCGCGCTGTCCCGGCACGGCGTGAGCCTGCTGGATGTGGAGCAGGTCGTGATCCGGGGCCGGTTGACCCTCGGAGTGCTGGTGACGAGTCCCGGCGATCCGGAGGATCTGCAGGATCAGCTCGAGGACGCGATGGCGACGGTCGGCATGCAGGTCGATGTCGAGATCGGCGCCAACTCGGTCTCCGGGGCGCCGCTGTCCACCCACGCGGTGGTGGTACTCGGCAGCCCGGTGACCGCTCGCGCGTTCAGCACGATCGCCCGCACGCTCGCCGCGCAGGAGGTCAACATCGACTCCATCCGCGGCATCGCCGACTACCCGGTGACCGGCCTGGAATTGATGGTGACAGCACCGGCGACCGAGGACGCCCTGGCCGAAACCCGCCTGCGCACGGCGCTGGCCGAGGTGGCCGCGAAGGAGAAGGTCGACGTCGCCGTCGAGCGCGCGGGCCTGGCCCGGCGGGCCAAGCGGCTCATCGTCTTCGACGTCGACTCCACCCTGATCCAGGGCGAGGTGATCGAGATGCTGGCCGCGCACGCCGGTGTCGAGGAGGAGGTCCGCAAGGTCACCGAGGCCGCGATGCGCGGGGAGATCGACTTCGCCGAATCCCTGCGCCAGCGCGTCGCCACCCTCACCGGACTGGACGAGACGGTGATCGATCAGGTCGCCGAGCGGATCGAACTGACCCCCGGCGCGCGCACCACCATTCGTACCCTGCGCCGGCTCGGATTCCGTTGCGGCGTCGTCTCGGGCGGCTTCCGGCAGGTCATCGAACCGCTCGCGCACGAGCTGGAATTGGATTTCGTGCACGCCAACACCCTCGAGGTGGTCGACGGCAAGCTCACCGGCCAGGTCATCGGCGAAATCGTCGACCGGCCCGGAAAGGCGGTGGCGCTGCGGCGTTTCGCGGCCGAGGCCGGTGTGCCGATGGAACAGACCGTCGCGGTCGGCGACGGCGCCAACGATATCGACATGCTCAACGCGGCCGGTCTGGGTATCGCCTTCCAGGCCAAGCCCGCACTGCGGGAGGTCGCCGACACGGCGCTGTCGCATCCGTTCCTGGACGCGGTGTTGTTCATCCTCGGTGTCACCCGCGACGAGGTCGAGGCCGCGGATGCGCGCGACGGATTGTTGCGCCGGGTGCCGCTGAGCCGATGACCGAACCCGAGCTCGACGCGCCCGGCCCCGGCGCCGCACCGCCGCTCGTACTGGATGCGGGTTTCCGCGCCCGGCATGCGGAGCTGGCGCTCGGCTACGGTGGCGGCGGCGATCCGGACGATCCCGCGCAGGTGCAGGCGATGCAGATGGTCCTGCACCTTCCGAAAGCCGAACCGCCGCCGCGCAGTGCGGTACTGGAGGCGGCCGCGGCGTCGGCCGTCGCGCTGTGCCTCGATCCACGCGTCGGCCCGGGCGGGGAGTGGGAGCCGCGCTATCTCGCGTGGAAGCGATCGCGGATCCGGAAGGTGGCGCGGCGGGCCCGGGGCGCCCAGTGGATCTCGGCCGGCGACGTCGACGGCGTCACGATCGAGGTGGACGGTGCTCAGGCTCGCGCCCTCGTACCGGGGCCGGTCGGCGACATCGACCCGCGCATCCGCAAACTGCAGATCGGCGGCACCGACCTCGAACACGACGAACCCGGCCCACCGGACGCGGAACTGCCTGTGCTGTGGGTGAATTCGGCTCTGGGCATGACCGTCGGCAAGGCGGCGGCGCAGGTCGGTCACGCGAGCATGTTGCTGGCCGGTGCGCTCTCGGTGGAACAGGCCTTCGCCTGGGCCCAGCGTGGATTCCGTTGCGCGGTCCGTGACGCGGCGCCGGAGCACTGGGCCCGGCTGTGCGCCCGGGTGCACCGCGATGCCGGGCCGGAGACGATCGCCGCGGTCCGGGATGCGGGATTCACCGAAGTGGCGCCGGGCTCGATGACGGTGATCGCGGTGGCACCGTAGGGTGCTCAAACGTGCGGAATCTCACTGCGGCAATGGCCGATTCGGATCGTGAGGGAACGGGAGGCCGACTATGACGGATAGCGTGCACACCGACCACGTTGGCAACGGATCGAGCGCGTCGGCAAAGATGGAGCTCGTGCCGCAACCGGATCCCGATCTGCTCATCGATTTCAACGAGGTGACCGTCCGGCGGTCGGGCCACACGCTGGTGGGTCCCGTCACCTGGCAGGTGGAGCTCGACGAACGCTGGGTCGTGCTCGGCCCCAACGGCGCCGGAAAGACGTCGCTGCTGCGGATGGCCGCCGCCGAGCTGTATCCGACCTCGGGGTCGGCCACGCTGCTGGGCGAGGTGCTCGGCAAGACCGACATCAGCGAACTGCGCCCGCGCATCGGTCTGTCGTCGGCGGCGGTGGCCAGCCGGATCCCGGTGGACGAGAAGGTGTCCGATCTGGTGGTGTCGGCGGGATACGCCGTGATGGGCCGCTGGCGCGAACGCTACGACGAGGTCGACACCGATCGCGCCGTCGACATCCTGGAAAGCCTGGGCGCCGAACATCTTTCCGACCGCGCCTACGGAACCCTGTCCGAGGGCGAGCGCAAGCGCGTGCTCATCGCCCGCGCCCTGATGACCGATCCCGAACTGTTGTTGCTCGACGAACCGGCCGCCGGGCTGGATCTGGGCGGCCGCGAGGAACTGGTCGAGCAACTGGGTGATCTGGCCGCCGACCCGGACGCTCCGGCGACCGTGCTGGTCACCCATCACGTCGAGGAGATTCCGCCCGGCTTCACCCACGCGCTGCTGCTCAACGAGGGCGATGTGGTCGCGCAGGGCCTGCTCTCGGATGTGCTGACCGCGGAGAACCTCAGCGAGGCCTTCCGCCAGTCCATCGCCCTCGATCGCATCGACGGACGGTATTTCGCGCGGCGCTCGCAACGCTTCGGCCGCCACCGCGCCTGAGCAGGTTCCCGCCGTGCGCACAGGGGTCGCATTCGGACACCTGCTGCCGATCGGAACCGAGGGCGCGTTATGGTGCGATTGTGAGTGAATCTGTTGCGGAAACCCCGGCCGAGCCACCGGCGCCGAAGGACGCTTCGACCGTAGTGCTCGTGCGTGACGGCGCATCCGGTCCGGAGGTCTTCCTGCAACGACGGGTCAAGGCGATGGCCTTCGCGGCCGGCATGACGGTCTTTCCCGGCGGTGGTGTCGACCCCTCCGACGCCGATGCGGAAATCGGCTGGGCCGGGCCGGACCCGACCTGGTGGGGGCGGCGTTTCGGGGTCGATCGCGCTCGCGCGCAGGCGCTGGTGTGTGCCGCGGTCCGGGAGACCTTCGAGGAATGCGGTGTGCTGCTGGCGGGCCCGACCGCCGACACCGTCGTCTCCGACACCGTCGCCTACCGCAGTGCCCGGGAGAAGCTCGAGCGCCGCGAACTGTCGTTCGGCGATTTCCTGGCGAACGAGAATCTGGTCCTGCGCGCGGATCTGTTGCGCCCGTGGGACAACTGGATAACCCCGGTGGTGGAACCGCGCCGCTACGACACCTACTTCTTCGTCGCGGTCCTGCCCGCGGGGCAGCGCGCCGACGGCGCCACCACCGAGGCGCACGACGTCGCGTGGCGGACCCCGGCGCAGGCGCTGGATCGCTGGCGGGCCGGCGAGGACGTGCTGCTGCCGCCGACCTGGACCCAGCTGAGCTCGATCGCCGAATTCGCCTCCACGGCAGAGATTCTCGCGGCCGACCGCGCGATCAGCCCGATCATGCCGATCTTCGAGCCGGTCGACGGCCAGCCGATGCTGCAGTTTCCGAACAACACCCGCTATTTCGCCGATATGCCGGACGCGTCCCGGCTGCAGGGGTCGAAGCGGGACTGAACCGCGCGAACATCCCGACGTCCGGTGCGTCCGGCCGCGCACAGTAGGCTCGCCGCCGTGGCCGAATTCGTGACCGTGGACCGTGTCGAGGCGGGAATCGCCGTACTGCGTTTCGCCCGGCCGCCGCTGAATCTCGTCGATCTGCAGCTGGCGCTGGAACTCGCCGCGGCCGCCGACGCCCTCGCGGCGGACGACGAGGTGCGGGCCGTGATCGTCTACGGCGACGAGCGAATTTTCAGCGCGGGCGACGACGTCGCCGAACTCGCGCGCTGGACGCCCGGGCAGGCCGGTGCCGTCGCCGCGGATCTGCAGCAGGCGCTGGGCTGCCTGGCCCGGATTCCGCAGCCGACGATCGCCGCCATCACCGGATACGCGGTCGGCGCGGGACTGGAGCTCGCGCTGGGCGCCGACCGCCGGTTGATCGGTGACAACGTGAAGCTGGGCTTGCCGCAGATCCGGGTGGGCCTGATCCCGGTGGCCGGCATCCGCCGGCTGGGGCTGCTCGTGGGCCCGGGCCCGGCCAAGGATCTGGTGTACACCGGCCGCTACGTCGATGCCGAGGAGGCGGCGGCGATCGGGCTGGTCGACGAGGTGGTCGCCCCCGACGACGTCTTCGGCGCGGCGCTGCGATGGGCGCGGCAGTTCACCACCGGTCCGGCCCGCGCGCTGGCCGCCGCGAAACGGGTCTTCGAGGCCGGTCCGCACGGCCTGGACCGCGCCCGAACCGAATGGGCGGAGCTGTTCGACACCGAAGACCGCAGCGTAGGAACACGTTCTTATTCGGCGTCCGGTCCGGGCGCCGCGGAATTCCTGGGCCGCTGACCCACTCCGCGTGATCACTCGATACGCTGTGCGACCATGACCGCACGTCTTGACGACCCCGCGCCGAACCCGCACGCCACCGAGGCCGAGGTCCAGGCCGCGCTCACCGACAACAAGCTCGCGCAGGTCCTCTACCACGACTGGGAGGCGGAGACCTACGACGACAAATGGTCCATCTCCTACGACGAGCGGTGCATCGAGTACGCGCGCGGCCGCTTCGACGCCGTCGCCCCGAATGCGCCGCTGCCGTACGAGCGGGCCCTCGAACTCGGTTGCGGCACCGGCTTCTTCCTGTTGAATCTGATGCAGGCCGGGGTGGCGAAAACCGGTTCGGTGACCGACCTGTCGCCGGGCATGGTCAAGGTCGCCACCCGCAACGCGCAGAACCTGGGGCTGGATGTCGACGGCCGCGTCGCCGACGCCGAGACCATCCCCTACGAGGACAACACCTTCGACCTGGTCGTGGGACACGCTGTGCTGCATCACATTCCGGACGTGGAGCAGGCGCTGCGGGAATGCCTGCGGGTGCTGAAGCCGGGCGGCCGCTTCGTCTTCGCCGGTGAGCCGACCACCATCGGCAACTTCTACGCCCGCAAACTGGGCCAGATCACCTGGAAGGTCACCACCGAGGTGACCAAGCTGCCGTTCCTGTCCGACTGGCGGCGACCGCAGGCCGAACTGGACGAGTCGTCGCGGGCCGCGGCCCTGGAGGCCGTCGTCGACCTGCACACCTTCGATCCCTCCGAACTCGAGCAGATCGCCCGCAGCGCCGGCGCGGTGCAGGTGCACGCCGAGACCGAGGAATTCGCGGCCGCGCTGTGGGGCTGGCCGGTGCGCACCTTCGAGGCCGCGGTGCCGGAGGAGAAGCTGACCTGGCGCTACCGGATGGCCCAGTACAAGGCGTGGCTCGGTCTGAGCAAGCTCGACGAGAAGGTGCTGCGCCATGTGGTGCCGCGCCAGTTCTTCTACAACGCCATGATCACCGGCGTGAAGCCGGGTGCCGCCGGGAAGTAGTGGGCGGCAGGCTGTTTCGCACCCGCCGGGACCGCTCTGATGGGGTATTCGTTCACCTCGCGAGACGTCGACTATCTGGACAGTGCGCCCGGCCGGGACGCGCTGTCCGCGGTCGGAGAACGCGCGCTGACGCCCGCGACGATGCTGCGGGATCTGGACACTCTGCGGCGCGACTACGGCGACCGTACGGCCGCACTGGTGGAGACCGTCCAACTGCGCCGGCGCGCGGCGGCCAAACTCGACGACGCGGCCCGGTGGCTGTTCACCGACGACGCCCTGCAACAGGCGACGCCGAGTCGCGTGGCGCGGCATCGGGCCCGGCGGCTGGCGGGGCGTGCCGTGCACGACGTCACCTGCTCGGTCGGCGCGGAACTGGCCGCGTTGCGGCGGGAATGCCCGGCGGTGCTCGGCAGCGATCTGGACCGGGTGCGGCTGGCGATGGCCGCGCACAATCTGGCCGACGCGCCGAATGTCGTTCTGCTGCAGGCCGATGCGCTGCGGCCGTGTAGTACCGGCACCGTGGTGATCGCCGATCCGGCGCGGCGTGCGGGAGGCCGGCGCACCCACGATCCGGATCGGCTGCAACCACCGTTACCGCAGCTGCTGGCCGTCCATCGTGACCGCGATCTGGTCGTGAAATGCGCTCCCGGACTGGATTTCGACCGTTTCGCGCTGCGGCGGCCGGATGCGCAACCCCTGCCCGCGCGAGCGGACCGGACGGCTGCCGACGGCTACGCGGGTCTCTCCTGGGACGGTGAGGTCGAGGTGGTCTCTCTCGACGGCGCCGTGCGCGAAGCCTGCCTGTGGTCGCGCGGACTCACCGAATCCGGGGTGACCAGGCGGGCGACGGTGTTGCACAGCGACGGCTCGTCGTGGTCGCTGACCGACGCCGAGCCCGACGACCTTCCCGAGCGGGAGCCCGGAACCTGGCTCGTCGACCCGGACGGCGCGGTGGTCCGGGCCGGTCTGGTCCGCCATTACGCCGCGAGATACGGCCTCTGGCAACTGGATCCGCGCATCGCCTACCTCACCGGCGACACCGTGCCGCCGGGGGTGCGCGGGTTCCGCATTCTGGATCGGCTGGAATTCCGGGAGAAGGCGCTGCGCGCCGAACTGCACCGCCGCGACTGCGGTCCGCTCGAGATCCTGATCCGCGGCGTCGACGTCGACCCCGATGCGCTGCGCCGCCGGATCAAACCCCGGGGCAGCACCCCGCACACCGTGGTGATCACCCGGATCGGCCGTACCGCAACGGCATTCGTCTGCGAAACCCCGCCCGCCCGGTGAGCGGGGAGGTCAGCGATCCGGTGTGAAGGCGAACAGTTCGCCGATCCGGGTGCCGACCACGACCTGGCCGTCGGGCCCGATCGCGGTGGACACCGTCGTACCCTGCGCACCCGGCAGCGGGGCGGAGGCGATCGTCTTGCCCGACTTCGTGTCGAAGGTCAGCAGATGCAGCGCCTCACCCATCGGCACCACCACGTAGCCGGTGTCGCCGGCGGTCTGCACCGGGCGGCCGCGCAGCGTGAGATCCTTGCGCTCCCAGGCGATCTCGACGCGGTCGCCGTTGTCGCGCAACGCCATCAGGTGACCGTCGTCGCCGGCCGGAATCAGCAGGCCGTCGAGCAGCGAGATGCCACCGCGCGGAGTGAAGCCCAGCGGCTGCGTCCACTTCGTGTGGCCGTCGGCGGTGTCGACGGCGAGCAGCCGTCCGCTGTTGTCACCCACGTACAGCGTCTTCCCGTCCGCCGACAGTGCCGGGCTCGTCGCGCTGCCGTCGGTGAGAATGTCGACGCTCCAGTCCTGGGTGACCTTCTTGTCGGCGTAGTGCAGCGCCACCAGGGACGCGGTGGGGGCGCCGGTACGCCACGCCGTCAGATAGAAACGGCCCGAATTCGGGTCGAGCGCAGACACATTCGCCACCGCGCATTGCGGTCCGCCGACGGCGCAGTCGTCGATGCCCTGCCCGTCCGGCGGGCGGGTGACATTCGGGTGGGCGAGGAAGTCGGGGTCGCCCAGCACCTGATAGGTCGACACCTCGCGGTCGCCGGTCTGGCGGTCCAGGACGTCGACCTGACCGGACTGCGACACCGAGAGCACGGTGCCGTCGTGGGTGAACTGCACCGAGACCGGAACGCCGGCGACGGGAGTGCGCCACCGCGGTTGCCCCAGCGGGTTGAACGAGAACACCGCGCCGTCGTCACCCACGTACACATTGCTCGCCCCGTCGACTGCCGAGGCCGCCGCGACGGCATCCGGTCCCAGGGCGTTGCAGAAGCGCTTGCGTCCGGTGGGCATCTGGAACGAGAAGATCATGCCGGTGGTCCCCGGCTTGCCGACACAGTCGGTGGTGGCGCGGGAGGTGACGAACAGCTGGCCGTCCGGGCCGATCGTGGTCGCGTTCGCCAGCGGGCCGCCGATCGGCCGCGACCAGCTCAGACTCAGATGGCGGGCGCCGGTGACCGAACTCGCGCCGCTGTTGCGGGCGTCGTGGAACGCCGACTGCCAGCCCTTGCCGGAACCGACCTTGATGTCGTCGACGGTGCTGCTGCCGCATCCGGTCAGCATCAGTAGGCCCAGGGTGCCCACCGCCGCGATCACGCGCCTCGGGGCGCCTCCCCGAATCACCGAGTGGCGCAAGATCGTCGGGTGGTGTCCGCCGCGGTCGTGCTCGCTGCGCTCGGGTCGCCGGCTGCCGCTTCGCACCTGCTGGACTCCCATCTGTTCGTAACGGGCCTGCACGAGACTAGAACATTCACCGCCGTGACAGCGTGCTGGGTGAGAATGCGACCGGCCCCCGGCCGCCGGGGAATGTCCGCGACCCTATTTCCCGGGGCGCAAGCGCGCGCCCGCGGTGCGAAAGTACGCTGGTACCTCGATCAGGTGACCACCGAGGTAACCGTCGCCCGAGGAAAGGGAGCTGGCCCGTGACGAGCATGTGGGGCGCACCGTTGCGTTCGCGTTGGCGGGGGTCGCGCCGCCGGGATCCGGAGCAGGCGCGCTTCCTGACCATGGCGTCGCTGCGCTGGGTGCTCGCCAATCGGGCGTACACGCCGTGGTACCTGGTGCGGTACTACCGGCTGTTCAAATTCCGGCTGGCGAATCCGCATATCGTGCTGCGCGGCATGGTCTTCCTGGGCCGCAATGTGGAGATCCACGCCACCCCGGAGCTCGGCCGCATGGAGATCGGCAAATGGGTGCACATCGGCGACGGCAACGCGCTGCGCTGCCACGAGGGTTCGCTGCGCATCGGCGACAAGGTGGTCTTCGGTAAGGACAACGTCGTCAACACCTATCTCGATATCGAGATCGGCGAGTCGACCCTGGTCGCCGACTGGTGCTACATCTGCGACTTCGACCATCGGATGGACGATGTGACCATGCCGATCAAGGATCAGGGCATCGTGAAGAGTCCGGTCCGCATCGGCCCCGACACCTGGATCGCGGCCAAGGTGACCGTGCTGCGCGAGACCCGGGTGGGCCGCGGCTGCGTGCTGGGCGCCCATGCCGTGGTGAAGGGCGAGATCCCCGACTTCAGCATCGCCGTCGGCGCGCCGGCCCGCGTGGTCAAGAACCGCAAGAAGGCCTGGGACGACGCCGCCGAGGAGCGGGCCCGGCACGCCGCCGCCCTGGCCGATATCGAACGCAAGAAGGCGGGAGTCGGCGCCGGATCGGACTGATCCGGCGAACCGGCGTTGCTGTCGTCCTCGCAGTCCTATCGACTCGGCAGCGTGCGGGGCAGTCCGAACCACGGCAAGACGGTGCTCTCGAATCGGGTCAGGGCGCTGATGCGCTCACCGGTGAGAGACAGTACGTAGAGTCCGGTCCCGTGACTGCTGCCGTCGGTGCCGCGCAGGTAGGCGCCGAACGCCGGTTGGCCGTTGGCCCGCGTCGGAACCAGGTCGAATCGCCGCCCGGCGGCGAAGATTTCGGCGCAGAAGCGGCCGGCGACCTCACGGCCCACGTATTCGAACGGGATCGGCGGCATCGAGACGAAGACGTCGTCGGTCAGCAGTCGCACGAGCGCCTCCACATCGGCCGATTCCCACGCATGCGCGAATCTCGCCACGATCGCCTCCTCGTCCGCCGACCCCGGGGCCGGTGATCGGCCGGTCGGGCGGCGGCGCTCGAGTGCCGCGCGGGCCCGCGCGAGGGCACTGTTGACCGAGTCGAGGGTGGTGTCGAGCATCCGGGCGGTCTCGGTCGCGCGGAATCCGAGGACATCGCGCAGGACGAGGACGGCGACCTGTCTCGGCGGTAGCAGTTGCAGGGCGGTCAGGAATGCCAGCGACACGGACTCGCGCAGCTCGTAGCGTGCCTCCGGGCCGACAGGCGCCTGCTCGAGCAGTGTGTCGGGGCAGGGCTGCAACCACACGACCTCGCCGAGCCGGGACGGCTCCGGCGGGTCCACGTTCGGCACGTCCCACTCCTTCGCCCGGCGCCGGCCCGCGGCGCGGCGCGCGTTCAGGCATCGGTTGGTGGCGATCCGATACAGCCAGGTGCGCAACGAGGAGCGCTCCTGAAATGCGCCGATGCCCTGCCACGCCGCCAAGAGTGTGTCCTGCAGCGCGTCCTCGGCATCTTGGAACGAGCCGAGCATCCGATAGCAGTGCACCTGTAGCTCCGCGCGGTACGGCCCGGTCAAGGCCCGGAACGCCGCACCGTCGCCGGCGCGGGCCTCGGCCATCAGATCGCCGGTCGTCACCGCGTCACCCTCGTCGTCTGTCATGACACACCTCCACCGAATATGGACACCGCGGCGGCGGTGAATGTGTCGGTCCGGACGCGACCATTTCCGCCGATGCGGCGGTGTCTGTCTCTGTGGCAGTTCGCCACCGACAAGAGGAGCACCGCCATGGGAAAGATTGTCGTCTTCGAGAATGTGTCGCTCGACGGAGTGACCCAGGATCCGACCGGTGAGGAGGGCTTCGGCACCGCGGATTGGCGTGCGGCGCTGTCGCCGGAAGACCGCGCGGAATGGGCCCGGCTGATTCACGACGATGTGCTGGATGCCCAGGCACTGCTGCTGGGCAGGCGCAGTTACGAATATTTCGCCGCCCGGTATCCGCGGCGCACGGGCGCGACCGCGGACCGGATGAACGGTATGCCGAAATACGTTGTGTCCGCGACGCTGTCGGATCCCGAGTGGAATAACACGACCGTGCTGCGGGGCGATCTCACCGCACAGGTGTCGACGTTGAGGCATCTGCTCGACGGTGAGATCCGGGTCTACGCGAGCACCGAACTCGTCCGTGCCCTCCTGGCGGGCGGCCTGGTGGACGAGCTGCGAATGGCCGTATTTCCGGTGCTGGTGGGTGCCGGCAGTCGCCTCTTCGAGTACGGGGACGAGGCGCTGCCGGTGACACCGCGGCCCCTGCGTCTCACCGGTATTCGGACGGTAGGCGCGGGGCTGGCCCATCTCACCTACGCCGTCGAGCGAGCCTCGTCCGCGGAGTCGAATCGAGGGCTGCCTGTCGGTGCCGGCGGGTAGCCTTCCGCTCATGAACCGGTATGCGGCCTGGTTGCGGGGGATCATGCCCAGCAACCCGAATATGCGCAACGAGAAGGTGCGGGCGGTCTTCGAGGGACTCGGCTACGAGGGTGTCGGGTCGGTGCTGGCGAGCGGGAACATCGTCTTCGGCAGCACCGAAACCGATATCGCCGCAATGGAATCGCGCATTCAGACGGCGTTGCAGGCGGAGCTGGGCATCGCCGGCGGCACCATCATCCGCAGCCGCGACGAAGTGCAGAAACTGGTCGATTCGGATCCCTTCCCCGGCCTCACGCACTGCCGTGGCACCTACCTCACCGTGACGTTCGTGAAGGATCGCGCGGGCGCCGCGCCACCCGAACTGCCCGGCGACCTGGAGTCGGCCGTGCGGATCGTGCGCTTCGACGAACCGGCGCGGGCCCTGCTGGCGGTCATCGACAACTCGGTCGCGGGGACTCCCAACCACATGGCCTGGATGGAGACCGTCTACGGCAAGGACATCACCACCCGCACCTGGCTCACCGTCCAAAAAGTGCTCGCCAAGCTGTAGTTTTTCCTTCCCGAGGTCTTGACTGGAGAAAAATCAGGAGGAAACTAGGTGATACACCGGAACACCGGAAATCACCACGTAGTCGGGCGAGACGTCGAACGACCGACGAGATGGTTTCCAGGATCTGGCCAGGCCCCCGGCAAGCCAGTCGAATATCCCGAACGATCAGCGACGACTGAAGTTCAGGTATCGATGGAGACTACCGGGGACTGCTGTGTCCGGGGGTCTTCGGTCGACAGTCCTTCAGCCGAGAGTCATTGCCGCGCGGACCTGTTGGGGATCGAGCGCGCTGCCCGGCAGGGGATGGGCGGCCTCGGCGCGTAAGCCGTCGAGCAGGACAGTCAGATGCCGGCGCCACGCCTCGGGTGCGACGTCGCGCACGCCGTCGGTCGCGCGCACCACCGACCACAGCAGGAGGCCGAGATCGGTTTCGGTGATGTCGCTACGCAACTGCCCGGCCTCCTGCGCTCGGGTCACCAGTTGCCGGAACAGGGTGTGGCCCTGATGTTTCGCCACCTCGATCGGACTGTCGGCGGGCAGCGCGTACACGCAGATATCGGTGAAGCCGCGATCGTTCGCCTGCCACTGCGCCAGCTTCGTCAGATGGTCGACCAGGCCCGTCCAGGGGTCGTCCGCCCGCAGTGCCTCCTCCGCGCTACGGCCCGACGCCACGACCAGGTCCAGTAGCGCGTCGTCGATCAGCGCTTCGCGGGTGGGGAAGTGGTTGTAGAGCGTGCCGATGCTGACTCCGGCGTCGCGCGCGATCTGATTCAGCGAGGCGTCGAGGCCTTCGGCCGTGAATCGTCGCCGGGCCGCCGCGGCGATCTTGTCCCGATTGTCCCGGGCATCACGACGCCGCGGACGCGCGCCGACGGTCGTATCCCCGGTCCTCGCCACCTTCTCGGCCATGAACTCACACTAACAACTTGAAAACCCACTCGACTTGACCGTAACTTGAGAGGGCGCTCAAATTGAGTGCGTTCTCAAGTTATGGAGGTTCAGACATGCCACATCTGGCAGTGTTCGGTGCGGGTCCCGCGCTCGGGTTGTCGGCGGCGCTGCGTTTCGGCCGCGCGGGCTATTCGGTGACGATGATCGCGCGCAACCCCGAAACGCTCGAACGGTTGCGGGCGCGGCTCGCGGCCGAGGAGATCGAGGTGGATGTGCTGCTCGCCGACCTCTCCGACGACGCCCGGGTGGACCGGGTACTCGCCGAATTGCAGGTGGCACACGGGCTTCCGGACGTGGTGGTCTACAGCCCGGGTGATGTGAGCCGGTTACCGGTGGATGCGTTGTCGCTGGACGCGGACATCTTGCGCAGCTGGCTGCCGATCAACCTGACCACGCCGGTGCGCATCATGCACGCGCTGCTGCCCGCGATGGCGGCCCGCGGCTCCGGCGCCGTTCTCATCGCTCAGGGTGGATCGGTGCGCGAACCACAAGCGGCGCTGGCCAGTTCGAGCGTGCCGCAGTCGGCCCTGCTCAACTACCTGCACTCGATCGACCAGCAGGTCCGCCCGAGCGGCGTGCGGGTGGGCGCACTGCTCATCACCCGCCTCATCGAAAACAGCGCCGCGCAACAGCTGTTCGATTCCGGCCGCTTCGCCACGGTGGAACCCGGCGACATTCAGCGCGTACATCCCGATGTCCTCGCCGAGGATCTGTTCGCCATGGCCACCACCGACGTGGAAGTCGAGCGAGCGGCCTGAGACTTCGGTGCCGCGCGTTCCGGCCCGCATCGTTGTCGCGGGCCGGAAGGTGGAACTTCGGGGGAATGACGCTAAGCCGCTTGCCGGTTCTCGGGAACGGCCGTCGCCCGCGGCTTGTCGCTCTCGTCGAAGCCCGGGCGGCCCGTGCCGATGAATGCCACCAGCCAGGACAGGACGGCGACGAAGCGGTTGCGGAAGCCCACCAGATAGAACAGGTGGACGGCGAGCCAGGTGGCCCAGGCGATGGTACCGGTGAACTTGACGCGGTCGTTGAGCTTGGTGACCGCGCTGAACCGGCTGATCACCGCCATCGAGCCCTTGTCCCAGTACACGAACGGGGTACCGGGCTGCTTCTTGCGGCGGATGATGTCGGCGACGTGGCGGCCTTCCTGCATGGCCGTCGGCGACTGTCCCGGATAGCCGTTCAACGAGGTCATATCGCCGATGGCGTAGATGTCGGCGTGCCCGCCCACCGTGCAGTCCGGGTTGATGAGAAGCCGTCCGGCACGGTCGGTTTCGCAGCCGGTGGCCTCGGCCAGCAGCGTGGCGAATCCGCCGGCCGCCACACCCGCCGACCACACCACGGTCTCGGCACCGATACCGCGCTCGACACCGTCCTTGGTCTTCACGGTGACCTTGCCGGCCTCGATATCGGTGACGAAGGTGTCCAGCAGCACCTCCACGCCGTTGCGGCTCAACGACTTACGCGCATACTCCGACAGGCTGCCACCGAACGGCGGCAACACCGCGCCCGCGCCCTCGACCAGGGTGACCGAGATCTCCTGGTGGTAGTGACGTTTCGCGAGCTCCTTGAGCTGGCCGGCGACCTCGACACCGGTCGGGCCCGCGCCGACGACCACGAAGCTCAGCAGCCGTTCACGGGTTTCCGGATCGGCCTTCGCCGCCTCGGCGAATACGCGCTCGATCTGCGCCCGCAGCAGTTTGGCGTCGTCGATGGTCTTGAGCGAGAACGTCTTCTCCGCGAAATCGTCGCGGCCGAAATACGATTGGGTGGCCCCGGTGGCCGCGATCAGCGAGCCGTAGCGAATCTTGCGCGGGCCCTGCTCGGTGTCGTAGGTGAGGACGGCGGCATCGGCGTCGATATCGACGACCTTGCCCAGTCGTACCTCCGAGCCCTTGTGCCGGCGCAGGATCTGCGCGATCGGCGGGGCGATATCGGTGGACGGGAGCACACCCGTCGCTACCTGATAGAGCAGTGGCTGGAACAGGTGTTCCGGCGTCGCCGAGATGAGTACGTAATTGATTCCCGATTTGCTGAGCTGCTTCGCGGCGGCGAGCCCGCCGAACCCCGAACCC
Source organism: Nocardia cerradoensis NBRC 101014 (assembly GCF_000308535.1). Lineage (GTDB taxonomy): Bacteria > Actinomycetota > Actinomycetes > Mycobacteriales > Mycobacteriaceae > Nocardia > Nocardia cerradoensis. Next base: position 5,974 of record NZ_BAFW01000185.1, on the reverse strand, counting down.
ACGATGACCACATCGGTGGTTTCGATTCCCGCATCCACGTGTTGCATGACAGCCTCCTTCTGTCATGAGTAAACGCGATTCATAGGCTGGATGTTTCGGGGGTCAGGGCGCATAATATTGATGACTCTTATCTAGATCATTCATGAATGGAGATCTTGATGGAACTGCGTCAGCTCACCTACTTCGTCGCGGTATGCGAGGAGTTGAGCTTCAGTCGCGCCGCTGTGCGCTGCTTCATATCGCAATCGGCTATCAGTCATCAAATCGCGCGGCTCGAACATGATCTTGGTGTTCAGCTCTTCGAACGCTCGACGCGCTCCGTCGTGCCGACTGAGGCAACTATTCGGCTACTTCCCCTTGCGAAACAAATGCTGAGCCTCGAATCCGCTATTCGCGCAGCTGTACGCGACTCCGGACCGCGCATTCGCTTGGCGGCGAACATGTCTTTCGCAACAAGATCGCTATCGGCGATAGCGGGAGCACGCGAAGCGCATCCGGGTGCCGAAATCGAGTTCGTCATCAAGCCTTTCCGGCAGCGCATCGCCGCGGTCGCAGACGGCGACTGTGATCTTGCTCTCATTAGAGGCAGTGTCGAACAGCCCGGTCTCACCGTCGAACAACTGTGGGTGGAGGACCTCGTCATCGCCGCCTCCACCGCCCACCCGCTGGCCGGCCGCGGTGATGTGACATTGACCGAGTTGGGGAAATATCCGTTGCTGCTGCCCCCGGAGACGGAACAGGTGCTTCTGCACAACGTCGTCCGGCACGCGTTCGCCGAACTGCCGACCCGGCCCAGCTACGGTCCGCCGATCCCCCCGGATCACACCGCGACGATGGAATTGATCAACCGGCCGGATGCTTGGACCATCCTGTACGCCGACAGTGCCACCGAAGGTATCGCCACCCTGAAACTCGCGGGCCGGCCGCTGCGCATTCCGGTATCGGCCGTGATCCGCAGCGATATCCGGCGCTCACCCATCCTGGTCACGCTGCTGGCCGCCCTGCACAGCTCCTGATATGAACAACGCCGCACCGGAGGCCGGTGCGGCGTTGCTCGGGTCGGAAACGTTCAGGATCGCGGTTCGAGCCGGTGGAACAGGAATTCCACCAGCGTGATCAGCGAGCGCAGGCAGGTGCCGCGGTCACGGGCGTCCAGCGCGGTGAGCGGGGTGCCCGGTTCCAGATCGAGCGCATCGCGGATCTCGCTGAGCGGGAAGCGATGCGCACCGTCGAATTCGTTGATGGCCACGGAATACGGCACGCCGCGTTCCTCGAGGATGGACAGCACCTCGTCGGCCTTGTCGATGCGGCGGGTGTCGACCAGCACCAGCGCGCCGAGTGCGCCGTTGGCCAGCTCCTCCCACAGCGGCAGGAACCGGCGCTGCCCCGGCGTACCGAACAGATACAGCGCCAGTTGCGGATTGAGCGTGATGCGCCCGAAATCCATGGCGACCGTGGTGGTCTGCTTGCCCGGGAGTCCGGCCATATCGTCGATACCGACGCTGGCCTCGGTAATGGTCTCTTCCGTGCGCAGCGGACGGATCTCCGAGACGCTGCTGACGAACGTGGTCTTACCGACGCCGAAATTGCCTGCTACCAACAGCTTCACCGACCGCGTGACCGTTTCCGGTACATAGTCGACCGTACGGTCGGTCACAGCGGCTGGTCGTTCGGACAGGGCAGTCGGGCGCTCAGACGGCGAGAGCGCGGAGCCCATTCAGTACCTCCTCGAGCAGGGCGACCTCCGGCACATGATCCGCCGGGGTCGGGTTGACCAGATGGCCGCTGTCGAGCAGGTCCGATACCACGATCTTCACTACCGAGGGCGGCAGGTCGAGATATGCGGCCACCTCGGCGAGCGACAGTGCAGCGTGCCGACTGCAGACGTTCAGAACCCGGCGCGCGTCCGGACTGGCACCGGGCGTCGGATCCTGTGCTGCCACAACGAGTGTCACCAGGTCGACCGAACGACTCGCACGGGTACGTCCGCCCGTGCGTACGTAGGCACGGACCAGGTCGGGATCGCGCCGGTGCTTGCTCATGCCCGATCGCTACCGGGCCTGTGGCGGGGCAGGCTGCCGAGTTCGCGGCCGACTCTGACGGCGAGTTCGTTCATCCGGTGCGCGACCATGCTGACGTCGACATCGGGCATGGTCGAGACGCCGATCAGAGCGCCCTCACCGGCTGCGGTGATGAAGATCATGCCCTCGTCGTACTCGGTCATGTTCTGCCGCACCGTATTCGCGGGGCCACAGAATTCGCTGAGGGCCTTGCCCAGGGATCTGAGGCCCGACGCCGCCGCGGCGAAGCGTTCCGCGTCGTCGAGGGAGATGGCGCCGACGTGGGCGATGCGCAGGCCGTCTTCGGACAGTAGTACGGCGAATCGGACGCCGGGAACGGTCAGATCCTCGAGCATCCACGACAGCTTGTTGTCGCCGTCGGTCACAGTGGTGCCGGGTGTGGCCATCAGGATGTCATCCCTTCGGAGTTGTCATGTGCGGCTGCACGTCCGCTGGTGGAACCGGTCTGCCAGGCTTCGGCGATATCGACGCGGGGCAGACCCGTATCGGTATGCGGCTGTCCGGTGTCGGTCCGGGGCCCGCGGGCGGAGGCGGGCAACGCCACGCTGCGCCGCCGCCGGCGCGGCAGCCCGCCCGGCGTGATCTCGTGCACCGTGGACGACTGACCGGTCGGTGTCGGGTCCGCGGCCGGCAGCGGTTCGGCCTCGGCGACCGGGGCGGCCGGCGCCGGGGCGAGGCTCACCGGGGCGGGGCTCACCGGCGCGGGGGCAACATTGCCGCTCGCGACCGCGGCGGGTGCCGCGGCGACCTCGATCGGTGTGGAAATCGGCGGCGCCGTGACGCTTTCGAGGTTGTCGGGCCGCGCGGCCAGCAGTCCCTCGGGTACGTAGACCATCGCGCGCATACCACCGTAGATATTGGGTCCGTCGATGTACACGGTGAAGCCGTAGCGGCGGGCCAGCGCGGCGATGCCCGGGAAACCCACCCGAGGGGTCGGTCCCAGCTGGTGGATGTCGACGGTGCGCTCGCCGGCGAGGACCTGGCGGGCCTCTTCCATCTGCTCGGGGTTCATCCGCACACCGGCGTCGTCGATGATCACCGTCAGGCCGTGGTGGCCTTCCTGGAAGGTGACGTCCACGAACGAGGTCGGCGGCGAGTACCGCAGCGCGTTGTCCAACAGCGTGGCCAGCGTGTGCACCAGCGGTTCGACCGCACGGCTGATGATCACGCGGTCGAGCTGCTGCGGCCGGATCCGGGTGAAGTCGCGGACGCGGCCGATCGCGCCGCCGACGATGTCGGTCAGCGACTGCTGCGGCCAGCGGCGGCCGGGCAGACCACCGCAGACGATCACGTACGACTGCGCCTGGCGGATCATCTGCTGGACGCTGTGGTCGATGCGGATCAGCGTCTCGTAGACGTCGTCACCGCGGTGCTGGCGCAGCGCGGCGCTCACCACCTGGCCGACGTCGGCGCCCAGGCTGACCACGGAGGTGCCGAACGCGCGCACCGCGGCGCTGGTCGCCTCGCGGGAGGCGTTCTCGACCTGTTCGCGGATGCTCGCCTCGGTGGCGGAGATCGCCTGCTGCTTTTCGTATTCCAGCTCGTGGCTGGTGCGTTCATGGGTTTCGGCGGCCACTCGGTGCAGGTCGTCGGCGTACCGCTCGGTCAGCCGCTGCAGCAGCTGGGCGAAGCGAGAACCGCCGCGGTCGATGGCGGGCAATTCGACCGTCGATTCGGCGCGGCGCACCGAGTCGGCCACCAAACCCATTGTGGTGCTCGTGAAATGTTCGAGCTCGTCCTCGTGGGCGCGCAATTCCGCCTCGGCACTGCGGGCGCGGGCGCGCTGCTGCGACGCGTAATACGCGGCATACAGAGCTCCCGCGATCGTCAGTATCAGAATTGCGGCGAGGATCCACGAAAGAGTCACGGCGGTAGCTTGATTCATCAGTTCCCTCGGTGCCGGATTTCCGGCCGCTTCGTCCTTCCCTACTCGACGGCCGCGAACGACGCGGCCGGGATAACACTCAGGTCGGACGGCGGGAACGCGGCAGGCAGGATGATACTGCACCTAACCTGAATGGGACCTCGAAGCGCTTACCGGACAGGCGAATTCACCATCGACCTACCGGTGGAGGATCCCGATCGGCCCCAGCACCCGACGACAGCAAAGATAGCAGCAATTCCGGGTGGCAGCGACCGATTCGTTATCTACGGCTGGGTAGGGAATATGTTCATCGCCGGTGTTTCGGACTCGGCGGGTTCGCCGGGACTCGATTCACCTCGAAAGACGCCGCGACGGCGTGCAGCGCGGTGGCGACGGCGAGGTGTAACCGCAGGTCTTCGGGCGCGTGATCATCGACGGCCCAGGATATTTCCTCCATTGCCCGCAGAAACGCCCACCCCCACGCTCGCCCGGGGTCGACGCCGGTGGCCGCGGCCGTGGCGGTGACCATTCGTTTCGCGTGCTCGGCGGTCGGCAAGCGCTGAATCCGAATCATGATCAGGAAGCCGATATCGAATGCGGCCTCGCCGAGATACGGTTTCGGGTCGATGAGCAGCCACGGCTCCCGTTCGGCGGCAACGATATTGCCCAGGTGGGTATCCCGATTGACGACGACCAGCGGTCCCTGTGGCCGGGACAGTTCGGCGCAGCGAGCCGTCGCGGCGTTCAGTAGGGTGGACGGAACGGCGTGGACCAGTTCGGGTTTCGGCTGTTCGAAGCGGACCGTCCAGTCGGCGATCACGGCGGAAACGGCGGGAATGTCCGGATAGCCGTCGGGAAGCGGGACCGGAGGGCGGCGCAGGCGCCGATACAAGCGGCAGGCCCGATCGACCTTGTCCGCATGTTCCGGCAGACCTTCCAGACCGGGGAATCCGGGCTGCGTCAGCAGTGGTGTACCCGGCCGCGCCCACTCGAGCAGCAGGGCGCCACTGCCGGGGTCGTAGTCGTACAGGCGGACCGCTCCGTCGCCGTCGTAGCAGTACAGCCCGGCCGCCTCGCCCACGTTCTCCTCGTCGACCACCGGAATCTTCAGCACCGCCACCGAATCATCGGCGCGGCGGACGGGAACGGCACAGGAGTGGGTGCCACCGGCGAACGCGGAGCCGAGCGGCGTCAGTTGCCAGAGCGCGCACAGGGTCTCGACGCGCTCGGGAAGTTCGGCGAGCCAGGTCCGGCCGCGCGCGCCGAAAACCGTGCTCACGGTCTCGACGACCTCGGGCGGGAGCGCGATCGGCGGTCCGGTCGGAGTCGGCACCGCCTCAGCCTGGCCGAGCGCGGCGGGGGAGCGCAAGCGGATTACCGCTTGCCCGTACGGGTTCCGGGTGATGTTCCCCGGCGCGTGGCGAGGGCCGCCTCTAGGCTTGGCCCGTGGGAAACGAGCACGTGCGGGCCTCGGACGCGGACCGGGAGACGATCGTCGAGCGATTGCGCTCGGCCATGAACGAGGGGCGGTTGAATCTCGCCGAATTCGACGACCGGGTCCAGCAGGTCTATGCCGCGCGCACCTACGGGGAGTTGTCGCCGATCCTGTCGGATCTGCCGGCGGTGCGAGAGCGGCCGGACGCCGCGCGGCCCGGGCGGGTGCCGCCCTGGGTGCTGATCATGTGGACGCCGTGGGTCTTCGTCAACATCCTGTGCGTCGTGATCTGGCTGGCCACCGGCGCCGGATACTTCTGGCCGTTCTGGGTCGAGGTGCCGTGGGGGCTGGCGCTGTGCATACCGACCGTCATCGGCATCACCGTCGGCAGGAACCGGGCGCCGCGCCCGCCGGACTGACCCCCGGGAACGCAGACGGCTCGCCGAACCGATACTGCGAGGTACCGATTCGGCGAGCCGTACTCCCTGCAGGGGTCTCGATCAGCCCTTGTGGGTCTTGACCGCCTCGGTCAGCTGCGGCGCGACGTTGAACAGGTCGCCCACGATGCCGTAGTCGCTGATCTCGAAGNTCGGC
>NZ_BAFW01000186.1 GCF_000308535.1 Nocardia cerradoensis NBRC 101014 | reverse complement strand
TCCGAGGTCTTCTTCGCCCCCGAGATACCGGCGATGCGGGCCGTCGACAGCACATCGGCCTTCGGCAGATCGTCCGCGCGCACCAGCGCCACCACCTCGGGCGTCGTCCGCAACAGGCCGGCCGCGACCGCCACCCGTGCCGTCTCCGCCTTGGCGCTCACATCGACCATGCGCGCCCGGCCTTCCGCGTCGACATGCGACAGAGCCGCGGCATCAGGCAGTTCGTTCACAGTTCGCGCACCCTCACCAGCGAACCGGCCGCCACCGACGTGACCTCGGCCGGAATTTCGATCAGAACATCGGCCTGGGCCATGGCCGCCACCAGATGTGACCCGGGCCCCGACACCGAGCGCACCCCCGCGCCTTCGCGCCGGCCCCGCAGGAACTGCCGACGGCCGGCCGGGGAACGCACCGGATCCAGCAGCGCCACATCGTAATTCGGCACCGGAGCCAATCCGCTCAGCTGCCGCAGGATCGGCCGGGCGAACACCTCGAACGACACCATCGTGCTCACCGGATTACCCGGAAAACTCAGAATCGGAATCCCGTCGACCACACTGACGCCCTGCGGACCGCCGGGCTGCACGGCCACCGGACCGAACTCGCCGCCGAAGTCGGCCAGCACCTCCTTGACCACTTCGAAATCGCCCTGCGACACCCCACCCGAAGTGAAGACCACATCCGCGGCCGCCGTCGCGACCGACAACTTGCGGCGGAACTCGGCCGGATCGTCACGGCTGTGCGACACGTCCACCACGTCGATCCCGTTGGCGCCCAACGCCGCAGCCAGCGCGATGCCGTTCGAGTTGTAGATCTGCCCCGGACGCAACGCGACACCCGCCGACACCAGCTCGTCGCCGGTCGTCAGGACCGCCGCCCGGATCCGCCGCGCCGCTCTCACCGAGCTGATGCCCACCGCCGCCAGCGCCGCGATCCGATGCGGCGACAACAACGACCCGGCCGCCACCAGCAACTCACCGCGCCGAATATCGGTACCCGCCTCGCGCACGAAATCGCCCGCGTTGCGGCCGCGTTCGATCGACACCCCGCCGTCGACGGCGCGGGTGTCCTCCACCGGCACCACACAATCGGCGCCCGGCGGAATCGGCGCACCCGTCATCACCTTGACCGCCGCTCCGTCCGGCAATCGGTCCGGGCCGCCCTGACCGGCGGCCACCACGCCGGCCACCGGCAGCGTCACGGGCGTCACCGCCACCGACTCCGCCCGGACCGCATATCCGTCCATCCCCGAATTGCGGAACACCGGCAGGTCCAGCGGCGACCGCACATCCTCGGCCAGCATCCGCCCCCGCGCCCCGTGCAACGCCAACTGCTCCACCTGCCGCGTCGCCAGCGGTCGCAGCAACTGTTCGATCCGCTCCCGATGATCCTCGACGGACCGAGCCACAGTCTTGGCAGGCTGACTCATAGACGTCAGCCTAGCTGGGTATATGGCCTCCGCTTCGCTCCGGCGGGTCTCGGCCCCTTGGCCTCGATTTTTCACTCCTCCGGTCAGTCGCTGCGCTCCCTCCCTCCGTCGCTGCAAAATCGAGGCGGGCCGAGACCGTTGGGGTTCAGCGTCGCGGTTGGGTGAAGACCGGCTGCATGGGTTTCGCGTTCGGTTGCTCCGGCGGTGCTCGGCTCACTCACGGACGTGCTCGGCTACCTCACAGGTGGTGACTTGCGGGACGTGAGGTGGGGGTGGCCCCCATAATGGAGGAGTGACCGTCGTTCTCATGGGGATTCCCGCCGTCCGGGGCGGGCGGCCCTCCCTGGACGGACGGCCCGACACGGACCTGCTCGTCGACAGATTCGGGCGCACGGCCCGGGATCTGCGCGTGTCGATCACCGAAAAGTGCTCGTTGCGTTGCACGTACTGCATGCCGGAGGAGGGGCTGCCGGCCATTCCGGCCGACGAATTGCTCTCGGCCACGGAGATCGTGCGGCTGGTGGAACTCGCGGTGCGGCGGCTGGGTGTCCGCGAGGTGCGCTTCACCGGCGGCGAGCCGCTGATGCGCCGCGATCTCGAGCAGATCGTCGCCGGATGCCATGCCGCCGTTCCCGACACACCGCTGGCCATGACCAGTAACGGCGTCGGGCTGGAACATCGCGCTCGCGCGCTGGCGGCCGCGGGACTCGGCCGGGTCAATATCTCTCTCGATACCGTCGACCCTGCCGGATTCGCCCGGCTCACCCGCCGGGATCGGCTCGGTTCGGTGCTGACCGGCATCCGTGCCGCCCATGCCGCCGGCCTCTACCCGGTCAAGGTCAATGCGGTGCTGATGCGCGAAACGCTTTCGGGTGCGGTCGATCTGCTGCGGTGGTGTCTGAACGAGGGATGCGAACTGCGCTTCATCGAGGAGATGCCGCTCGACGCCGATCACGAATGGGCGCGGACCAACATGGTCACGGCGGCCGAACTGCTCGACGTTCTCGGCACGGCCTTCACCCTCACCGAGGCCGGGCGCGCCGACCCGTCCGCCCCGGCGGAGACCTGGCTGGTGAACGGCGGTCCGGCCACGGTCGGCATCATCGCCTCGGTCACCCGCCGATTCTGCGGCGACTGCGACCGCACCCGCCTGACCGCCGACGGCATGATCCGATCCTGCCTGTTCAGCGATCAGGAATACGATCTGCGTTCACTGCTGCGCGCCGGCGCGAGCGACGACGAACTGGCGCAGCTGTGGCGCGGCGCGATGTGGAACAAATGGGCCGGGCACGGCATCGACGCCGCCGATTTCGTCCCCCCGGAACGCACGATGGGAGCCATCGGTGGTTGAGGTCAGATATTTCGCCGCGATCGCCGACGCGGTCGGCAAATCCAGCGAACATCTCGACCTGCCCGAGTCGGCGACGGTCGGTGATCTGCGCTCCGCATTGCGCTCGGCCTACGGCGCCGACCTGGATCCGATGCTGAAGGTCTGCGCCTATCTCGTCGGCGAGGAACTCACCCGCGACGACAGCACGCGCCTGACCGCCCGCGTCGACGTACTACCACCGTTCGCGGGCGGCTGACGCGGATTCAGCTTTCTTTCCACCACGTGTCCAGCGGTGTCGCCGGAACGGTGCGCTTGTGCCGGGTGTTTCGGTAGATCTCCTCGACGCGCTCGGCGACCTCCGGTGAGACGTCCTTACCCTCGAGGTAGTCGTCGATCTGGCTGTATTTCAGGCCCAGCGCCTCTTCGTCCGGCAGGGCCGGGCGGTCGTCTTCGAGGTCGGCGGTCGGAACCTTCTGCCACAGCCGCGGCGGCGCGCCCAGCTCCTGCAGCAGCGCCGCGCCCTGCCGCTTGGTCAAGCCGGTCAGCGGAGTGATGTCCACACCGCCGTCGCCGTACTTGGTGAAGAATCCCGTCACCGCTTCGGCGGCGTGGTCGGTGCCCACGACCAGCAGATTCAGCTGTCCGGCAACCGCGTACTGGATCACCATGCGCTCGCGGGCCTTGATATTGCCGCGCACGAAATCGCGCAACTGGGCCTGGTCGCCGAGCAATTCGCGCACACCCTCGGCGGTGGCGGCCGCCACCGCGTCCGCGCCCGGCTTCACATTGACCTCGACCGAGCGGTCGGGCCGGATGAAATCCAGTGCCACCTCGGCATCCTCGGCGTCGGCCTGGGTGCCGTAGGGGAGCCGGACCGCGACGAACGTCGCCTCCCGGCCACGGGCCCGCAGTTCCTCGGCGGCGAGCTGGCACAGCTTGCCGGTCAGTGTGCTGTCCTGACCACCGCTGATGCCGAGAACGAAACCCGTTGCGGGGGTGGAACTCAGATAGTCGGCCAGGAATTCGACGCGGCGCCGCACCTCGACCTTCGGCTCGATCCCGGCCGCGACACCCAATTCGGCGATGATCTGTTCGCGCAGGTTCCCCATGGGGCCACTCTACTGGGCGGGCGCCACGAGTGCGCGCACCACGTTTTCCCAGTGGTCGGCGATCTGTTCGGGCCTATAACCCAGGACTCGCAGTTGATGCAGCACCAGGCCGGCGTCGAGGATGGCCAGCAGGGTGTCGGCCGTCAGTGCGATGTCGCCGCCCACTTCGAGCTGTCGAAGCAGCAGCGAGACATGGGTTTTCGAGATGTTGTACGGTGCGCTGGCGTAGCGGCCGGATTCGTCGGCGGCGCGGCGCATTTCGCCCTCCACCTCGATCCCGGCCAGGCGGGCGCGTCCGTAGGCGATCAGCCGCTGCAGCGGTGGGGCGCCCGGGCCCAGCGGCGGCGGCCCGAACATGAACGCCGCCTGCAGTTTCTGCTCGGACTGGTCGAGCAGCGCCAGCATGAGCCCGGAGCGATTGCCGAATCGCCGGAACACGGTGCCCTTGCCGACGCCCGCGCGTTTGGCGACCGCGTCCATCGTGACGCCGTCGGCGCCGAATTCGCGCACCAGTTCCTCGGCGGCGTCGAGCAGCAGTTGACGGTTGCGTACGGCATCGCTGCGCTCGGAGTGTTCGGCTACCGGCAGCGCGGTGGTGATCGCGGACGGCGGCAGTTCGACGGCCACGGCCTCCAAGGGCAGCGCGCCGGGATGCGGCGCGGCGGCGAAGACCGGATCCGACGCGTGCGGATCGGACGAATGGGACGAATTCGATGGCGGCGAATCCGGAGTGTCGCAGTTCACAGTTCGGTTACCCCATGACCCGGGAATGAAAGCGGACCGTAGTCCGGTTAACGTGTCGTGAAAGCGGAAGCCACCGCCGCCCCACCGCACAAGGAGTGATCATGTCACAGACTCGCATTCTGGCTCTCGTCGGCAGCTTGCGTGCCGGTTCCATCAACCGGCAGCTGGCCGAGGCCGCCGCCCAGACCGCACCGGAAGGTGTCGAGGTCGATATCTACGACGGTCTCGGGAATATTCCTTTCTACAACGAGGACATCGACGTAGCGGGTCAGGTGCCCGCGGCCGCGCAGGCGCTGCGTGACGCCGTCGCCGCCGCCGACGCGCTGGTGCTGTTCGTCCCCGAATACAACGGCACCATCCCGGCCGTGCTCAAGAACGCCGTGGACTGGGCCTCGCGTCCCTACGGCGCGGGTTCGATCAAGGGCAAGCCGGTCGCCGTGATCAGCGCCTCGATCAGCCAGAACGCCGCGAAGTGGGCGCACGGTGACACGGTGAAGGCGGTCGGCGTGGCCGGCGGCAGCGTCGTGGAGAGCGCGCACCTGCACTTCGGCACCATCGGCCAGCGCTTCGGCGAGGCGCATCCGCGCGAGGACGCCGAGGCCCTCACCCAGCTCGCCGCCGCGATCACCGAACTGGTCGCCGCGCGGGAATCGGTCAACGCCTGAGCGTGAGACGGTAACCGGCTCGAGCTTTCGAGGGGTCGCACCGACGGTGCGGCCCCTCTGTGTGTCCGGGTGGACCGGTGCGCCGTGACCGGCGTCCTGGTGGCCGCGGCATGCGGCCCTATAGGATATGAAAACCATTTCCATTAGGAGGTTGTCATGAAGGTGCGGAACTCGCTGCGTTCACTGAAGGACAAGCCGGGCGCCCAGGTGGTGCGACGCGGTGGCAAGACCTATGTGATCAACAAGAAGGAGCCGCGGTTCAAGGCTCGCCAGGGCTGATCCGGTCCGGCTGCGACACGCCGGAGTAGGTGGCGGGGTGCCGCGTTCGTTCTCCGGAACGGGCGCGGCACTCGGCTGTTTCGGGCGTGTCGCAGTGGGCATGTTGAGGTCGGCGTGACCGGTGTGACTAAAGATGGCAGTGGGTTTGCTGAGAAAGAGCTGGACATAAAATCGTGATCTGCGCCACTGCCGTGTCGGGTTGCGAATCGACTGTCCTGGTACTTACGGCCGTCGAATTTCATCTTTGTGGTTCGCAACATGTCGTGTTGTATGAATCTGTCGGCCACTAGGTGTAGTGTCTTGAACGCTGGAAGGGGAGACGAACTCCGAGCCGATCACCACCGTGTGATCGCCGGTGGTGCCCCTACTTCCAGGGGTTTGCGCAGTACCAGATGGATCGTGCTCAGTACGGATGCTCACAGCAGATGGCGTACCGATTCAAGGCTGCATCGGATAAGGCAAGGAGAGAGGGTCACCCATGAGTATCACGGTCTACACCAAGCCCGCTTGTGTCCAGTGCAACGCCACCTACCGCGCGCTCGACAAGGCCGGTGTGGAGTACGACGTCGTCGATATCTCCGAGAACCCCGAGGCCCGCGACTACGTGATGGCGCTGGGATATCTGCAGGCCCCCGTCGTCGTCGCCGGCGATGAGCACTGGTCCGGTTTCCGTCCGGACCGCATCAAGTCCCTGGTGACCGCCGCGGCCTGATCCGCTGCGGTCACCGTTCGTCCGATGTGGGAAGGGGGAGTGGGATGGCTGGGTTGTCCGGGGAAGGGACCCAATCGACGCCCGCTCTGGTCTACTTCTCGAGCGCGTCGGAGAACACGCACCGCTTCGTCGAACGGCTGGGTTTGCCGGCCGTTCGCATTCCGCTCCGCACCGCCGATTCGCTGCGCGTCGACACGCCCTATGTGCTGATCTGCCCCACCTACGGTGGCGGCCGGCACGTGTTCGACGCGCAGCGCGGCGAGGGAGCAGCCGGTCGTTCGGACAAGGAATTCGTCCCCAGACAGGTGGCGAAATTCCTCAACGATCCGCATAATCGTGCGCTGTTGCGCGGGGTGATCGCGGCCGGCAACACGAACTTCGGCGATACGTATTGCTATGCGGGAGAGGTCATCTCGCGCAAATGCGGGGTGCCGTACCTGTATCGCTTCGAACTGATGGGAACCGCCGAGGACGTCGAGCGCGTCCGAGAGGGATTGGGATTGTTTTGGCAACGACAACAGCACCGGCCGGAAAGACGGCCCGCCTAGAGCGCCCGGTCAGCACCGAGACCTCGACCGAGGGCTTGGACTATCACGCGCTCAACGCGATGCTGAATCTGTACGGGCCCAACGGTGAGATCCAGTTCGACAAGGATGTCGCCGCCGCCCGGCAGTACTTCCTGCAGCACGTCAACCAGAACACCGTCTTCTTCCACAACCTCGACGAGAAGCTCGACTACCTCGTGGAGGAGAACTACTACGAGCCCGAGGTGCTCGACCAGTACAGCCGGGCCTTCGTCAAGAAGCTGTTCCAGCAGGCCTACGCGAAGAAGTTCCGGTTCCCGACCTTCCTCGGCGCCTTCAAGTACTACACGTCCTACACGCTGAAGACCTTCGACGGAAAGCGCTATCTGGAACGGTTCGAGGACCGGGTCTGCATGGTCGCGCTGACCCTGGCCGCCGGTGACGAGGTCCTCGCGCAGCAGCTCGTCGAGGAGATCATCGACGGCCGCTTCCAGCCGGCCACCCCGACGTTCCTGAACTCGGGCAAGAAGCAGCGCGGCGAACCGGTCTCGTGCTTCCTGCTGCGCATCGAGGACAATATGGAGTCCATCGGGCGCTCCATCAACTCGGCGCTGCAGCTGTCCAAGCGTGGTGGCGGAGTCGCGTTGCTGCTGAGCAACATTCGCGAGCACGGCGCGCCGATCAAGAAGATCGAAAACCAGTCCTCCGGCGTCATCCCCATCATGAAGCTGCTCGAGGACTCCTTCTCCTACGCCAATCAGCTCGGCGCGCGTCAGGGCGCGGGTGCGGTGTACCTGCACGCGCACCATCCGGACATCTACCGCTTCCTCGACACCAAGCGCGAGAACGCGGACGAGAAGATCCGCATCAAGACGCTGTCGCTGGGTGTGGTGATCCCCGACATCACCTTCGAGCTGGCGAAGAAGAACGAGGACATGTACCTGTTCTCGCCCTACGACGTCGAGCGCATCTACGGCGTGCCGTTCGCTGACATCGACGTCACCGAGAAGTACTACGAGATGGTCGACGACAAGCGCATCCGCAAGTCGAAGATCAACGCCCGCGAGTTCTTCCAGACCATCGCCGAGCTGCAGTTCGAATCCGGTTACCCCTACATCATGTTCGAGGACACGGTGAACCGGGCCAACCCGATCAAGGGCAAGATCACCCACTCCAACCTGTGCTCGGAGATCCTGCAGGTCTCCACGCCGTCGGTGTTCAACGACGACCTGTCCTACGCGAAGGTCGGGAAGGACATCTCCTGCAACCTCGGCTCGCTCAATATCGCCAAGGCCATGGACTCACCGGATTTCGGGCAGACCATCGAGGTCGCGATCCGGGCGCTGACCGCGGTATCGGACCAGACCCACATCTACTCGGTGCCCTCGATCGAACAGGGCAACAACGAATCCCACGCGATCGGCCTGGGCCAGATGAACCTGCACGGATATCTGGCGCGCGAGCGGGTCCACTACGGATCCGAAGAGGGTGTGGATTTCACCAACATCTACTTCTACACCGTCGCTTACCACGCGGTTCGGGCCTCCAACAAGCTCGCCATCGAGCGCGGCACGGCCTTCGGCGGCTTCCCGGAGTCCAAGTACGCCAGCGGCGAATACTTCGACAAGTACACCGAACAGGCCTGGGAGCCGAAGACCGACCGCGTGCGGGAGATCTTCGCCGAAGCGGGCGTGCACATCCCGACCCAGGAGGACTGGCGCGAGCTGAAGGCCTCGGTCATGGAGCACGGCATCTACAACCAGAACCTGCAGGCGGTGCCGCCGACCGGATCGATCTCCTACATCAACCACTCCACCAGCTCGATTCACCCGGTGGCGTCGAAGATCGAGATCCGCAAGGAAGGCAAGATCGGCCGCGTCTACTACCCGGCCCCCTACCTGACCAACGACAATCTCGACTACTTCGCCGACGCCTACGACATCGGCTACGAGAAGATCATCGACACCTACGCCGCCGCCACCCAGCATGTGGACCAGGGCCTGTCGCTGACCCTGTTCTTCAAGGACAGCGCCACCACCCGCGACGTCAACAAGGCCCAGATCTACGCCTGGCGCAAGGGAATCAAGACCCTGTACTACATCCGCATCCGCCAGATGGCGTTGCAAGGGACTGAAATTGAGAATTGTGTCTCCTGCATGTTGTAATCGCGCGTAGTCGATTCGGTGCGGGGGTGCGATGGATAAGCCGAAATACGGTGTCATCTACGGAGTTCGCCTCCGCACCGAGTACGACTACCGCTATGTGGGGCTCACGACGAAGCCGGAGCACGTACGGCTCGGTCAACACTTCAAGGCAGCTGCGGCAGGTCGCAAGACGCCGTTCTACGACTGGCTGCGCAAACAGGATCGTGACGCCGTCGTTGCGGATGTCCTGGACTGGGTTTACGGCCTTGAGGATCTGGGTCGGGCTGAAATCGCATGGATTGCCTATCTACGGAAAGAAGGTCAGCCGCTACTCAACCTGTCCGAGGGTGGACTGGGGCCTGTTGGTGTGATCTGGACCGCCGAAATGCGGGAGGCCGCGCGGATTCGGTCGACCGGACGTCCGGGTGTGAGTCGTTTCGGTGACGAGAACCCGTTTTTCGGCCGCACACACTCGGCATCGCAACGCGCGAAATGGTCGATCGACCGCAACGGCTCGTTTCGAGGCGAAGCGAATCCCAACTTCGGGAAGTTCGGCGCTGCGCACCCGGGATTCGGCCATGCGATGCCGGAAGAATCGCGTCGGCGACTTTCGGAAATGCGAATGGGTGCGGGAAATCCGAACTTCGGGCGGACGGCCAGCCCTGAGACTCGGGCGAAGATGTCCGCCGCCCGCAAGGGACGACCGATGCCTTCGAGCAGGCGCAGTGCCCACACGCGACATCACACGAACAAGGGTGTCTTCAAGGAGACATGTCGATATTGCGTCGAGGATGCGGCCGAAACGAAGGACGAGTGAGGGAGGCGGCGGCCGTCGTACTGATCACCCCTCGCTCGGTGCATGGGCGAAACCGAAGTTTCGTGGTTCGGCGCGGCGGCGGTTGGGGGTGTAACCTGCATCCGGGCGCTGTGCGTCCGGGCGATGACCAGGCGACGAGGCAGGTCATCGGGGTGCCGGGAGGGCATCCGAAATTTCCTGACGGTGAGGTGCTGGCGATGAGGAGGTGGGTGGCTGTGCGTAGCGAACCCCCGAGTCGAAGGCCGCGCGGCGCCGTCCTCCTGTTCTGCCGGTAGAGCTTTCGGTGGCGAGGTCGGTGCCTCGCGGTGTGATCCGTGATCCCGTACCCACTCGCAGTATGCCGAGGTTCTGTCATGTCGACCGATCTGTTCTTTGCCGCGCCCGCACGCCCGGATGTCCCGGATGACGGACACGCAGCCACCTCTCCGGAAACCGGGCTCTACCACGTCGGAGCCGAGCCCGATTGCGCGTCTGCCGGCGAAAAACGCGCGACCGAAACGAGTGCGGGGGAAACGAGCGCCGTCGACGCGAGCGGATACCACGCTGCCGTCGCCGATTCGAGTTCCGCCGATACGTCGGTTCGCAGTGCTGCCGCCGCCGAAACGGCTGTCGCCGAACAGCATTCGGACCACGTCTCGCTCCGCGACCTCATCGACGACCGCCGCGTCGACGCCGCGCTGACCTGGCTGGACGACAACGCCCCGCATCGGATCGCCGACGAACTCGCGCGCATGGACGCCGTGCACGCCGGCATCGCGTTCCGGCTGCTCGACAAGGACCGGGCGCTGGCGGTGTTCGAGGAGCTCGAGCCGGTCGACCAGCAGCAGATCCTATCCGGAATGCGCGATCAGAGCTTCCGGGAACTGGTCGAAGGCATGGACCCCGACGACCGGGCCCGGATGCTGCGCGAGGCCCCCGCGACGGTCGCGAAGAAGGTGCTGGCCGGGCTGAGCCCACGCGAACGGCGGATGACCGCGGCGCTGCTCGGCTACCCCGAGGGTTCGGTCGGCCGCTACATGACGCCGGAAGTCGTTGCGCTGCACTGTGATCTGACCGTCGACCAGGCGCTGCGGGTGGTGCGCGCCAAGGGCGCCCATGCCGAGACCGTGTACACGCTGCCGGTGGTGGACGGCGGCCGCCGGCTCACCGGCGTGGTCGAGATGCGTGAACTGGTCCTCAGCGATCCCGGCACGATGCTGACCGAACTCGTCGTCACCGCACCGGTTTTCGCCCGCGCGATGGATGCCGCGGAGAAGGCGGCGCGGCTCATGCGCGAGACCAACCTGATCAACCTGCCGGTCGTCGACAGTGAGGATCGGCTGGTCGGACTGCTGACCATCGACGACGCGGTGGAGGTCATCGAGGCCGCCGACAGCGAGGATGTGGCGCGGCAGGCCGGTGCGAGCCCCTGGTCCGGGCACTATATGGCCGCCGGTGTGTTCCAGCTGGCCCGCTACCGCGCCATGTGGTTGCTGTTGCTGCTGGTCGCGGCGACCCTGACGGTCACGGTGACCGACGCGTTCGAGGCGACGCTGGCCCAGGCCGCGCATCTGGCGCTGTTCATTCCGCTGCTGATCGGCGCGGGCGGCAATGCCGGTGCGCAGGCGGCGACCTCGTGCGTGCGGGCCCTGGCCGTCGGCGAGGTGCGGGTGTCGGATCTGCTGAAGGTCATCTGGCGCGAATGCCGGGTCGGATTGGTGCTGGGCTCGATGCTCGCGGTGGTCGGCATGGTCATCGGCGCGGCGTTCGTCGGCGCGCAGATCGCGCTGGTCGTCGGCATCACCCTGGTGATCATCTGTGGCTGGGCCGCGACCATCGGCGGCACGATGCCGTTGCTGGCCAAGAAATTGTGCATCGACCCGGCGGTTATCTCCGCGCCCATGGTGACGACGCTGGTCGATGCGACGGGGCTGATCATCTACTTCACGACCGCGAAGCTCGTACTGGGGATCTGAGCCGGGACCGCCGGCGACCGCAAGCCGCCGGGAGGCGGGCATCGGGGTGGGCGCCAACCATACCGTCGACCCGCAGGCCGGCGCGCAGTCCGCTGTCCCGGCGGCCGTGCGATGCTCGGCGGGCGGGTACCCGTCGCTGCCGGCGTCGTCGCACGAGCGATGCCGGACGAAATTCTGCGCGGTATAGATATCGAAACCGCCTCGGCGGCAACGCCTCACGGTCCACATTCGTCCACCTGGGGGAGGTTGGCGGTGAACAGGTATCGAATGGCTTTCTATCGGTAGCAAGCCACGCTCCCCGCCGGTGAGACTGTCTCCACGTGAGGTGGTCGAGGTGGCGTGCCTCGACTCCGCGGCTGGAGAAAGTGGGAAAAGCTCATGGCGACATACGTTTTGGTGCCCGGCGGTTGGAAGGGTGGCTGGTCGTTCGAGGCGGTGGTTCCGCTGCTGGAGCGCGCCGGTCACACCGTCCACGCCTTGACCCTGACCGGTCTGCGCCCGGACGACGACGCGGCGACGGTCGCGACGACCAACCTCGACACACACGCCGTCGACGTCGTGGCGTTCCTCGACGGCGCCCACCTCACGGACGTGACGCTGGTCGGTCACAGCTACGGCGGCATGGTGATCACCGCCGCGGCCGACCGCGCCGGTGGCAGAATCGCCCGCCTGGTGCATCTCGACGCGTACGTCCCCCGTGACGGCGAATCGTGCTGGTCGGCGATGAACGACTACTTCCGGCAGGTGATCACGGACGGCGCCACGACCACCGGCTACGCCGTCCGCCCGCCCGGCGACGGCGACCCCCGCCGCCGCCCTCACCCCCTCGCGTCCTTCATGCAGACGATCCGGCTCACCGGCGCATTCGCCCGAGTCCCGCGCCGAGAGTTCGTCTACTGCTCCGGCTGGGAAGACCGCACCCCCTTCGCCGACCTCCGCACCCGCCTGCAAGCCGACCCCGAATGGTTGGTCCACGACCTCCCCACCGGCCACGACGCCATGCACGAAGCACCCGAGGCCGTGGCCGAACTGCTACTCGGCGAACGGAGTTCGGTGTCAGTTCAGTCGTAGCAGGCCGGCGTCGGTGGCGCGGAATCCGCACGCGTCGCGATAGAAGCTGTGCAGGTGAGGTTCGAAATCGACGTGCAGCCATTCGATACCGAGTTCACGCAGGTCGTCGGCCAGGGTCTGCACCAGGGCGGATCCGATGCGCTGCCGGCGGAGATCCGGGGCGACCGCGGTGTCGAGGAGGAACGCGTGGTTCCCCCCGTCCCACACCGCGTGCACGAAACCGACGAGTCGCTCACCGGCGAACGCGCCGACCCATGACCGGCTGTGCCGTTCCAGGCGCGCCTGCCAGGGCACCACCGTCCGGTCACCGCCGAATGCGTCCGCGTGCAGTCGCGAGAGGGCCTCGTCGTCGACAGCGAAACGTATACGGAGATCGGGGTTCATGCGGCATCCTCTCGGCGCGGGTGGGCGCGATGTTCCGGCACGGCCCGGGGATTGGATCGCAATGGCAAACTTTCGGCATCGTTGCCGCGATCGTGGCGCCGGCAGTAGCCTGTGCATCGCGCGCTCGTCATTCGCTTGCCGCCGCGGTGTGGAACTTCCCACCCCGGAACGCATTTGCCCAGGACATGGAAGACACAAGCTCTTGTGCTGTGCTGAGCGGAGGCCCACTAGGAGTAGTGTCCGAGCGTACAATGACCGGCGAAGCGGGAAGGGTGAGTGAGCGGGCGTGAAGCTGATCGATCGAGTGTCTGCGATCAACTGGAATCGGGTGCCCGACGAGAAGGATGCCGAGGTCTGGGACCGGCTCGTCGGCAACTTCTGGTTGCCGGAGAAGGTTCCGGTATCCAACGACATTCCGTCGTGGAACACGCTGAACGCGCACGAGAAGCAGTTGACCATGCGCGTGTTCACGGGTCTGACCCTGCTGGACACCATTCAGGGCACGGTCGGTGCGGTGAGCCTGATTCCGGATGCGCGGACCCCGCACGAAGAGGCGGTGCTGACCAATATCGCGTTCATGGAGTCGGTGCACGCCAAGAGCTACAGCTCCATTTTCTCCACGCTGTGCTCCACCCGTGAGATCGACGACGCCTTCCGCTGGTCGGAGGAGAACCCGAATCTGCAGCGCAAGGCCGAGATCGTGCTCGAGTACTACCGGGGCGACGAGCCGCTCAAGCGCAAGGTGGCCTCCACGCTGCTGGAGAGCTTCCTGTTCTACTCCGGTTTCTACTTGCCGATGTACTGGTCCTCGCGGGCCAAGCTCACCAACACCGCCGACCTGATCCGCCTGATCATCCGCGACGAGGCCGTGCACGGCTACTACATCGGCTACAAGTACCAGAAGGGTCTCGAGGATCTCACGCAGCCCGAGCGTGAAGAGCTCAAGAACTACACCTTCGAGTTGCTGTTCGAGCTGTACGAGAACGAGGTCGAATACACCCAGGACCTCTACGACGAGGTCGGCCTCACCGAAGACGTCAAGAAGTTCCTGCGCTACAACGCCAACAAGGCGCTGATGAACCTCGGCTACGAGGGTCTGTTCCCGCGTGACGAGACCGACGTCAACCCGGCGATCCTCTCGGCGCTGTCCCCGAACGCCGACGAGAACCACGACTTCTTCTCCGGCTCCGGTTCCAGCTACGTCATCGGTAAGGCGGTCAACACCGAAGACGAGGACTGGGAGTTCTGAGTTTCGCTCTCGCGTGACCCGGGCGTATCGCATTGCGTACGTCCGGGTTTCGTGTATGTGGGAAGGCGCCGTGTGCCGGCCGGCCCGCCGGGTGGATGGAGCCGTTCAGTGCTTCGCCGGATCGAGAGCTTCCGCGCACGTGGTCAGGTCTCGGTGCAGGCGTTCGGCGTTGCCTGCGGGCAGGGACGCGATCATTCGGCCTTCGACCTCGGCGACCACGTGACTGGCCCGGGCGAGCAGGCGGGCGCCCTCGGCGGTGAGCCGGGTCGGTAAGGCCCGCCCGTGCGGTGCCGTGGACGGACGGTCCAGGAGACCGCGATCCTCGAGTCCTTGCAGCACCGAATGCATGGACTGGCGGGTGACGAACGCGCCGCGGGCCAGTTCCGCGGCGGACAGGCCCGGTCGCTGACCCAGCAATTCGAGGCACGCGTATTGCGGCACGCTCAGGCCCAGCGGCCGCAGAGCCGTATCCATGGCACCACGCAACGCCGCGGCGGCCTGTTTGAGGACATAACCCACGGACGAATCGAGATCCACCTTCTCTTGCGACATGTCAGGATTCTGACATACTCTTCTATGTCAGAACCCTGACATAGAAGGAGAAACCCCATGGCTACTGTCACCGGACCCGACTTCATCGCCTTGCAGGTGCGTGATGTGGAGGCGGCGGCCGAGTTCTACGAGACGCATCTCGGATTGCGCCGCGCTCCGGCGAGCCCGCCCGGCGCGGTCGTATTCGACACGGCCCCGGTGTCTTTCGCGGTGCGGACGCCGTTGCCGGGCGTCGACCTCGATGCGGTCGCGCCGCGCCCGGGCGCCGGTGTCGCACTGTGGCTGCACGCCGGCGACGCGCAGCACGTGCACGATCATCTGGCCGCGGCCGGAGTCTCGATCCTCGCCGCGCCCGTGGACGGCCCCTTCGGCCGAACCTTCACCTTCGCCGACCCCGACGGATATGCCGTCACCGTCCACGACCGCGCCTGAGGTGGGCGACGTTCCCGGGATTGTCGGTGGCCCGCTCGATCCGTTCGATCAGATCGGTGTAGTCGACCGGGATGGTCGTATCGACGACGACGATCGGAGTGAGGTGTAGGGGCGTCGCCTGGTCCGCCCAGATGTCCCACTGCGTGCGCAGGCGCTCGTCGTCGTGGAAGAAATCGGCGCGTCGCCGTCGTGTGTAGCGGGCCTTCGCGACGTGCGCGGGGACGTGGCACCAGACTTCGACGGCCCGGTCCGCGCCCACCTTCTCGATACCGGCGCGGGCGAATTGCCGGTCGCGTGGTGCGAACCACCAGGAATCGATGACGACCGAGGTGGGACTGGTTCGCGCCAGCGACCAGACCGCGTCCATCGCCACACCGCCCAGATCCGGAAGGCCGGCGGGGTCCTCGACGCAGGTCGCCAGCGCCTCCTTGACCACATCCTTCGAGAGGAATCGGGCGCCCAGGACCCGTGCCAGCGCCTGTCCGACGGTCGATTTGCCGGCGCCCGGAAGACCGTTCACCAGCACGAGAAGTGTGCCCATCCGACCTATCATGACGTGCTCGGACGGGGTGTGGCCCGGATGCGGTGGGGTGGGTGTCGATCGGGCCGACCGCTCGGTATTATTCGAATATGTGTTCGAGTGCCGGTGGGGGTGTGTCGTCGGAGGGGACGGGCGATGGGTTCTCCGGCCGAGCGCCGCGACGGCTTCCGGACGGTGTTCCGCGGACCGAGGGGACCGAACCGCAGCTGCAGTATCCGAACGAGGCCGGCTATTACTACCGGGTGCTCGTGCAACCGCCGAAACCGGTGTGGGTGCGGTTGGATGCGATTCTCATCCGGGATCCGGGCGCGCCCCGGCACGTCAACGGGGCGGGGCTGGATATGACGGGGGAGCGGCCGGGGACGCTGACGCACTGGGTGCCCTCGTTCAGCGGGGAATGGCTGGGGCGGGTGAATTTCTCGGTCTGTTACGCGGACGGACGGGCGCCGCTGCATCTCACCGATCAGTTGGTGCCCGCCTATGCGCTACGCCCACGCGCGGCCGTCGACGATCCACGCCGTCCACCGACGGGCCGGCCGAACACGTCATCGCGTAGCGAGAGACGGACGGGCGAGGCGGACGGTCGATGAACCGGGACGCGACGCCTGCCGCGGCCGACCGCGCGTCACCGGATCAGTCCGTCACGTACCCGTTCAGCGTCTTGCGCAGGTCGTCGAGGATCGCCCGCGCCGCGGTGAGCCCGGAACCGTGCCAGAGGTCGTCCTCGACGGCGAAATCGCGTTTGTCGACGATCGCGCCGAGCTTTTTCCAGTCGTCGCTCTTCATGACTGATTCGCCGTGGCTCTTACCGTCGGGGCCGTCGAACATCAGATAGATGATGTCGCCCTCGATCTTGTTGCGGTCGCTTTCGGTGGCGAGGCTGTCCACCGTGAACGAGCCATCGCGCTGGGCGCCGGGGCGCTGCACGCCGGCGTCGGCGAGTACCTGTCCCGCGAACGTGTCGGTGCCCTGGGCCTGAATATCCTTGGGGGAGAAGCGGATCACCGACGCCTGCGACAGGTTGGCGGCGATCGAGGCCCCGGTTTCGCGGGCGTCCGTGCGGTAGTCCGCGAGCGCCTTCGCGCCGGCCGAACCGCGGCCCAGAGCCTCTGCGTAGGCGGTGAAATCGTCCTGCCAGCCGCGATGGTCGACCAGCACGGTCGGAGCGATCCCGCGCAGCGCGGCGAGATCCCCGTCACCCGCGGCGCCGAGAATCAGATCCGGTTGCAGCGTGGAGATTTTGGCCGTGTCCACCGCCCCCGAGGTGCCCACGCTCGGGATCTTCAGGACACCGGTGCCCAGATAGTTCGGCTGCGGCGCCGGTCCGGCCGTGGTGGTCGCACCGACGACCCGCTCCCACAGGCCCACCGCGCAGACCGCGTCGAGTGCCGCGGTATCCAGTACGACAATGCGTTTCGGATCCGCGGGCACCTGGGTCCCCGCCACCGTGTGGGTGCCCGAGGCCTGGTCGGGGGCGCTGGGCAGGGCGCAGGCGCGGGTGGTGTCGCGCTCGATGCCGACCACGCTCGCGCCGGCGATATTGGTGGTGGTCCGGACGATCGAACTCGACGCGTCGTCGCCCCCGGTGCCGCAGCCGGTGACCAGGACGGCCACGGCGCCCGCCGCCGCGCCGCCGAGCGCGAGCCGGCGCGCACTGGTGCGCTTGCGGGTCTTGGGCTTTCGGGTGGAGACGCGTTCGCTCACCGGCATGCAGCGTAGGGTACATGCGCCCACGTGCAGGATGATTGCGGCACCGTCCGCGCGGCGAATACGACACAGAGTAGGACCCCGTCGGACGCCTGCGACGCCACGGTTTACGATGCCTCTAGCGCAAGCCACCGTCGTTTCGTCATGCGCCGGAACGCACGAGCGTGCGAAACGAGCAGAAGGCACACCTTCAGGAGGATCAGTGACTGCTGTAGAGCCCCAGCCAGTCCCCAAGCTGGAAGCGACACGGCCGTATCCGGCACGACTGGGCCCGAAGGGTTCGTTCATCTACAAGGCCGTCACCACCACGGACCCGAAGGTCCTCGGTGTGATGTACCTGGTGACCGCGATGTCGTTCTTCATGATCGGCGGTCTGATGGCCCTGCTGATGCGCGGTGAGCTCGCTCGTCCGGGTCTGCAGTTCCTGTCGCCGGAGCAGTTCAACCAGCTGTTCACCATGCACGGCACGATCATGCTGCTGTTCTACGCGACCGCGATCGTGTTCGGCTTCGCCAACATCGTGCTGCCGCTGCAGATCGGTGCGCCCGACGTCGCCTTCCCGCGTCTGAACGCGTTCAGCTACTGGCTGTACCTGTTCGGCGCGACCATGGCGACCGCGGGTTTCATCACCCCCGGTGGCGCCGCCGACTTCGGCTGGACCGCCTACACTCCGCTGTCGGACATCGTGCACTCCCCGGGTGTCGGCGCCGACCTGTGGATTCTGGGTCTGGCCGTCTCCGGTCTGGGCACCATCCTCGGTGGTGTCAACATGCTGACCACCGTCGTCTGCCTGCGCTGCCCGGGTATGACCCTGTTCCGGATGCCGATCTTCACCTGGAACATCGCCGTCACCAGCGTCCTCGTGCTGCTGGCCTTCCCGCTGCTGACCGCCGCGCTGATGGCGCTGGCCTACGACCGGCACCTGGGCGGCCACATCTACGACCCGGCCACCGGCGGTTCGCTGCTCTACCAGCACCTGTTCTGGTACTTCGGCCACCCCGAGGTGTACATCATCGCGCTGCCGTTCTTCGGCATCGTGTCCGAGATCTTCCCGGTCTTCAGCCGTAAGCCGATCTTCGGTTACACCACCCTGGTCTACGCGACCCTGGGCATTGCGGCGCTGTCGATCGCGGTGTGGGCGCACCACATGTACGCCACCGGCGCGGTGCTGCTGCCGTACTTCTCGTTCATGACCTTCCTGATCGCGGTTCCGACCGGTG
The DNA here is from genome assembly GCF_000308535.1 of Nocardia cerradoensis NBRC 101014. GTDB lineage: Bacteria > Actinomycetota > Actinomycetes > Mycobacteriales > Mycobacteriaceae > Nocardia > Nocardia cerradoensis. The sequence continues at coordinate 538 of NZ_BAFW01000186.1, read as the reverse complement.
TGAAGTTCTTCAACTGGATCGGCACCATGTGGAAGGGGCAGTTGACCTTCGAATCACCGATGTTGTTCTCGGTCGGCTTCCTGGTGACCTTCCTCTTCGGTGGTCTGTCGGGCGTCATCCTGGCCAGCCCGCCGCTGGACTTCCACGTGTCCGACACCTACTTCGTGGTCGCGCACTTCCACTACGTGCTCTTCGGCACCATCGTGTTCGCCACCTTCGCGGGTATCTACTTCTGGTTCCCGAAGATGACCGGCCGCATGCTGGACGAGCGCCTGGGCAAGTGGCACTTCTGGGCGACCATGGTCGGCTTCCACACCACCTTCCTGGTGCAGCACTGGCTGGGTAACGAGGGCATGCCGCGTCGTTACGCGGACTACCTGCCGACCGACGGTTTCACCACCCTGAACACGATCTCCACGATCGGCGCCTTCATCCTCGGTGCCTCGACGCTGCCGTTCATCTGGAACGTCTTCAAGAGCTACCGTTACGGCGAGGTCGTGACCGTGGACGATCCGTGGGGCTACGGCAACTCGCTGGA
>NZ_BAFW01000187.1 GCF_000308535.1 Nocardia cerradoensis NBRC 101014 | reverse complement strand
GGGCCGTCGAGCGCGCCGCATACCGCGCGCCCGCAGACCGAACGCGACGTTCTCCAGCGCCGAAAGATGCTGGAACAGAAGGTAATCCTGGAACACGACGCCGACCTGTCGCTGCTCCGGCGGGACGAAAACGCCGGGCGGCTCGTCCCAGACCGCGTCGGCGACGGTGAGGCGCCCGCCGGTGAGCGGGACGAGTCCGGCCAGCGCGCGCAGCGCCGTGGTCTTCCCGGCGCCGTTGGGGCCCAGCAGCGCCACCACCTCACCGGGTGCGACGGACAATGAGAGGTCGAGGCGGAAGCGCTCGCGCCGCACCTCGAGTTCGGCCCGCAGTGTCATAGTTCGGCCCGCAGTGTCATACCGCTCCTCGAATCCAGCGCTCGCGCAACGACACCAGCACCGCGACCGAGACCAGCAGCAGCACCAGGCTGAGCACGATCGCGGCATCGGGATCGGTTTCCAGCGCGAGATACACCGCGAGCGGCATGGTGGTGGTGCGGCCGGGGAAATTCCCGGCGAAGGTGATGGTCGCGCCGAATTCGCCCAGCGCCCGCGCCCAGCACAGCACGCCGCCGGCGATCACACCCGGCGCGATCGCGGGCAGGGTGACGCGGCGGAAGGTGTACCAGGGGGTCGCGCCGAGGGTGGCGGCGGCTTCCTCGTAGCGGGTGTCGGTGCTGCGCAGCGCGCCCTCGACCGAGATGACCAGAAACGGCATGGCGACGAACGCCTCGGCCACCACCACCCCCGGCGTCGTGAACGGCAGCGAGACGCCGAACCAGTCGTACAGATATTGCCCGAGCAACCCGCGCCGGCCGAACACCAGCAGCAGCGCCACCCCTCCGACCACCGGCGGCAGCACCAGCGGCACCGTCACCAGCGCGCGGATCAGTCCCCGGCCCGGCAGCTGCGCCCGCGCCAGCAGCCAGGCCAGCGGGATGCCCAGCACCAGGCAGATCACGGTCGCGCTGGTCGCGCAGATCAGCGAAAGCCGCAGGGCGGTACCGACTTCCACGCTGAACAGCCGATCGGACAGACTCGCCCACGGGGTGCGCACCAGCAGGCCGATCAGCGGGATCACCAGGAACGCCAGCGCGCAGAGCGCGGGCAGCACCAGCACGACCGGCCGCCGCCGCGATGCCGCCCGCCGCCGCGTTCCCGGCCTGCTCACGGGGTGTCGAATCCCGCGGCGGCGAATACCTTCTTCGCCGGATCGGAGTGGATGTAGTCGACGAACGCGGCGGCCGCGGCGGCATTGGGCGCCTTCGCGAGCGGTGCGATCGGATAGGTGTTGATCGCCTTCCCCGATTCCGGGAAGTCGATGCCCTGCACCTTGTCGCCGGCCGCCCGCACATCGGTGCGGTAGACCAGGGCGGCGTCGACCTCGTCCAGGGTCACCTTGGTGAGCACGGCCTTGACATCCTGCTCGCGGGTATCGGGCTGCGGGGTGATGCCGGAGATCTGGAAGACCTTCTCCGCGGCCGCGCCGCACGGCACCTGCACCGCGCACAGCGCGATCCGCGGTTCGGTTCTGCCGAAATCGGCCAGTCCGGTGATCTTGCCCGGATTGCCCTTGGGCACAGCGATTTCCAGCCGATTGCTCACGAAGGTGTCCGGTTTCGCGGTGACCTCACCGGCGTCGACCACCTGCTGCATATTGGCCGGGGCAGCGGAGGCGAAGACATCGGCCGGCGCCCCCTGCTTGATCTGCTCGGCCAGTGCCGAACTGCCGCCGAAGCTGTAGACGACCTTCACGCCGGGGTGGGCGGCCTCGAAGTCGTGTCCGAGTGTCGTGAACGTCTCGGTGAGCGAGGCCGCCGCGAACACCGCGACCGTGCCCGAGAGTTCGCCCGTTGCGGAGGTGGTCGTCGCGTCGTCGGACCCGCATCCGGCCAGGGCGGCGGTGACGGCGACGACGGCCGCCGCGGCGCCGGCGATTCGGAAGATCTGCATTCTCGTCAACTTTCTGGGATCTCGACCACGACGTGGGTCGATTTGACCGAGGCGACGGCGATACTGCCGACCTCGAGACCGAGTTCGTCCACCGATTCCCGGCTGACCAGCGAGACCAGCCGGAACGGTCCGGCCTGCATCTCGACCTGCGCCATCACCGTGTCCTTGACGATGCGGGTGACGATGCCGCGCATCCGGTTGCGGGCCGAGGCGGCGACGGTGACGCCGGGTTCGTGCGCCTCGGCGTGCTGACCACGCAATACCTCGGCCAGGTCCGCGCCGCGTACCCCCTTGCGGCCACTGTCGAGCCGGATCTCCGGCAACCGCCCCTGTTCGATCCAGCGCCGCACGGTGTCGTCGCTGACCCCCAGCAGCGCCGCCACCTCACTGATCCGTAGATTCGTCACAATCGCAAGCATATTGCCGTGAATGCGGTTCGCAAGCCCCTTGCGGTTGCGGGCCGGTTACCCGATTCTCACCGGGACGGGAGGGCGTTCGTGCGGATCGGTTCCTGGCGGGAGCGCGAGCGATGATGCATGCTCGGCGGTATGCCCTGGCTCGCCGGAATAGTCTCCGCCACGACGCGATTCGCCAACCGTCGCGGCGTCTACGCCGGTCGGCGGGCGACGAAAGTCCATGTGGCGCTCTACCGTCGGTCGGGCGGGCGGATCGGCGGGCGCATGCCGGGCCGTCGGCGTGCGCGCATACTGCTGCTCGACCATCTCGGTGCGAAATCCGGCATCGTGCGGACCTCGCCGCTGCTGTACGTCGACGTGGGGGCCGCGGTGGCGATCGCGGCGTCGAAGGCGGGACAGCCGCACCATCCCGCCTGGTATCACAACCTCCTCGCCCACCCCGACACCACGATCCGGATCGGAACCGAGGTGCGCCCGGTGCGAGCGCGGGTCGCGACCGCGGCCGAATATCCGGACCTCTGGCGCGAATTCGTCACGATGACACCGGATTACGAGTTCTATCGGCGCCAGGCGGGCGAGCGCCGGATCCCGCTGGTCGTCCTCGATCCCCGATGACCGGCGCGCTCAGCAGTACAGGTCGACGAACCGGTCGAGTGAGCGTTGGATATCGCCCCGCAGCGCTCGTGCCACCGTCGCCCCGATCGGGCCGAACAGCGGCCGCCCGCCCAGATCGATGTCGACGGTGACCGCCGAACCCGAGGCGTTCGGCGCGACCAGCAGTTCCAATCCCAATTTGGTGCCGCCTTTGCCGGCGCCGCTCAACACGAGCCGGCGCGGCGGTTCGGCGGCGCGCACGGTCCAGCGCACGCGATTGCGCAGACCCTTCACCGAGGCGATGCCCACCAGTTCGGTGCCGGCAGTGAGCTCGTCGGGCACCCGGCCGCGCCACGCCTCGTGCATGATCAGCCACTGGTCGAGTTCGCCCAGATTCGCCGCATGCGACCAGGCCCGATCGGGAGGGATCGGAACGTCCACCGATACTGTCAGTTTCGCCACGCGTGGATGTTAACCGCCGGTGATTCGCACCCCTGCCGGTGGCTACGAGGCGAGCCCGGGATCGGCGTGGATCGGCCGCTCGGTCGCCGAGAGCGGTTGTGCGGAACCGCCGCGGCGCACCGCCACGATCTCGGCGCCGATCGACACCGCGGTCTCCTCCGGCGTGCGGCCACCGAGTTCCAGGCCGATCGGTGAATGCAGCCGACGCAGCTGCCGATCGGTGATTCCGTTGTCGCGCAGGTGTTCGCGTCGCTCTCGATCCGAGCGCCGCGACCCCATCGCACCCACATACGCCACCGGCAGCCGCAACGCCGCCGCGAGTACCGGCACATCGAATTTCGGATCGTGGGTCAGCACGCAGATCACCGTGCGCGAATCCACCTGCGTCCCGGCCAGATAGCGGTCGGGCCGATCCCGCACCACCTCGTCGGCCTCGGGCAGGCGCGCCCGGTCGGCGAAGACCGGACGCGGTTCGCAGACGGTGACCCGATAACCGAGCAGCCGCCCGACCCGGCACAGCGCGGTGGTGAAATCGGTGGCGCCGAAGACGATCATGCGCGGCGGCGGCGCGAAGGACGCCACGAACACCGTGCGCTCGCGATCCGCGCAACCGATGGTGCGAACCGCGCTGGTCGCGGTCTCGAGCATGGCACGAGCGTGCGCGATCACCGCCGGATCCGCGGGCCCACCGACGGTGCGATCCGCTCGCACCGCGACCATCGCACCGGATTCCAGATCCCGCACCAGCACGACCGGCTGTTCCGGATCCAGGGTCGCGTCGATCGTGTCGTACTCGGCCGCGGTGACCCGGTGGATGAACACGTCGAGTTCACCACCGCAGGTGAGCCCGACGGCGAAGGCGTCGTCGGCGCTGTAGCCGAAGGTGTGCCGGACCGGCGCCCCGGATTCGAGGACTCGCAGGCATTCCTCGTAGACCGCGCCCTCCACGCAGCCGCCGGAGAGGCTGCCCCGCACCTGGCCCGACGCCGAGACCGCCATGGTGGTGCCGACTGCCCGTGGCGCACTGCCGCGCACCCCGATCACGGTGGCCAGGGCGTAGGTCGTCGCGGCGGCATGCCAGTGCCGCAGGTGCTCGCCGAGTTCGCGCACGCCGACCTCCGATGAGAATTGCATTCTCCATATACTGTAGCCACATACTCACTTTCGGCATATATTGTTAACCGACCGCGAGGTGCCGGTCCTTGTCCGACGGCGAACAAGAGGGGATCAGTCCGATGACCGCGATGCGAGCCGCCCGATGACCTCGACGACAACCACCGCGAGCGCCTCCGTCGTCGGCGCCCGCATCCCGCGCATCGAGGACGCGCGCCTGGTCACCGGCGCCGGAACCTTCGTCGACGATGTGATCCGCCCGGGCGCGGTGCACGCCTGCTTCGTGCGCAGCCCGCTGCCCCGCGCGACCATCGGCACGATCGACGTCTCGGCGGCACTGGAACTCGACGGGGTGCTCGCCGTCTACACCGCAGCGGATCTCAATCCCGGCGCGCACGAGATCTCCTACGACCTGGACATGGTCGGCATGCCGCCGGTGCCGCGTCCGCCGCTGGCCGAGGAAGAGGTCCGATTCGTCGGCGATCCGGTCGCGCTGGTGATCGCCGCGGACCGCTATATCGCCGAGGACGCCGCCGAACTGGTCGTCGTCGACTACGAACCGCTGGATCCGGTGGTCGACTACACCACCGCGGACCAGTCGCCGAATCTGGTGCACGCCGGATTCGCCGGCAATTCGGCCGGGGCGATGGGCGGGCGCCCGGCCGCCGACCTGGCACCGCTGTTCGACTCGGCCGCACATGTGGTGCGGCAGCAGATCTTTCAGCAGGCCTATCTCCCGGTGCCGATGGAAACCCGCGGCATCCTCGCCGAATGGACGGCCTCGACGGCGGAGATGACGATCTGGATCGCCACCCAGTCGCCGCACGAGGTCCGGGCGTTCTGCGCCCGCCTGCTCGGCATCGACGAACACCAGGTCCGGGTGATCGCGCGCGATACCGGCGGCGGTTTCGGGCTCAAGCAGCTCCCGCTGCGCGAGGAAACCTGCGTCATGCTCGCCTCCCGCGCGCTCGGCAACCCGGTGAAATGGATCGAGGACCGCCAGGAGAATCTGATGGCCTCGGGCCTGGCCCGGCACGAGAACGCCGATGTGGCAATGGCATTCGATGCCGACGGCAGGATCGTCGCGGCGTCCATCGATCATGTGCAGAACGTCGGCGCCTATCCGACGCCCTCGCCGATCACCGGTGGTGTGGTCGTCGGCATCCTGTTCCCCGGCCCCTACCGCATCACCGACGCCTCGTTCAGCGCGAAGTTCCTCTACTCCAACACCGTCGGGCGCGTCGCCTATCGGGGGCCGTGGCAGTTCGAATCGGTGGCACGCGAAGTGCTGCTCGACCACGCGGCCCGCCGGATCGGGATCGACCCGATCGAGTTGCGCCGCCGAAACATGCTGCGGCGCGACGAATTACCGTGGGCGAATCCCAACGGCATGTCCTACGACAACATCTCGCCGCTGGAGACGCTGGAGCAGGCGGTCGAGAAACTGGACTACGACGCCTTCCGCGCCGACCAGCGCGCCGCTCGCGCGCAGGGCCGCTACCTCGGCGTCGGCACCTGCACGTATGTGGAACCGACCACCGGTGCGAGCCCTTTCCTCAGCACCGAGGGCGCCACCATCCGCATCGAACCCAGCGGCAAGGTCAACGTCTACGTGGCGGGCGGTTCGGCCGGAAACAGCTTGGAGACCACGGTCGTTCAGCTCGCGGCCGACGCGCTCGGGGTCACGCTGCCGGATGTGCGGACCATTCAGGGCGATACCGCGGTGACGCCGTTCGGCGGCGGCACCGGGGGCAGCCGTTCCGGGTCGATGACCGCGGGGGCGATCGGGCAGACCGCGGCCGTGCTGCGCGAGCGGATCGTCGCGATCGCCGCCCACCGATTGGGCGTCGCGCCGGAGGAGATCGATATCGCCGACAGCCGCGCGAGCGTGCGCGGCGCCCCCGACAAGGGGCTCACGCTGGCCGAGATCGCCGATATCGCCTACTTCCAGGCCGACAGTCTGCCGCCCGGAGTCCCACCCGGACTCGAGGCCAGCGGCCGGCACAAGACCTCGCAGATGGCGATCTGGGCCAACGCCACTCACCTCTGCACCTGTGAGGTCGACATCGAGACCGGCGCGGTGACACTGCTGCGCTATATCGTCAGCGAGGACGTCGGCCCGATGATCAACCCCAATGTGGTGGAGGGCCAGATCTACGGCGGCACCGTACAGGGCATCGGCGGCGCGCTCTACGAACATCTCGCCTACGACGAGAGCGGCAATCCGGTCGCGACGACCTTCCTGGACTATCTGCTGCCGACCGCCATGGAGGTGCCGGTCATCGAGGTCGGTCACGTCGAGACGCCCAGTCCGGGGCCGGGCAGTTTCAAGGGCGTCGGTGAGGGCGGGGCGATCGGCGCGGCGCCCGCCGTGCTCAACGCCGTCGCGGATGCGTTGTCGCCGTTCGGGATCGAACTCCGGGAGCTGCCACTCTCACCCGCACGGATCGTGGACATGGTGGAGCGAGCACGCGCCACCGGGGAAGGAGTCGGCGTGAAACCGGCCGCCTTCGGACTATCACGCCCC
>NZ_BAFW01000188.1 GCF_000308535.1 Nocardia cerradoensis NBRC 101014 | reverse complement strand
GTGGCGCTCGGAGACGGGCCGCGCCAACTACGAGCAGATACGTGATCTGCTCGGCCGTGAACTGCTCGACTCCCGCTTCCAGGGCATGAAGCAGGCGCTCGAGAACGCCACGCCCGAGGATGTCGAACGGGTGCGGCAGATGATGGCGGATCTGAACCAGCTGCTGGCCGCCCACGCCCGCGGTGAGAACACCGAGCAGCAGTTCGCCGAGTTCATGGCCGAACACGGCGAGTTCTTTCCCGAAAACCCCCGCGACACCGAGGAATTGATCGATGCGCTGGCCGCCCGCGCCGCCGCCGCGCAGCGGATGATGAATTCGCTCTCGCCGCAGCAGCAGGTGGAGTTGAGCGAACTGATCGGCCAGGCCTTCGGCGATCCGCGTATCGCCGAACAGGTTTCGGCACTCGATGCCGCGTTGCGCGCACTGCGTCCCGGCGAGGATTGGGATTCGGGGCAGCGGTTCCGTGGCCAGGACCCGCTCGGTCTCGGCGAGGGCGCGCAGGCGATGCAGGATCTGGCCGAAATGGACGCGCTGGCCGAACAACTCGGCCAGTCCTATCCCGGCGCCCGGCTCGAGGATATCGACCTCGACGCTCTCACCCGCCAACTCGGCGCCGACGCCGCCGTCGATGCCGCCCGCCTGGCCGAACTGGAACGCGAACTGCGCCGCCAGGGCATGTTCGAACGCGCCCCCGACGGGTCGCTTCGCTTGACGCCCAAGGCGTTACGCCGCCTCGGCGAGGTGGCGTTGCGCGATGTGGTCGGGCGGTTGCGCGCTCAGCGCGGACAGCGTGAGACGGTGACCGCGGGGGCGGCCGGCGAACCGACGGGCGCGACGCGGCCGTGGCGCTTCGGCGACACCGAACCGTGGGATGTGTCGAAAACCGTGCGCAACGCGGTTCTCCGGTCGGCTTCGGCCGGCAGCCGCCGGGTGTCGCTGTCGGTCTCCGATGTCGAGATCACCGAAACCGATCAGCGGTCCCGCGCGGCCGTGGCCCTGTGCGTCGACACGTCGTGGTCGATGGTGCAGGACGGACGCTGGCTGCCGATGAAGCGGACCGCGCTGGCCCTGCACCAGCTGATCAGTACCCGATTCCGTTCCGACGCACTGGAAGTCGTGACGTTCGGCCGCCACGCCACCACCGTCGACATCGGGGAGCTGACCGGTCTGGAGGCGGTGTGGGAGCAGGGCACCAACCTGCACCACGCCCTGTTGCTCGCCGCCCGCCACCTACGCCGCCACCCCGACGCGGTCCCGGTGGTCCTGGTCGTCACCGACGGCGAACCCACCGCCCACCTGGAGCCCGACGGCAGTTCGTACTTCAACTGGCCGCCCGACCCGCGAACTCTCGCGGTCACCATGGCCCAGGTCGACGCGCTCGCGAAACTCGGCGCCTCGGTCTCGGTCTTCATCCTCGGCGAAAATCCCAGGCTCGCAGCCTTCGTCGACCTGATGGCCCGCCGCAGCGGCGGCCGGGTCATCGCCCCCGACCTCGACGGCCTGGGCGCGGCGGTGGTCTCCGACTACCTGAGCGGGCGGCGCAGATAGCGTCGACCCGCGTATGCGGTGGCGCCTTCGCAAGCTCACCCGCAATGGGTGAAGCGCCCGACCGGGGCCGGGGCGTGAACTTGGCGCGTATCGCGGTCGCTGCTGCCCGGGAGGGAGTATGCGGCGGCGGGAAGCCGTTCGGAGGAAGCCGGACGCTGTCATCGAGGAGACGTCATGCCCGTGTGGGATGTGTTCTGGCTGATCATCATGAGTTTCGCGTTCGCCGCGTATCTGGTGCTGCTGTTCTGGATCTTCACCGATCTGTTCCGGGATCGCGACACCTCGGGCTGGGTGAAGGCGGTGTGGGTGGTGTTCCTGTTCGTACTGCCGCTGCTCACCTCACTGGTGTATCTGATCGTGCGGGGTGGCGGCATGGCGCAGCGCTCGGCGCGGGCGGCGAAAGAGGCCGAGCAGGCACAGCACGCCTACATCAAGGACGTCGCCGGAACCAATTCGGCCACCCAGATCGCCGACGCCAAACGACTACTCGACGAGGGCACGATCACCGCACAGGAATTCGAGCAGCTGAAGAGCCGAGCCCTGGCCTGAGTCATCCGGCGCCGGCGATCGAGAGGCGGTGTGGTGCGCTACGAATTCTCTGTCGACGGCGAGTTGTCCGGCGACATCTGCGCCGAATTTCCCGAACTGGCCCGCAGCACCGTGGCCGCGCCCGGTACCACCACGCTGTTCGGCCCGCTCGAGGACTACACCGCGATGCGCAGTGTGCTGGCGCGCATCGATGCCCTCGGGCTGACCTTGATCGAGATGCGACGCCTGCCGGATTGAGGCGCCCCTTCGGCGTGGCCGATCAGGAGGGGCCGTGTCCCACCTGCGGGCTGATCCGCCGCCATTCGCGTTCCCATTCGCCGGCCCGGCGCCGGTCCAGCGCGTAGCCGGCGCATCGGGCCAGCCCGTAGGCCAGTGCCCAGCAGGCGAGCAGGGCGGCGGTGCCGGTGGCGATGCCCTTGGCGACGGCGGCGTCGTCGGCGACCGGCGGTGTGGTGGGATCGCCCTGGGGGGTGAGCCACAACGGAATTCGGTCGCCTCGATGGATGGTGCCGTCGACGTCGACCATCGCCTCGCCGGGATGCCCGTCCCGGCTCCACTGCGCCTGGGCGCGGAGTTGGTCGGCGAACATGCCGCTGGGTGCCGGCATCCGGATCGGATCGCTCGTAACCTCGGCTGTCACAGCGGTTTTCGTGGCGTTGTCGGCGTGGATGGCGGCGAGTTCGGCCCGGTACTGCGCGGTGCCGGCGACGGCGGCCAGCAGGACCGCGGCGAGCGCGCTCACCACCAGTGCGAGCCGCAGCGCCTGTTCGACACGGTCGGCACGGCGCATCAACGGCGAACGCGTCCAGGGCGCGATCCGTCCGGCCCGCAGCACCGCGAAGGTAGTACGCACCATCTTCACTCTCCCACCACGACCGGCAGAGACACGCTCGGAGAATAACCGTTCGCCGCCCCGACAAACGGCGTTCGGGGTGGATCTTCGCCACGCTCGGCCGCAGGTTTGACCCGGATCTGCGGGGATATCGCTGGGTTGCGACCCGCATCGTGCGGGTGGTCCGGCAATTCGGAAGGAGCACGGTATGAGTGCCATCGATAAGGCCAAGAACAAGCTCGAGGACGCCGCCGGTCAGGCGAAGGAGAAGCTCGGCGCCGCGACGGGCGATCCGGACAAGAAGAACGAGGGCAAGGCCGATCAGACCAAGTCGAACCTGAAGGACGCGGGCGAGAAGGTCAAGGACGCCTTCGACCACTGATCTCGTCTGCGGATCCACCTCGTCGCGAGGCCCGGCCCGGTGCAGCACATGCGCCCGGTCCGGGCCTCGTTCCGTCCCCGCGGCGGTCGTGGCGCACACGCTGGAGCTGGGCTGACGCCGTTTCGGCTGTACAGACCGCTTCGTCTCTGTTATGAAGGTAGGGCGGGTCGGTCTTCATGTGGTAGGACGCCCGCAGCGGGCTTGCGCCCGTTGCCCTCGGCTCCGGTTTGGAGACCTCAATGAGCTCGAGCGCCGAATTACGTCCCGTACCTCCCGCCGATGAACCCGGCGCCCCCCATGTCGCGGAGGCGCGCCTGTCGGCAGTCGTGCGCACCCGCGGTCCGGCGCTGGTGCTGTCGTTCCGGGGTGAGGCCGACAGCTACACCATGCCCGGATGGAGCGAGCGCATCCGCTCCGCTGCCGAAAGCGGGATGCGCATCGTGGTGATCGACACCAACTGCCTGAGCTTCCTGTCCTGGCGCGCCCTGCTGACGCTGGCCCGCGAAGCCGAGCATTACCGGTCCGAGGGCGTGCATCTGTGCCTGGTCACCCAGTCGCGGACGATCATGCGGATCGCCGCGCTGGATGAGCAGACCCGGCGACTTCCCATCCATTCGACGGTCGTGAGCGCGGTCAGCCGCGCCACCTACGACGCGGCCGGGCCCGCGATCGCCGCCACCCCCGGTTGAGCCGCTACTCGTCGGGGAGCGGGAAATAGGAGTCGTCGTCGGTACCGGATTCGCGCCGCACGATATCCTCGACGGCTTCGGTGTCAGTGGGGCCATTCGGTGATCCGGTGTGGATCGAATCCAGGCCCTCGGTCGCACCGGATTCCGGCAGCGTCGGCTCGGCGGCAGGCCTGGTCCCCACATCCGGCTCCTCTTCGGCCAGTCGTTGGGACAGTGGGCGTTCCGTGCGCTGTTCGCCGGCCGTCATGCCGTAGCTGTCGACGCCCGACCAGTCGTCGGGCGGTTCCACGATCTCGTCGCCGTCGTCGTTGCCCACATCGTCGGAATCCAGTCCCTCGGTCGAGGTGAGCAGATCTTCGTCGGATTCGTTTCCAGCCATGTGCTTCGCGTGCCCGCAATCGCCCGCGGCAAACCGTCGGCGGCGCGCCCGATTCGTTTGGCCGCCCGGGCGGAGGGTAGGCCGACGATGGCCGTATCCAGCACAGATGCAGATCGAGGTGACACGATGAAAGCAGTGACGTGGCAGGGCCGCCGCAAGGTGTCGGTGGACGAGGTGCCCGACCCGCGGATCGAGGAACCGACCGATGCCGTCATCGCCGTGACCTCCTCCGGGGTGTGCGGGTCGGATCTGCACCTCTACGAGGTGCTCGGCCCGTACATGAGCGCCGGTGACGTGCTCGGCCACGAACCGATCGGGGTGGTGGTCGACGTCGGTTCGGAAGTGCGGTCGCTGGCGGTGGGCGATCGAGTGGTCGTGCCGTTCCAGATCGCGTGCGGGCACTGCGTCATGTGCGATACCGGATTGCCGACGCAGTGCGAGACCACGCAGGTGCGCGAATACGGCAGCGGCGCAGCCTTGTTCGGCTATTCCAAGCTCTACGGGCAGGTGCCCGGCGCGCAGGCGCAGTACCTGCGGGTCCCGCATGCCGATTTCACGCACATTCCGATTCCGGCCGGCCCCGACGACAGCCGCTTCCTGTATCTGTCGGACGTGTTGCCGACGGCGTGGCAGGCGGTGGAATACGCCGGCGTGCCCGACGGGGGCTCGGTGGTGGTGCTGGGTCTGGGCCCTATCGGAGATATGGCGTGCCGGATCGCGGCCCATCGCGGATATCGGGTGATCGGTGTCGATCGGGTGCCGGAACGCCTGCGCCGGGTGGCCGATCGCGGGATAGAGGTGATCGATCTGGAACAGATCGGTGCCTCGATCGGGGATGTGATCCGCGATCGCACCGACGGACGGGGTTCCGACAGCGTGATCGACGCGGTCGGTATGGAGGCCCACGGATCGCCGGTCGCGGAGTTGGCTCAGCGTTCGGCGGGCTATCTGCCGTCGATGGTGTCGCAGAAGTTGATGGACACCGTCGGTGTGGACCGGCTGGCGGCATTGAACAGCGCGATCGATATCGTGCGCCGCGGCGGCACCATCTCGCTGTCCGGGGTCTACGGCGGCATGGCCGACCCGTTGCCGATGCGCATTCTGTTCGACAAGCAGATTCAGCTGCGGATGGGTCAGGCCAACGTCAAGCGGTGGGTCGGCGACATTCTTCCGCTGTTGCAGGACGGTGATCCGCTCGGTGTGGAAACCTTTGCCACTCATCGGCTTCCGCTGTCGGAGGCGCCACGGGTCTATCACGACTTCCAGCGCAAGGCCGACGGCATGGTGAAGGTCGTACTCGACCCGGCGGCCGCGTGAGCGCGCGGTGCGGGGGCGTCCGCGATGCCCGAATCGGCCGGTGCCGCAAGATATTTCCGGGCGTGACCAGTGCGTACGCAATCGTTCGCGATGCCGGTGCATAGACCCGGGAGGCTCGGGTAGTGCCTCTGATGTGACCGGGACGTACGCCGGTCGCGATGGAGAAAAGTCCCTACTGCGAAGGAGGTCCGCAATGGCCGACCAGAACAATCCCGGACAGTTCGGCAACCGCAGCGACACCGAGGAACAGGCTCGCCGCGGGGGCCAGGCCAGCACGGGTAGTTTCGGCCAGCGCAATGCCGCCGATCCGCACGAAGCGGGGCGCAAGGGCGCCCAGGCGCAGCCGACCGCGGCCAAGCAGGCCGGCGGTCAGCACAGTCACGGCGGTCGCTGACCCGAATCGCGACATACGGACCCGAACGCGTAGGCCGGATCACGGATCCGGCCTACGCGGCTGTCTGGACCAGTGCGGCGTGGCGGCGGGCATATGTGACAACGGTCGGGCTCGGATTTCCGCCTCCTGGGTCATCGACGAGGGAGTCGGGCAGCTATCACCGGTGACGGACGCGGCGGCTATCGAATATCGGCTGTTCGCGGAGGCGCCGATCGCGGAATTCCGACGTTCTCGAGATTGTTCCACTTTTGTGGTTAACATCTGGCACCCGGCCTTCGATGCTAAGTATGTCGTTGACTGTGACGGCAGCGATCGGCCGGTTCCAGCTGTCCGGATCGGGTATCACGCGTTCGGCCGTGAGCATCGGCGCTCGGCGGCACAAGGATTGACCAGGCGGTTCGGCGACGTAGCCGATTCTCACCGCAGGTAACGACTATCCCGCGAAACGAAACGGTGTGCGATGGACATCGATCAGCGTTACCGTCAGAGCAGTTCGACTACCATCACGGCAGCGGAACTGGCTACCTTGCTGCACAAGTCCGCGGCGGGGGACGCCGAATCCTTCGCGGCCTTCTATCGCAGCACCAACGCCCGCCTGATGGCCCGGTTGACCGCGATTCTGCGCAGTCCCGGTCTGGCTCAGGAAGTGAGCCAGGAGGTCTATCTGCAGGCGTGGTCCGCTGCCGGCGACTACGACGCCGGACGGGCCAGCCCGATGGCGTGGCTGATGATGTTCGCGCACCGGCGTGCGGTCGACCGGGTGCGCTCGGAGCAATCGCTGGCGGATCGGGAACGGGCGTTCGGTCGCGGTCAGTATCAGCCCGAATGTGATGTGGTGTTCGACGAGGTGACGCAGCGGCTGGACGAGCGTTCGGTCGCGGGTGAGGTGCACCGGCTGGGGCATCGGCAGCGGGAGGCGATTCTGCTCGCCTTTTACGGTGGCCGCACCTATCCGGAGGTGGCGCAGGATCTGGGTATCCCGCTGCCCACCGCGAAGGCCCGGATCCGGGCTGGACTGAAAACACTCGGTTCCAGACTTTCCGAGAAGTCGCGCGACGAGACGAAGTGAGGACCGCCGCTTCCCGGTAGTCGGCATTCCTACCCCCTAGGGGTATATTGCGAGGTGTCGCCCAGCTGGCGGCACCCGCCTCTGCGGCGGTTATGATCTACTAGTTGCGTACGTAAATAGTAGATGTTATCGAGCCGGTTGCCGCGTTCCCCAGCGGTGGGGTGACATCCGGCTCGATGCTCGGCAACGCCGTGCGAAGGTGTTGCGCGACAGTGGCGATCGTGGTGAGGAGGCTGGGGTGGTGGATCGGTGTCCGACCCGGCGTGGTCTCCGGGCTCGGGTCTGTTCGCCGCTGCGGTCGGTCGAGTGGCGGGTGCGGATGCGGTGAGCTCCGTGCTTCGGTCGCGGCGGGGTGTCGCGGCGATGATCTTCGTCGCCTTGCTCACTCTCGTTGCGCTGCATACCGATTGCGTGGTCGCCGACGCCGAGACGGCCGGCACTGCCGCCTCGTCCGCCGCCGCCGAATCCGCATCGGCCCATCTCGGTTCGCATCTGCCCGCCTGGGACGACTGCTGTGCGCACGACAGGCACGTCGTCCTGGATTCGGTGCTTCCGGCGGATCCGGCGAAGCTGTGGCCGCCCGGCCACGTGTGGGATGCGGTGACCACCGTGACCCTCGCCCGGTGGCACCATCACGCGACTGCCGTGCGCGGGCCGCCGGGCCCGCCGCCTCGCACCGGTCGCGACATTCTGACGCATCTCGGTATCGCCCGCCGCTGATCGGTCAGCGACAGGCCGTCGGCCCCCGCCGGCGGCCGGTGTCCGCTGCCCGCATCCGTACCGCCCGTAAAAGGGCGGAGATACCGAAAGCGACAGTCATGGACGACATCGTGCTCGACCACCCGCAGCCGATTCCGGCAGCGCCGATCTCGGCGCATCGCCCGCGCGGTCTGGTCGGCAATACGCCGGTGCTCTGGATCGGCGAACCGCTGAGCGGCCGCGGCCGCGGCTTCTGGGCCAAACTCGAAGGTGCCAATCCCGGCGGCATGAAGGACCGCCCCGCGCTGCACATGGTGCGCAGCGCGGAAATCCGCGGAGACCTGCGACCGGGTGCGCGCATCGTCGAATCATCCAGCGGCACCTTGGGATTGGGCCTCGCGCTGGCGGGAATGGTGTACTCGCATCCGGTGACCGTGGTCACCGACCCCGGAATGGAACCGATGGTGGTGCGACTGCTGCGCGCCTACGGCGCACGGGTGGAGACGGTCACCGAACCGCATCCGACCGGCGGCTGGCAACAGGCGCGCCGCGATCGGGTCGCGGCCCTGCTGGCCACCGAACCGGATGCCTGGAGCCCCGACCAGTACAGCAATCCCGACAATGTGGACGGCTACGAATCGCTGGCCCTGGAGCTGGTGCAGCAATTGGGCCGCGTCGACGTCCTGGTGTGCGCGGTCGGAACCGGCGGACACTCCGCGGGCGTGGCCCGGGTGCTGCGCCGGAACAATCCGCGGCTGCGGCTGATCGGCGTGGACACCGTGTCCTCGACGATCTTCGGCCAACCGGCCGGGCCGCGCCTCATGCGCGGGCTGGGCTCGAGCATCCACCCTCGCAACGTCGACTACGACGCCTTCGACGAAATCCATTGGGTGGCACCGGCGGAAGCGGTGTGGGCATGCCGGACGCTGGCCGCCACCCACCACGCCAGCGGCGGCTGGAGTGTCGGCGCGGTGGCGCTGGTGGCGGGCTGGGCCGCGCGTGTGCACGACACCGGCGCCCGGATCGCCGCCGTGTTTCCCGACGGGCCGCACCGCTACGCCGACACCGTCTACAACGACGCCTACTGCGACGAGCACGGCCTGCTCGATGCCGATCCGCCCGTCGAACCCGACACGATCGGCCATCCCGCCGAGCGAGTGGTGACCTCGTGGACGCGCTGCACCACCGTCGTCGACCCCCGCACCCTCGACCCGGAGCCCGCCGCATGAGTGCCCTCGCCCGATTCCGCAGCTTCGACCCGGCGGCCCGGTTGCTGATGGTCAACCAGTTCGGCATCAACCTGGGCTTCTACATGCTCATGCCGTACCTGGCCGGATATCTCGCCGGCCCGATCGGCTTGGCGGCGTGGGCGGTCGGGCTGGTGCTGGGCGTGCGCAACTTCTCCCAGCAGGGCATGTTCCTCGTCGGCGGGACGCTCGCCGACCGGCTCGGCTACAAACCGCTGATCGTGGCGGGCTGTCTGCTGCGCACCGCGGGATTCGCGCTGCTGATCTTCGCCACCTCATTGCCGATGCTGCTGATCGCCTCGGCCGCAACGGGTTTTGCCGGTGCTCTGTTCAATCCGGCGGTGCGCGCGTATCTGGCCGCGGAGACCGGTGACCGCCGCGTGGAGGCGTTCGCGGTGTTCAACATCTTCTATCAGGCCGGCATCCTCGTCGGGCCGCTGGCCGGGCTCGCCCTGCTGGTGACCGACTTCCGGGTGACCGCCGCGGCCGCCGCCGTGGTCTTCGCGGTGCTGACCCTCGCGCAACTGTTCGCGCTGCCGCCGCGGCGGGCGAGCGAACCCGCGGTGCGCACGACCGTGCTCCAGGATTGGCGGACCGTCCTGGCCAACCGTCGTTTCCTGGCCTTCGCGGTCGCGATGATCGGTTCGTATGTGCTGTCGTTCCAGGTCTATCTGGCACTGCCGTTGCAGGCCCGATATCTGAGCCCCGGCCACGCGCAGGCGCTGACCTCGGGATTGTTCGTGGTGTCGGGTGTGGTCGCGGTGGCCGGGCAACTGCGCATCACCGCATGGTTTCGACGCCGGTGGGGGACCGGCCGCGGCCTGGTGGTCGGCATGGGGGTGCTGGCCGCGTCCTTCCTGCCGCTGCTGCTGGTACCGGGCCCGCGGCCCTTCGGCACGGTGACTGCCGTTGCGGCGCTGCTGATTTCGGCGGCGATCCTCGCGGTCGGGACCGCGGCGGTGTTCCCGTTCGAAATGGATACGGTGGTCTCGCTGTCCGGCGGCGCGCTCGTGGCCACGCACTACGGGTTCTACAACACGGTGGTCGGAGTCGGAATCCTGACCGGCAACCTCGTCACCGGTGTGGTGCTGGACGCCGCCCGGTCGGCCGGACTCGACGCCGTGGTGTGGGCCGGATTCGCGGCCATCGGGGCGCTCGCGGCGTTCGCCCTGGCCGCGCTCGAGCGCAGTGCACACACGCGTCCCGGTGGGGGAGGAGAGGTTCCGGCGGAGTCGGTGCGCGAATCCGCGTGACCCGCGATGGCCGGTACTCGTCCGCCGCGACGGTGGCGGACGAGTACCGGGCGGGCTAGGTGCGCCGTAGTTCCAGCACCGGAATGCTGCGGATCCCTTCGGTTTTGCGGGCATAGCCGGCGAATCCGGGATAGCGGCGGGCCTGTTCGGCGAAGATCCGGTCGCGGCGCTCACCGGTCACCTCGGTGACCGCCGCCGGGTAGCGGTCGGTGCCGCGTTCGATCTCCGCCGTCCCGGCGGCGGTCAGGTTGTAGTACCAGTCCGGATTGGTCGGAGCTCCGGCCTTCGACGCGAAAACATAGATACTGTCCGGGTTCTCGTCGTCGGCCAGGTACATCATAGGTGTCACCAGTTCGCGGCCGGATTTGCGGCCGCGGTGATGCACCAGCACCATCGGCGCGCCCTCGAAATCGCCGCCGACGCGTCCCTCGTTGGCTCGAAATTCCTCGATGATCGCGGTGTTCCAATCGCTCATGAGCTGCATTCTGCTGTCGAACCGGTGGTCGCGGCGGGAGGCGCGCACGTGGGAATAGCGGCGGTGGTGGGTATGCGATGATCGGTCCGGTGTTCGTGAACCGATTCGTGGCGCGGTGCCATGGCTGAGCTGTACGGGCGGGCGGCCGACATCGCGGCGATCGCCGCCCTGCTGGACCGGGCCCGCGCGGGGGAAAGCGGTTGGCTGGTGCTGCGCGGCGAACCCGGAATCGGTAAGACCGCCCTGCTCGACCACGCCGCGGATCTCGGCGCCGACCTGCGGGTGCTGCGCGGCGCGGGGGTGGAAATCGAAGCCGAACTTCCGTTCGCCGGATTGCAGTTGCTGCTGCGACCGGCGGTCGCGCACCTGCCCGCCCTGCCCGCGCGCCAGCGGGCCGCGCTGGAGGCGGCGCTGCGCCTCGGCGACGATCCCGGCGGAGATGCGATGCTGGTCGGATTGGCGGTGTTGTCGCTGCTCACCGAACACGCCGGCGATACCGGGCTGGTGTGTCTGATCGACGACGCGCAATGGCTCGACCGGGCCTCGCTGGACACGATCCTGTTCGCCGCCCGGCGGTTGTACGCCGAGGGAGTCGTTATCATCCTCGCCGCCCGCGACGGTGCCACCTTCGCGCGATCCGCGGATCTGCCCGAACGTCGCATCGCCGGGCTCGACTCGGAGGCCGCCGCCGCGTTGCTCGACCGCCGCGAACTGCCCGCCGGGGTGCGGCGGCAGGTCCTGGCCGAGGCACAGGGCAATCCGCTGGCCTTGCTCGAATTGGCCGACGCCGCACGCGACGAACGTCCCGGCGCGGCCCATCCCGGTGCGCTGGCGTTGACCGACCGCCTGCAGCTGGCCTTCCACGGACAGGTCAGCCGGATGCCGAAATCGACGCAGGACGTGCTGCTGATCGTCGCGGCCGAGGAGTCCGGCGAATTGTCGGCGGTCCTGCGCGCCGCGGCTGCCGTCGGCGCCGGAATCGACGATCTGGCTCCGGCCGAGGAGGCGGGACTGCTGGTGCGCGGCGAGACGGCCGAGACGATCGCCTTTCGTCATCCGCTGCTGCGCGCCGCCGTTTACCAGCGAGCGCCGCTGGGACAGCGAGTGGCCGCACACCGGGCGCTGGCGGCAGCGCTCGACGGCCCCGCCGACGCGGACCGCCGTGTCTGGCACGCGGCCGCCG
>NZ_BAFW01000189.1 GCF_000308535.1 Nocardia cerradoensis NBRC 101014 | reverse complement strand
GCCGCATCCGCACCTCCTGCCTCGGGGCCGCACATACCCGCTCGACCTGCGGGTACCCGGGGATGTCAGGGTCAATCGCGAACTGCCGCCGACCCGGTATCCGGATGACGTTTGGTTCCCCGGATGCCCGGGTATCGGCGACGACGAGCGGTAAATGCGAGACGCGCCTGCGGGGCGGAAGGAGAGGACGTGTCCTTGAGCGAGTGGATTTCGCCGTCGACGGACCCGGCACCCGCGGGTTCGGTCGTCGGCGTGCGAGTACTCGCACAAGCGCGCCAGTTGCTGATGCTGCGCGCACTGGCCGAAACGGTCGCGTTGATGGCCGAATTCGCACTCGACGAGGTGACCGATATCCGGGTGGCGCTGGACGAGATCGCCACCGCACTGATCGAACGGGCCGTCGACGGATCGTCGATCGAATGCGATTTCGGCTACGACGGCGACCGGATGTCGGTCGCGGTGACGGCGGTGGCGGTCACCCCCGAGGCGCTGCACCGGGACGGGCTCGGCTGGCATGTGCTGACCTCGATCACCGACTCGCTCGAGGCCACCACCGCACCCTTCGATTCGACGGTCGCGGGTTATCCGGTGACGGTGGAATTCCGGCGATCGCGCCGGCACGGTATCACCGCGTGAGCCGCGGCGAGGGTCCGGCAATCATGGTGCCGGACCCTCGTCTTCAGCGTCGGCGGTCCGATCGACCGCCGATCTCACTTCGCCGGAGACAATTCGCGCATCGGGGTGTCGAGTTCGCTGCGATAGAAGTCGATGAATCCGTCCGGATCGGGTCCGGCGTTCTGCATCACCAAATGGTCGAATCCGGCGTCCACATATTGTTGTGCCACTTCCAGATAGCGTTTCGGATCGGAACCGCAGGCGAATTGCTCCAGAATATCGTCGCGGCGCACGGTGGAAGTCGCGGCGTCGAAATTCACCGGATTCGGCAACTCGCTCATCACTTTCCATCCGGTGAGCGCCCAGCGTGAGGTTTCCAGTGCGGCCTGCGCCGCGGTCTGTTCGTCGGCGGCCCAGGCCATTCCGACTTCGGCGTAGCCGCCGCCGCTCCCACCGGCGCCGCGGTAGGTGTCCACGAGCCGGGCTTCGGGGTCGGTCGCGAACAGTCCGTCGCCGAGTTCGGCGGCGAGCCGGGCGGCGTCGGGTCCGCCCGCGGCGACGATGATGTCGGGCAGCCGCTCGGGTAGATCGAACACCCGCGCATCCGAAATCGACAGGTACTCACCGCGATACGTGCGATATCCGCCGCGCCACAGCAGCCGGATGATCTCGAGGGCCTCGCGCAGCATGCGCTGGCGGATATCGATAGGCGGGAATTCCCGGCCCACCACATGTTCGTTGAGCCGCTCACCGGATCCGACGCCGAGATCGAAACGCCCGTCCGACACCAGCGCCAAGGTGGCGGCGGCCTGCGCGACGATGGCGGGGTGATACCGGATGGTGGGGCAGGTGACACCGGTGACAAGTCGGATGCGCTCGGTGCGTTCGGCGATGGCGCCGAACACCGTCCAGGTGAACGGGGAGTGGCCCTGATTGTCGAGCCACGGGTGATAGTGATCGCTCATTTCCACGAAGTCGAATCCGGCCTCCTCGGCGCGAATCGCCTGTCGGATCAGGTCGCGCGGTCCGTAGCCTTCCGACGCCAGTTTGTAGCCGATCTGCATTGCGGGGGCTCCTCACGTACGTGGGACAGTCGATTCCCGGCTACCCACCCGCACGGTCCGCAACCGTATGCCGGCGGGCTATACAGACCGCTGAGTCTTTGTTAGAAAGGTGATAGCGGGATTTGCCTCGAGCAGCGGGGCAATTCACATGTCGATTTTCGCCTGGGAGATCGCACATGAAGACGAACGCCACATTCCGAATCGGTCATCACCGTTCACTTCCCGTCCCGGGTCGCGCCGAGGCCCGGCTCAGTGCAATCATGCGCACCCACGGGTCCGCTGTGGTCTTGTCGGTGCGCGGGGAGGCCGATGCGTGCACTCTCGATGATTGGCGACGTCTCATCCACGAGGGCGCGGCGCTGGCCGCGGCCCATGGCGGGCCACTGGTCGTCGATACCGGCGGGCTCGGCTTCCTGGGCTGGCGCGCACTGGTGATCCTGGCCGAGGAAGCCGCCGAGCAGCGCGGACGTGGTGTTGCGATATGCCTGGTCAGCCGCACGCCGACGATCGCGCGGATGGCGGCGGTGGATCCGCTGACCGCCGAGTTGGCCATTCAGCCCACCGTTGTCGGCGCCTTGAGCAACCTGTCCGTCCCACCCACCGACGCGAGGTGAGCCGACACAATCGTTGTCGGAGCCGCAAGATCGTCGTAGCGTCGCTGGGGTGAGTGTTCCTCAGCATCTGCCCGCCACCGCGGGCGAACTGCGCGCCGCCGGTTATCAGCCGCGCGGAGTGAAATCCGAAATCCGCGAGAATCTTCTCGCCGCACTGCGATCCGGGACCGATCCGTGGCCCGGCATCGTCGGCTTCGACCGCACCGTCGTCCCGCAACTGGAGCGGGCGCTGCTCGCCGGCCACGATGTGGTGCTGCTCGGCGAGCGCGGGCAGGGCAAGACCCGATTGCTGCGCACCCTGGTGGGGTTGCTCGACGAATGGACGCCGGTGATCGACGGCGCCGAACTCGGTGAACATCCGCTGGCGCCGATCAGCCCGGCGGGCCGGCGGCTCGCGGCCGAACTGGGCGACGATCTGCCGGTGGCGTGGCGTCACCGCAGCGAACGCTACGCCGAGAAGCTCGCCACCCCGGACACCTCGGTCGGCGACCTGATCGGCGACGTCGACCCGGTGAAGGTGGCCGAGGGCCGCAGCCTGGGTGATCCGGAGACCATCCACTTCGGGCTGGTTCCGCGCGCCCATCGCGGCATCGTCGCCATCAACGAACTGCCCGACCTCGCCGAGCGGATCCAGGTCGCGCTGCTGAACGTGATGGAGGAACGCGATATCCAGGTGCGCGGCTACACGCTGCGGCTACCGCTGGATGTGCTGCTGGTGGCCACCGCCAACCCGGAGGACTACACCAACCGCGGCCGCATCATCACTCCGCTCAAGGACCGGTTCGGCGCGGAGATCCGCACCCACTATCCGCTCGACGTGGAGGCCGAGACCGCGCTGGTGCGCCAGGAGGCCGATCTGGTCGCCGAGGTCGGCGACCCGCTGCTCGAGGTGCTGGCGCGCTTCGTGCGCCAGCTGCGGGAATCGCCGGCCGTCGATCAGCGCTCCGGCGTCTCGGCGCGCTTCGCGGTGGCGGCGGCCGAGACCGTGGCCGCGGCCGCACTGCGCCGGACCGCGCTGACCGGTGAACATCCCGCCGTCGCCCGCCCGGTGGATCTGGAATCGGTGCCCGCGGTGCTGCGCGGCAAGGTGGAATTCGAATCCGGTGAGGAGGGCCGCGAGACCGAGCATCTCACCCATCTGCTGCGCCGCGCCTTCGCCGAGACCGCACGCCGGCGCCTGGCCGGGGTGGATCTGCGGCCGCTGGCCGAGGCGGTGAACGAGGGGCATCCGGTCACCACCGGCGAGCGGGTGCCGGGCCAGGAGGTGCTCTCGGCGCTGCCCGAGCTGCCGGTGCTGGCGCGGGTGGCCGAGCGGCTCGGCGCCGAGTCCACCGACTCGCCGGCGCGGATCGCGGCGACCGTCGAATTCGCTTTGGAGTCACTGTATTTGAGCCGCCAGCTGGCCAAGGACTCCGACGACGGCACGGCGACCTACGGCTCATGACTACCCCCGACCGCTATTCCTACGGGCCCTATCACGACGGTCCCGACCCGCTGGCGCCCCCGGTCGATCTGCGGGAGGCGCTGGACCTCATCGGCCGCGACGTGATGGACGGCAGCTCCCCGCGCACCGCCCTGGAGGAGCTGCTGCGCCGCGGCACCGGCCGCACACCCGGCCTGGACGAGCTGACCCGGCGGTTGTGGCAGCGCCGCGCCGAGCTCACCCGGCAGCACCGCCTCGACGGCACCCTGCAACAGGTGCGCGAGTTGCTCGACCAGGCATTGGAGGCCGAACGCACCGCCCTGTTCCCCGACCCCTCCGACGATGCCCGCTTCGCCGAGGCCGAACTCGACGCGCTGCCGTCG